>JBAQIQ010000139.1:0-21794 GCA_049288935.1 Candidatus Competibacteraceae bacterium
GACCTTCACCGTGACCGGAACCGTGCCGGCCGGGACAACCGGATCGCTGACCAACACTGCGACCGTCACGCCGCCCGCCGGGGTGACTGACCCTGCGCCAGGCAATAACCGGGCGGACGACACCAATCCCATCGGGCCACAGGCTGACCTTTCCGTCACGAAATCCAGCACGCCGAACCCGTATGTGTCGGGTGAGACCCTCACCTACACGATTGTCGCGAGCAATGCCGGGCCGGATGCCGCCAACAACGCCCGGATTCAAGACGTGCTGCCGGGGCCATTGGCGGCCTTCACCTGGACCTGCACGGCGAGCGGCGGCAGTTGCGGGACGGCCAGCGGCAGCGGCGCGATTGATGCGCTGGTGAGTTTGCCCAACGGCGCGAGCGCGACCTTCACCGTGACCGGAACCGTGCCGGCCGGGACAACCGGATCGCTGACCAACACTGCGACCGTCACGCCGCCCGCCGGGGTGACTGACCCTGCGCCGGGTAACAACCGGGCGGACGACACTAATCCGGTGGATAACAGAACAGGCACGGTGACCGGCGTCGTTTATCAAGACAGCAACGGTAATGGCGTGCGCGACCCCGGTGAGCCGGGCATTCCTGGTGTGCAGGTGGCCATCACCGACAGTACCAGTGCTGTAGCCATAGCGACGACGGACGCCAACGGCGCCTACAGCCAGGTTGTGCCGGCGGGCGCCACCATCCTCAACATTGACGAGGCGACACTACCAGCCGGGCTAACCCAGACCCAGGGTACTAACCCAACCACGGTGACCGTACCCACAGGCGGCGCCGCCAGTGATGTGGATGGCTTCAGTCCAGCCACGCCACCGCCACCGCCACCGCCACCGCCACCCAACAATGGCGCCGTGACCGGCGTCGTTTATCAAGACAGCAACGGTAACAGCGTTCAAGACCCTGGCGAGACGGGCCTCTCCGGGGTAACCATTGAGTTGCTGGACACCAATGGCAACGTCGTCGCCACTGCCACCACCGGCGCGAACGGGAGCTACAGCTTCCCCAACGTCACGCCAGGGGCTTACACGGTGCGAGAGACCGACCCCACGGGCTTCACCAGCACCACCCTCAACACGCTGCCGATCAGCGTCGCTCCAGGGGGAGCCGCCATCGCCAACTTCGGCGACCAGCCACAAGGCGCCGTGTCCGGGACGGTCTTCAACGACCTCAACGGCAACGGTACTCAAGACCCTGGCGAGACGGGCCTTGGTGGCGTAACAGTCACCCTGACGCCAACGAGTGGAGGCCCATCAGTGACCACCACCACGACCAGTAATGGTAGTTACCTGTTCACTGCTGTAGCGCCAGGCAGCTACACCGTGTCTGAAGCCGATCCCACTGACTTCATCAGCACCACCAATAACACCGTACCGGTGAGCGTACCGTCGGGTGGCGCGGCCACCGCCAATTTTGGCGACCAGCAGCAGGGCACTATCAGCGGTGTGGTATTCAACGATTTCAATGGTAATGGTGTGCGCGACCGTGGCGAACCCGGGATCAGCGGCGTCACGATAGAGCTTCTGGATAGTACGGGTCGCGTTATCGCCACGACCACGACCACCGGTGACGGCCGCTATCTCTTCACGAGTCTGAACCCCGGCACCTACACCGTCCGCGAAACTGATCCGACTGGCTTTGTCAGTACGACGCCTAATACGGGGACCGCGACGGTACCGCCCGGCGGCATCGCCAGCCCCGACTTTGGCGACCAGCAGATTCGCACCGTCAGCGGCGTGGTGTTCAACGACCTGAACGGTAATGGAGTACAAGACCCAGGCGAACTGGGCATCGGCGGAGTCACTGTTGTCCTGAGGGATGATGCCCAAGGGACCATCCAGACCACCACAACAGGTAGCGATGGCCGCTACCTGTTCAGCAACATCGCGCCGGGCAACTACACAGTCGATGAGACTGATCCCAGGGGTTATACCAGCACCACGTCTAACCGTGTGGCGGTGACGGTTCCGCCCAATGGCGCTGCCAACGCCAACTTCGGCGACCAACAATCGTCATCCGCAATTTTCGACCCGCCCTCGGGTCGCAAGACCGTCAATACCGCTGGCTTCCCGGTCATTGAATGGCGCATGGTCTGGATCAACGGCGGCAATACAGCCGCCAATCGGGTGCGGGTCATCGATCCCGTTCCAGCAGGCGCCATTTACGACCCCAACAGCCTGCGTTGCGAAGCGCGAGGCCAATCGACGGTAGCAACCTGCGTCTTCGAACCGGCGAACAATCGGGTCGTTTATGAAGGGAATATCGCGGCTGATCCCGGGGCGCTGGACGAAGCCGACGCCCAAAACGAGGTGGTGATTGTCTTCAGCACATTGCTTCAGTCCGGTGTCAGCACGGTCGAAAACCTGGCGAGTGCGCACTGGGACCGGAACGGTAATGGCAGTGTGGACGACGATATCACTGGTAACCAATTACCGGTTGAAACCAACAATGGCCAACCCGTCCGGCCACCGGTTGACATTCCATTGCTAGCACCTTGGCTATTTTGGATGTTGGCCGGATTGTTAGCCCTTATGGGAGCCATCGCCCGTCAGAACAGCGGCTGGTTTAGAAAGATGCGGCGTCAAAATTAAGCGGATAGAGAAATCAGAGTGAATCCACGAGAAATCAGCATTATACGGCCTGCTGGAACCCCGCTAACCACCTGCCGTGCTGATGGATCACTCTGATTTACTGTGGTATCGCCAGTGAGCTAACTGATGGACGACAGGCAAAAAAAAGTTAGGCGCTTGGCCTTATATCTTCCCAACGACCGCAGTTGAGAAAGGAACTGCCGAGGTTTCGCGGTCGGTGCGCCAAACCGAATCGGCCGGTATTCCACAGCCTGTATAAGATGCCCTATTGAAAGCAATCCACCCGTGTTAGTTAACCACGGGCGGCGCCAGTGATGAAAATCAGGCTGACTGGACCACCGTCTCGCTGGCCTGGCCCTCTCCCGCCGTGTTCTGTTTTTCCGGCACGGCAACATAAATCCGCATACCGTAGAAGCTACGAAACACGAAGATCAGGTTGATGATCAGGAATAAAGCCGCCAGGTTCATCGTCAAAACATGCTGGCCCTGAGCCGCGAGGCCAACGGCCATTTCAACGGCCAACAGGCCAAACAGCGTGGTGAACTTAATGATCGGATTCATCGCCACTGAGCAGGTGTCCTTGAACGGATCGCCCACCGTATCGCCCACCACCGCCGCCGCATGTAATTCAGTGCCCTTGGCGTGCAACTCAGTTTCCACGATTTTCTTGGCGTTGTCCCACGCGCCGCCAGCGTTGGCCATGAACACGGCCTGATACAAACCGATGATCGCCAGCGAGATCAGATAGCCGATGAAAAAGAACGGCTCGATAAAAGCGCAGGCCAACGTGCCGAAAAACACCGCCATGAAGATGTTGAACATCCCTTTCTGCGCGTAAATCGTGCAAATTTCGACAACCTTCTTACTGTCTTCCGACGATGCCTTGGTCACTCCATCCAGTTGGATATGCCCTTTGATGAATTCCACAGCGCGATAAGCGCCGGTCGACACCGCCTGAGTCGAAGCCCCGGAGAACCAAAAAATGGTTGCGCCGCCCGAGATCAGCCCAAGCAAGAACGGCGGATAGAGCAGAGAAAGCTTGTCGAGATTCTCGGTCAAACCGCCCGTTAACAGCATGATGATCGAAAATACCATGGTTGCCGCGCCCACGACCGCGGTGCCAATCAGCACCGGCTTGGCGGTCGCCTTAAACGTATTGCCCGCCCCGTCATTTTCTTCGAGCAGGTCTTTAGCCACTTCGAAATCAGGCTTAAAGCCGAATTCGCGCTTAATCTCAGCTCGGATGCCCGATAATTGCTCGATAGTGGACAGTTCGTAGACAGACTGGGCGTTATCGGTCACCGGGCCATAGCTGTCCACGGCAATAGTCACCGGCCCCATGCCGAGAAAGCCAAAGGCTACCAGACCGAAGGAAAACACCGCAGCCATGATGACCGCCTTGGTCGAATCGGGGTTGATGACCGCCGCCAGTTCGTACTGCGACACCAGGTAAGCGCTGGACATCAAACCAACGATCACCACTCCCATCCAAAAGGCCGAGAAGTTGCCAGCGGTCAAACCGGCCAAAATGTTCAAACTGGCGCCGCCCTCCCGCGAAGCGGTCACCACTTCACGCACATGTGCTGATTTAGTCGAGGTGAACACCTTGACGACTTCCGGGATCACGGCGCCGGCCAAGGTGCCAAAGGTAATGATCAGCGAGAGTTGCCACCACAGATTCGCGTAAGTCTGCCCAGCAATGACGATATCGCCCATCAGCAGGTAGGACACCGCGAAAGTGAGCACCAGCGACACGCCTGAAGTGATCCACACCAACGAAGTCAACGGCGCTTCGAAGTCGAAGCGGGATTGGTCACCATAGCGGCGATAGGCAATCGCTTCGTTAGCCAGATAGGAGATGCCGGAGGCGACAATCATCATCACCCGCATCACGAAAATCCACACCAGCAGTTGCACCTGCACTGCGGCTTCCGGCACGGCCAGCATAATGAAGCTGATGAGCGCCACACCGGTCACACCGTAGGTCTCAAAGCCATCAGCAGTTGGACCCACGGAGTCGCCGGCATTATCGCCAGTGCAATCGGCGATGACGCCTGGATTGCGGGCGTCATCCTCCTTGATGCCGAAGACAATCTTCATCAGGTCGGAGCCGATGTCCGCAATCTTGGTGAAGATGCCGCCGGCGATGCGCAACGCGGCTGCGCCTAGCGACTCGCCAATCGCGAAGCCAATGAAACACTTGCCGGCCAGCGCCGGCGAAACGAACAGCAAAATCGCCAGCATGATCAGCAGTTCGGTGGAAATCAGCAGCATACCGATGGAAATACCGGATTTCAGCGGAATCGCATAGACCGGATAAGCCTGACCCCGCAATGCAGCGAATGCAGTGCGACTATTGGCCAGCGTGTTGATGCGGATGCCGAACCAGGCAACACCCAGTGAGCCGGCGATGCCGATCAGCGAGAACGCCAGGATCAACAGCACTTCAAGTGCGCCCATGTGCTGGACCCAGCCGAAATAGGCGACGATGACGACAGCGATAAATGCTTGCAGGATCAGCAGAAACTTGGTTTGCGTGATCATGTAGGTCTTGCAGGTCTCGTAAATCAGTTCGCTGACCTCGGCCATTGAGCGATGCACCGGCAGGCGGCTGACCTGAAGGTAAATGACTGCGCCGAAAAGCAATCCACCGACGCAGATCAGCAGGCTCCAGGACAGTAGCGTCGCGCCCGAGACACCGAAGAACTGAGCGAGCGATGCATCGCCGAGGTTGGGTAATACCAGATTGGCCTCACTGACGTGAGTGTTTGCCGCGAAAGCCGGGAACGCACTCAGTCCAAGTGCGAGCAGCAGCAGTTGGCATGCTATCCACCGGCGCTGCGTGAGTGCCAGGGCTGAACTTACGGATATCATATTCCCTCCAAAAGCGACTTGATTCGCTGCCGCCCGGAATGGGCGACGCGAGATCGCTAGCAACCGCCGTGCCTTAACAAGTGAATTTTATAACTATTTGTAAAATAATATTTTTTATTTCATAAAAAATGGCGTCTTGTAACAGACGCCACTGGATAAAGGTCCTGATTGTTGATAATCAAACAAGTGAAGGTTTACTTCCCTGCTGGGAGTCCATCGTATCGTGCGCACAAAAAACTCAAAATTCTATTTTCCGATGATCGCCATCGTTCGCAGCAAGGAGCCAATCATTGACTTAATTCAACGTATTGATAATAATTAATTATTTGAGCGGCATGACGGTATCCCGGTGAATGCTGAGGGGGTTTGGCTCCGCGCAACATCACTCGCACCGCCATGCCGGTCTGCCTCATCCGTTATCGAAAAGGTCGATCATCGCGTTTAATTTCATCCATCGAAGACTGCGCCATAGCCGTCGGTATCCGCATGTTCAAAATCGCTGATCGTGAAGGAAATTGGCGGCGTACCGCTACTCTTTGACCCGGGAAACGTATTCGCCAGTTCGGGTGTCGATCTTGATCACCTCGCCACTCTGGACGAATAAAGGCACCCGCACCACGGCGCCCGTTTCCAGCGTCGCGGGTTTGCCGCCGCCGCCGGAAGTGTCTCCGCGTAACCCAGGGTCGGTTTCCACGATGGTCATGATGACGAAATTGGGTGCAGCCACACTCAGAGGCACGCCGTTCCACAACGTCACCTGACAGATTGCCTCTTCCTTCAGCCACTTAGCGGCATCGCCCACGGCAGCGGCATCGGCGGTCAGTTGCTCATAGCTTTGCTGATCCATGAAATGCCAGTACTCGCCGTCGTTATAAAGATATTGCAATTCCACATCGACGACATCAGCGCCTTCCGCCGTATCGCCCGACTTGAAAGTGCGCTCAATGGTGCGCCCGGTTTTCAGATTGCGCACCTTGACCCGGTTGAACGCCTGACCCTTGCCAGGCTTGACGAATTCGTTCTCAACGATCGCGTAAGGATCGCCGTCCAGCATGATCTTCAGCCCGCTTTTAAATTCATTGGTACTATATGTTGCCATGCGAAACCCGCCTTGCTTTGAAATGTAGGGAGTGATAAACCTTAGTATGATAACTGCAAAGGGGATTTTCCGTCAGACTCCGCTCTGGCAACAGGCGTTAGCCAGCGCCATTCGCGATCCAGCCGAGTTGCTGCGGGAATTGAGCCTTGATCCAGCGTTGTTGACCGCAGCGCAAGCGGCGGCAACGCGATTCCCGCTGCGCGTACCCCGCAGTTTCGTCGCCCGGATGCGTCCAGGCGACCCCGACGATCCCCTGTTACGGCAAGTGTTGCCGTTGGCGGCGGAGCTGGAGTCAACACCGGGATTTACCGCTGACCCGTTGGATGAGCAGGCGACGCAAGCCGCGCCGGGTGTTCTGCACAAATACTCTGGCCGCGCCCTGCTGATTGTCACTGGGGCTTGTGCAGTGCATTGTCGCTACTGCTTCCGCCGGGAATTTCCCTATGCCGAAAACCAGACGCACCTTAACGCAGGGCAATCAACGCTCACCTACCTGGCAGGCGATGCTAGCCTTCGTGAGGTGATCTTGAGCGGCGGCGACCCGTTAGCGCTGTCTGACCGACGTTTGGGCGAGTTACTCACGGCGCTGGATCACATTCCTCATCTGGAGCGGGTGCGTATCCACAGTCGCCTGCCGATTGCACTGCCTGAGCGAATCGACGACGGGTTATTAGCGACGCTCGCGCGGACCCGGTTACGGCTGGTGGTGGTGAGCCATGCCAACCATCCGCATGAGATTGACGAAACCGTGGTTACGGCGTTGGCGCGACTGGCCGGCATTGGCGCGACCCTGCTCAATCAAACGGTGCTATTGCGCGGGGTCAACGACACACCGGAGACCCTGGCGGCTTTAAGCGAGAGGCTGTTCACCGCTCGGGTGCTGCCCTACTACCTGCACCTGCTGGACCCGGTGCGCGGTGCGGCCCATTTTGCCGTGAAGGAAAGCGCCGCATTGGCTATCATGGATAGGTTGCGGCAACGATTGCCGGGTTATCTGGTACCCCGGCTGGTGCGGGAACAACCGGGGCAACTGGCCAAAACCCCGGTGGAATCAATTCAATGATAGCGTTGTGCTTCCCGTTCAGGTCCTGGCCCCCAGCAGAGGTTGGAACGCGTGTCTGATCCTTCTCTTATCAATCTACTTGTCGTGGATCGTTCCCGATCCGATATTGATCACATCGCGAAAACCCTGCGCGGCGACGGCTATCAACTCGAATTGATCCAAACCGACCAAGCCGAAGAAACTCGTAGCGCGATCGATTACCAGCCGCTGGACCTGATCCTGCTGCGCATCGCGGACGAATTGCCTACCCTCGCCGAAATCCGCCTGATGGTGGCCGAAGCCCAGCAGGATATTCCGATCATCGCCGTCATCGATGATGATCACCGTGAGGGATGCCGACTGGCCCGGTTGCTGGAGGAAGGCGCTGACAACTATTTCTACCTTGACGACGCTGACCATTTAGTTGCGACCACCGGCAAGGAGTTGCGTCACCTGCGTGATCGCAAGCGCCAACAATCCTTTGAAATTCGCTTTAAGGAAAGTGAAAGCCGCAGTCAGGCATTACTGGAAAATATCCAGGAGGCTATCGCCTACATTCACGAAGGCGTTCATACCTACGCTAATCCAGCCTACCTGCGCCTGTTCAATTACCAGCGCAAAGAAGACCTGGCCCAAATCCAGTTGGTCCACATGGTTCCCCCCGGATACCGGGACGCGCTGAAAAGCGTATTGCGGCGCAGCATCCGCTCCGGCAAAGCGGTTGAACCGGTGGAATTGGTCGGGTTACGCAGCAACGGCCAGACCTTCCCGGTGCTGCTGGAATGCGCTCCGACCCGGATGAATGATGAGCCCTGCACCCAGATCATCGTCCGTGACGCGACGCCGGAGAAGAGCCCCTACAACCAGCAACTGGAGGAGATGCTGAAATTCGACGAGATAACGGGGTTATACAGCCGACGGTTTTTCCTTGAAGCGCTGGAAATCGAGCACGATGGCTTTCTGTTATACATTCTGTTCACCGACCATTCCGCCGTCCGTCACGGCATGGGCTTTGAAGCCCTTGAGCAATTCATGCGCGAAGCCGCCGGTCTCTTGAAACCGATGCTGTCGCCGGAAGACATGGCTGCTTACTTTACCAGTGAAGTGTTTGCGGTGTATCTGCCGGACCGCTCCTCGACCGACCCACAGGCGCTGGCCGAGTGCATCCGCGAGACCATTGCCAAATACAATTTCAAAATCAATGGCAGACTGTTCACAACGACCTGCTGCATCGGGATCTACGATGCGCACGGCAACCGGGAAAACGCCCTTCAGATTCTCGCTTACGCCGATCGCGCCTGCGAAGCAGCCCGGCAGAAAGGCGGCAATCGGGTTGAGACCTACGCGCCGCCCAAGGAGGAGGAGAGTCGGCGGAGTAGCGGCGCCAAAGCCGTCAGCGAAGAGGATGAAGCCACCATTCGCTTGATTCGAGAGGCGCTGACCGGTGGCCGTTTCAGTTTGAGCTACCAACCAATCGTCAGCTTCGAAAGCGCCGAGGACGCCCGTTACAAAGTCTATCTGCGCATCGCCGATGACGCCGGCGACCGGCAGCCTATGGACAAGTTGGGGGTCGTGGCGGTGCGCTATGGCCTGATGAGCACCCTGGATAAATGGACCGTCATCCGGGGTATGGCGGGGTTGATTGAGATTCAGAAACGCGGGGAGAAACCGCCCATCCTGTTTATCCGGTTATCCCAAAATTCACTGGTGGACAAAGAGTTTCCTGACTGGCTGGCCAAACGCTTCAAGGAGAGCCGGCTGGCCTGTTCGCTGCTGGTGTTCGAGATCAAGGAAGACGACGCCGACGAGTATTTCGAGGAAATCCGACTATTGCAAAGTCGCCTGCGGGAACTGGGCTGCGGCGTTGCCCTGTCCCATTTCGGCGGCAAGCCTCATTCCGACCGTCTGCTCCGGGAATTGGTCCCGGACTACATCAAACTCGATGGCATCCTCATCGAACGGCTAGCCAAAGCCAAGGATGACAATAGCCGCCAGGCGATGGCGGCCATGGCGCAACAGGCCCATGATCTAAAAACCCGGGTGGTGGCCTCCGGAGTCACGACGGCGCCGCAAATGGCCAGCATCTGGCAGTTCGGCGTCACACTGGTACAAGGCAATATGGTGGCGGAAGCCAGCGAACAACTGGACTTTGACTTCCGCCAGTACGCTGGTTGAGATTGAAAATAGCGTCGGCTTGCCGGCCTGAACGCCTATCCTTGCTGACGCAGCGCGGCGATGCGCTCTTCCAGTGGTGGATGCGTCATCAACAACTTGCGCAGGCCACTGCCCAGGCCGCCACGGATGCCGAACGCCGCAATCTGTGCGGGCAACTGCGCAGGCTCATGCAACTGCCGCAACCGCTCCAGCGCCGCAATCATCTTGCCGCGACCGGCTAACCGGGCCCCGCCCGCATCAGCGTGAAACTCGCGTTGGCGACTGAACCACATCACGATCAGCGACGCCAGGAAGCCGAACAGGATTTCCATAACCATGCTGGTCAAGTGATAGCCAATACCCGGACCCCGCGACGGATGGCCCCGCGACAATGCTTGATCTACCAGATAGCCAATGATCCGTGACAGGGCGATGACGAAGGTGTTAAGCACTCCCTGCAATAAAGTCAGCGTCACCATGTCGCCGTTGGCGACGTGACTGACCTCATGACCGAGCACTGCCTCCACTTCCTCAGCACTCATCCGCTCCAACAACCCGGTGCTGACCGCGACCAGGGCGCTATTGCGATTGGCGCCGGTGGCGAAGGCGTTGGGTTCCGGCGAGGAGTAAATCGCCACTTCCGGCATGCCAATCCCGGCGCCCTGCGCTTGGCGGCGGACGGTTTCCACCAGCCATTGCTCGGCCTGGGTACGTGGCTGTTCGATCACTGTAGCGCCGACCGACCGCTTCGCCGCCCATTTCGACATCAGCAACGAGATGATGGAGCCGCCCATGCCGAAAATGGCCGCGAACACCAGCAGGCTGGTGAGATTCATGCCAGATTGGTACAGGAAGCGATCGACACCCAACAACCGGGCGACCACGCCCAACAGCAGGACTACTGCCAGATTGGTGGCGACCAACAGGACAATGCGTTTCATGGTTGCGCTCCGTTGGAATGATGCTGGCGACTCTATAACGGCGTTACGGAAAATTTCAAGCCGCCTGCCTTAGACGGCGACTGGTCGGCGGGTGATCAACATGGCGTCACCATAACTGAAAAACCGGTAACGCTGTTGCACTGCATGGCGGTAGGCCTGTCGTATTTCCGCAGGGCCCGCAAAGGCGGCGACCAGCATTAGCAGCGTGGATTCCGGCAGATGAAAGTTGGTGATCAGCGCATCCACGCAGCGAAACCGGTAACCGGGATAAATAAAAATCCGGGTCTCGCCGGCCCAGGGTTGCAAGACGCCCTGATCATCCGTCGCCGTTTCCAGCGCCCGCGTGACCGTGGTGCCGACGGCGATGATCCGCCCGCCCCGTTTTCGCGCCGCCCGAATGTGTTCACAGGCCGCCGCGCTGACCTCGATCCGCTCGGCATGCATCACATGATCTTCCACCCGCTCCACTCGCAGGGGTTGGAAGGTTCCCGCCCCGACATGCAACGTGACAAATGCCTGTTCAACGCCCTGTTGCGCCAGCCGGTCGAGTAGCGCCGGATCGAAATGCAGGCCAGCGGTCGGTGCGGCTACTGCCCCTGGCTGGCGAGCGTAGACGGTCTGATACCGCTCGTGGTCTTCCGTGGTCGGTTCCCGGGTAATATACGGTGGCAATGGTAACCGGCCATGGCGTTCCAGCAGCGGCAACCACGTTTCATCACCCTCGACGCGGATTTCAAACAGATCGGCATGACGCCCGAGGACGGCAGCGGTAAAGCCGGCGTCGAATTGCAACCGCCCCCCCAGTTTGGGCGCTTTACTGGCGCGAATTTGCACCAGCGCCCGTTGCTCGTCCAGCAGACGCTCTACAAGCAACTCGAACCGCCCGCCGCTGGCTTTGCGTCCGAACAACCGCGCTGGAATAACGCGGGTATCGTTCAACACCAGCAGATCGCCGGGCCGCAGCAATTCCGGCAATTCGTGGAACTGGCGGTCATCAAGAGCGCCCGTTGCGCCATCCAGGGTCAGCAACCGACTGTCGCTACGCCGGGCCAGTGGTTGCTGGGCAATCAGTTCCGGCGGCAACGCGAAATGAAAATCCTGGCGACGCCCTGGCTCGGCCCAAACACGCCCGGCTGGCGGCTCATCATCAGGACTCTTGTGGAACCCTGACGCTTCTATAAACTCTGAATCTGTCATTCTTGCCATCATGTGGATATTGCAATGCGTAAAATCCTGCTGATTACCGCCACCCTCTACGCAACCGGGGCGCTAGCCGCTGCTGAGGTCAAGCCTGAAGCGGCGACGCCGACGCCCACACCGAACCCGGTCTCTACGGCTCCCCTGAAGCAGCCAGACCTCACGAAACTGCAAGCCGCCCTGAACGGTGAAAAACCCGATAGCGTCGTTCCATCGGCGATTCCGGGATTATTTGAGGTCGTCCTCGGTGGCCAGGTGCTCTATCTCAGTGAGGATGGGCGTTTCGTGCTACAAGGCGACATCATCGATCTGGGTTCCCGCGCCAATCTGACCGAAAACCGGCGTGGTGAACTCCGCGGCCAGGTGATCAGTGCGATTGCCGAGAAAGACATGGTGGTCTTCGGACCTGAAGCCCCGGCCAAGTACACCGTCACCGTTTTCACTGATATCGATTGTGGCTACTGCCGCAAGATGCACAGCCAGATGGCCGCCTATCACAAGGAAGGCATCAAGATACGCTATCTGCTGTTCCCACGCGAGGGCGTCGGTTCCGAGTCGTTCAACAAGGCCATTTCAGTCTGGTGCGCCGCCGACCGGCAGGAAGCGATGACCAAGGCCAAGCGCGGCGAAGCGGTTGAAAACAAGAGTTGCGACAACCCGGTGCAGGCGCAATACGAGTTGGGGCAAAAAATCGGCGTGCGAGGCACCCCCAGTATGATTCTGGAAGATGGTGAAATGCTGCCCGGTTATGTGCCGCCCACGCAGTTGGCGCAAATGCTGGCAACGGCCAAAGACCAATCCACTGTTCAACATCAGAATGCCGGACCCAAGAGCCAGCCTTGAACGCCGCCATGTTCTTTGGCCAGAAAATTCATCCGCTGAATTTCGATATTCCCGAAACGCTGACTCTGGCCGGCGACGTTGTAGAACTGAGCGGGCCGAGCGTTCGGCTGCGCATTGGCTGCGCTGACATCCTTGCAGGCTGTTGGCGTTTACGGTTCGAAAATGCCTGCTCTGCTGATCAACAACAATATTCGGACGCGGTGTTGCCGGAATGGCGTGAGGGGCGTCCGGTCACGCCGATGCAGGAAGTTGACACCGTGCGGTTTGCCGCCGCCGCAGGGCGCATCGACCTCAGTGCGGCGCAATTACGGCTGGAACTGGCCGGTTTAACCCTGGAAACGGTTGCGGCAGGCATCGGCGCGTGTGGAGACAATCTGCTGCTCAATTTCGCCCTGCGCGGCGTGGACGGTTGCTACGGTTTCGGCGAGCGCACCCGGCGACTGAACAAGCTCGGCGATAGCGCCGATTGCCTGACGGTGGACGTGGTGGCGGTGTTTCGCCACACCTACGCCCGCGATGACTACGATCCGACCTATGTCGCCATTCCCTTCGCCATCCTCAAAGCTGGCGAGCATTTTCTGGGCCTGTTCTTCGACAATCCGGGTCGCGCCGTGCTGGACGCCGGTAAAAGTCAGCCCGGTGAATTCTGGTATCAATCCTTCGGCGGCGTCACCGATCTTTACGCCCTCGCTGGACCGACGTTGCCCGAGGTCGTGCGGCGTTATGCCACGTTGACCGGGCGAGCGCCGCTGCCGCCGTTGTGGGCGCTGGGCTATCACCAATGCCGCTGGAGTTATCGCAGCGCGGCGGAATTTCGCCATCTGGCCGCGCAATTCGCCGCCGCTGATGTGCCGGTCAGCGCTCTGTGGTACGACATTGACTATATGGACCGCTTCCGGCTGTTCACCTGGAACCGGCAGGCGTTTCCCGATCCGGCGGCGCTGAACCGCGAGTTGCAAACCGCCGGCATTCGCGCCGTCACGATTGTCGATCCCGGCGTCAAACGCGAACCGGGTTACGCCGTTTACGACAGCGGGCGGGAGCAACAAGCGTTTTGCCAAACTGCGAGTGGCCGCGAGTATGTGGGCAAGGTGTGGCCGGGCGATACCGTATTTCCCGACTTCACGTTGAAGAACACCCGCGATTGGTGGGCTAGCGGGCTGGCTGAATTTCTGCGCGACGGCGCCGTGGATGGCGTCTGGCTGGACATGAACGACCCCGCAACCGGTTACAGCCGCACTGAGGAAATGCGTTTCGGCCATGGCGCGATTCCCCATGACCGCTATCACAACCAGTATGCGCATTTTATGGCCATCGCCAGCCGCGCCGCCTGCGACCGGCTTGATCCTGACGGTCGCCCGTTCCTGCTAACCCGCAGCGCCGGCGCTGGAACCCAGCGTTACAGCGCGGTGTGGACTGGAGACAACGCCAGCAACTGGAAGCATCTACGCATGGCGCTGCCGTGTTCGTTGAATCTGGGACTGTCCGGGGTGGCGTTCAATGGCCCCGATGTCGGCGGTTTCATGGACGACGCCAGCGCCGAATTGTTAGTGCGCTGGCATCAAGCGGGCTGCTTGTTCCCGTTCTTCCGCAACCACGCAATCCGTCATTCCCGGCCTCAGGAACCGTGGCAATTCGGGCCAGACCCACTGGCGGCGATTCGTGGTGCGATTCGCACCCGCTATCGGTTGCTGCCCTATCTGTATCAATGCTTTTTCGCTCACTGGCGAGAGGGCGATCCGATCATCCGCCCGCTGCTTTATCACTATGCCAGGCCGGAATACGTCCATCTGGATGATCAATATCTGGTCGGCGACGCCGTGCTGGTTGCGCCGATCCTGCACGGCGAGGGCCACGGACCGGAAATCATGCACTGCGGGGTAAAGAGGCAGGAACGGTCGATCCTCCTGCCACCGGGGGAGTGGTTCGATATAAATCGGGGTGAGTGGCTGGAGGGAGGACGCGCCTTGCACTACACCGCCGCGCTGGACGAGTTGCCGCTGTTTATCCGCGATGGGGCGATTTTGCCGTATTACGCTGAAGCTTTGCGCAATAGTTTTATGGACTTGCGCGACGTGGAACTGCATATATTCTGCCGGGAACGGGCTGCCCGATTGGATTATTTCCTGGATGACCGGGAAAGTCGGCGCTACCAACGCGGCGCTTATGGGGTCGCCCGAATGGCCGCTGAAATCGACGGTGAGCAGTTGCAGGTGGAGATTACCGAATCCGGCGACTACCCACCGGACACGGTGCGCTTCACTCCGGTCCTTTACGGTCACCCCGCAGTGCGGGAACTGGCCTTGACCGTCAATAGCCGCAGGGAGAGGCGATGGTTGCAGGCTGGCCAGCGGGAATGGCTCTGTCGGGCATTGGTGGTACAGGTTTGAAGGCTTGAACAGTATCCGAAACCGATCCAGTGAGGAGTGAAGTGATGGCGACATTCACGATAACCGGCGATGTGGACCCCTTTCTGCATGTATCCCTGCGCAAGGGTGAGCGGATTTATTGCGAATCCGACGCCATGGTGATGATGGAAGACACGCTCGATCTGACCGGCAAGATGACTGGCGGTCTGGGCAGCGCCCTGATGCGCCGGTTCGCCAATGGCGAATCGTTCTTCCAGCAGCACATCGAAGCCACGCGAGGCGATGGAGATTGCCTGCTATCACCGGTTTTGCCGGGGACGATTCAGGTGCTTGAAGTCGGCGCTACCCAGTACCTGCTCAGCGACGGCGCGTTTGTGGCGGCGGAAAGCGGCGTCGATTTGCGAGTCCGCACCCAAAGCATCGGCAACGCCCTGTTCGCTCAGTCTGGCGGTTTCTTCGTCATGGAGGCGACCGGCAAAGGCAACATTGCGGTCTCCGGGTTTGGCTCCGGCTTTATCCTGGATGTGGCGCCGGGCAAGGATGTGATCATCGACAATGCGCATGTCGTGGCGTGGGATAGCCAATTGCATTACGAAATTTCGGTGCCCAATCAACAGGGCGGCGGCGGTCTGTTCAGCCGGCTGGTCAGCAGCGTGACCAGCGGCGAAGGAATTGTGCTGCGTTTTTCCGGACGGGGGAAGGTCATCATCTGTTCCCGCAATCGCAACGCCTTTTCCAGTTGGGTGCGCGGCGGGGCCAGCGCCTCCAGCTAAAAAACGTCCTCACCCCGGCCGCTCTCCCGCTGGGGGAAGAGCGGCTGCCCGCGCCTCCTCGCGCTTCGCCTGATTCCACAACGCATCCATCTCCGCCAGCGTCGATTCCGCCGGGGTGCGGCCCTCCTCCGCCAGCCAGCGTTCGACACGCCCAAAGCGCCGCTCGAATTTGGCATTGGCGCCACGCAATGCGGCTTCGGGATCGAGTTGCAGGTGACGGGCCAGGTTAGCGACGGCGAACAATACATCGCCTAGTTCATCAGCCAGTCGCTCTGGCGGAGCGTGCATGACGATCTCGTGGTGAATTTCGCCGATTTCCTCCTGAATCTTGGCAAGCACCGGCTCCACCGCCCCCCAGTCAAACCCGACTCGCGCCGCTTTTTTTTGCAACTTCACCGCCCGGGTCAAGGCGGGTAACGCCAGGGGAACTCCATCCAATACCCCCGTCGGCTGTGGGGATGCCGCCGTTTTTTCCGCCGACTTGATCCGTTCCCAGGCAGCAGTTTGTTCAGCAGCGTCGACATAGCACTCTGCGCCGAAGACGTGCGGGTGACGGCGGGTCATCTTCTCGACAATGCCCCGTGCTACGTCGGCAAAGTCGAAACGGCCTTCCTCGCGGGCGATTTGGGCGTAAAACACCACCTGAAACAGCAAATCACCCAGTTCTGACTGAAACTCGGTCCAATCCTCGCGGGCGATGGCGTCGGCGACTTCGTAGGCTTCCTCGATGGTGTGGGGCACGATGGTGGCGTAGGTCTGCTCGCGATCCCACGGACAGCCGTTGTCCGGGTCGCGCAACCGGGCCATTAACGCCAGCAAGGCTTCGATTGGGTGCTGTTCAGTCACGGCGAGCCCCCATCATGCGACTCTTGCGGGTTGGGGGCGCCGGCCGGTTTGGATTCCGCCGCGAGTTGCGAAGGATCGATATTGCGGGCCTTGACGGGAATTGACGGCGGCATGCCAAAAACCAGGCTGTTTCCCGATGATTGGCCGAGGGACTGCATTAACCGTAACTGGATAAGATGAGGATTTGCCTCGATCATTTTGGCGGCATTGGCGAGGCTGCGCAGGGCCGCCGCTTCTCCCCTGGCTTTTTCGAGCATGGCCAAACCTTCCTTGCGGGCGCTGACCACTTGCGCGAAAACCTCCTTGAGCTTGCCGGGAAACATGATGTCCTTGAGATTGACCGCGATCAATCCGAGGCCCAAATCCCTGGCCTTGGATTCCGTCAATTCCAGCAGCTTTTTGGAAAGCGAGTTCCGGTCTTGCAAAATGGCGTCAATATCAGCAGAGCCGATAATTTCCCGCAGGGCCAGTTGCAATTCAAGATGGAGCGCCTCTTGAAAATTCTCCGCCTTGTGTGTTGCGACAATCGGGTCGATGATCTCGTAATGGGCGGCGAGACTGACTTTCAGGGTTATTCCATCCAAACTCAGGATTTCCTGGCCGCTGATCGACGCAAAACGCGGCCTCAGGTCGAGCTTGCGGATCGTGACAAGCAAAGGAATATGCCAATATTGCCCCGGCTCAAGCAGCTTCCTGAATCTGCCTTGGTCATACAGCAAGCCTCTCTCGTACTCGAAAATGGTCTCGCGCCTGACGCCATATTTCAGGAAGAGGACGATAAGGCCAATCAGCAGAATACTTGAAACCAGGTATTGCATTGGCGTTCCTCGAATGAGGGTTCCTTCCCGGGAGACTCCAGCTCAACGGCGGAGGGCTTGAACCTGCAGAGCCGATGAATTGGCGCGTTGCCGCCCGTCTCCTGGGTTGGAACAGCAGAGCGTTGTGCGTTGTGACGGCGCACGTCCAAGGAAGGGCAACACGCGGAACCGAAGCGGTGATGCCGCCCTGGCCGCTGCCGTCTTCCTCTTCAAGCCATTTTAGGGGCATCCGGTGAAAAAGTAATCACATCAGGAACGCTCGCCGCGCCGTTTGCCGCCGCCGCAGGGACTGCCCTGAGTGAACGCACGCGCCGGTCTGGAATCCGCCCGGCTCGCCTTTTTCACCGGGGGAACGGTTTCGGCGCGGGGCGGCAAGCCCGTGTGCCGGGTTAAAAAGGTCTGCGGCGCATGTTTGCGCCCGGTTCGCCCGCCTTCGCCGCCGCTCATGCCCGTACCCGCCGGCTGCCAGAGTGGAATCAGATGCCGTTGACCGTTGCCGATGAGATCAGCGCGGCCCATACGCTTGAGCGCCTCACGCAGTAACGGCCAATTTTCGGCGTCGTGGTAACGCAGAAAAGCCTTGTGCAACCGGCGCTGTTTCAATCCTTTGGCGGCGAAGACGCTTTCGCCCCGGTCGCGATGAATGCCCTTCAGCGGATTCCGTCCGGTGTGGTACATGGCAGTGGCCAGCGCCATGGGGCTGGGCAAGAACGCCTGCACCTGGTCGGCGCGGAACCCGTGACTCTTCAACCACAGCGCCAGATGCAACATATCCTCATCGGTCGTGCCGGGATGGGCGGCGATGAAATAGGGAATCAGGTACTGCTCCTTGCCGGCCTCCCTGGAGTACTTGTCGAACAGTTCCTTGAAACGGTCGTAAGCCCCCATCCCCGGCTTCATCATCTTCGCCAAGGGTCCGGTCTCGGTGTGTTCCGGGGCAATTTTCAGATAACCGCCGACATGGTGCGTCACCAGTTCGCGGACATAGGCCGGATCGCGAATCGCCAGGTCGTAACGCACCCCGGAAGCGACCAGTACTTTTTTGACGCCCGGCAATTCCCGCGCCTTGCGATATAGATGCACCAGGGAAGAGTGGTCGGTGTTCAGGTTCGGGCAGATATCAGGGTAAACGCAGGACAGCTTGCGGCAACTCTGCTCGATTTCCGGCGATTGGCAAGCCAGCCGGTACATATTGGCGGTCGGCCCGCCCAGGTCGGAAATGACGCCGGTGAAGCCGGGCGTTTGGTCACGAATGGCTTCGATTTCCCGCAGTACCGAGGCTTCCGAGCGGGACTGGATGATACGGCCCTCGTGTTCGGTGATTGAGCAGAAGGTGCAGCCACCGAAACAGCCGCGCATGATGTTGACCGAGAAGCGGATCATCTCCCAGGCGGGGATGCGAGCGTTGCCATAGCCGGGATGAGGAGCGCGGGCGTAGGGCAGGTCGAACACAGCGTCGAACTCGGCGGTGGTCAGCGGGATCGGCGACGGGTTGAGCCAGACATCGCGGTCGCCGTGGCGTTGAATTAAAGCGCGGGCGTTGCCGGGATTGGTCTCCAGGTGCAGCAGACGGGAGGCGTGGGCGTACAGCACCGGGTCATCGCGCACCTGTTCGTAGGCCGGTAAGCGGATCACGGTTCGGGCGCGGTCGTGGCGCGGAGTGTGCGCCTCGCGATCCGGCGTGGTCGCATCGATTTCTCGCCACCCCTCCGGCAGCGCGCCCCGATGAACGAACGCCACCCCGCGCAGGTCGTGCATCATGCGGGGTGACTCACCCGCCGCTGCACGGTGTGCGACTTCGACAAGAGCGCGTTCGGCATTGCCGTACAGCAAGAGATCGGCTTTGGCGTCCAGCAGGATGGAGCGGCGCACTTTATCCGACCAGTAGTCGTAATGAGCGATCCGGCGTAGTGAAGCCTCGATGCCGCCGATGATGATCGGTACATTGGGATACGCCTCGCGGCAGCGCTGACTGTAGACGATAACGGCCCGATCCGGGCGTTTTCCCCCCTCGTCGTTCGGCGTGTAGGCGTCGTTATGGCGCAGGCGTCGGTCCGCAGTGTAACGGTTGACCATCGAGTCCATATTGCCCGCCGTGACCCCGAAAAACAGGCGAGGCTGGCCCAGCGCCTGGAACGGTTCGGCGGACGTCCAGTCTGGCTGGGCGATGATGCCGACCCGGAATCCCTGGGCCTCCAGCAGCCGACCGATAATCGCCATGCCGAAACTGGGGTGATCGACGTAAGCGTCGCCGGTGACGATGAGGATGTCACAGGCCTCCCAGCCGAGGGCGTCCATTTCGGTGCGCGACCGGGGCAGGAAGGGCGCAATGCCGAAACGGGAGGCCCAGTATTTGCGGTAGGAGAACAGGGGGGGCGTGGCGAGCATGAAATTCCTAATGGTTGAAAAAAATCAAGTTCAGCGCCGTTACAGAAAATCGCGGCGGCGGCTAAAAATCCAGCGGGCTTTTGGCTTCCTTGAGGGTGATGCTGCGCACGGTATGGGTGTAGATCATGGTCGTGCGCACGTCGCTGTGTCCCAGTAATTCCTGAATGGTGCGGATGTCGTAGTTTGCCTGCAACAAGTGGCTGGCGAAGCTGTGGCGAAAGGTGTGCGCGGAGGCTCGCTTGGGAATCCGGGTTCTCCGCACCGCTTCCTTGATCGCCTTTTGCACGAGGGTCTCGTGCAAATGATAGCGCCGACGCTCGCCGGTATCGGGTACGGAGGTCAGCGTCATGGCCGGGAACAGCCACTGCCACGCCAGTTCCTTGGCCGCGCGCGGGTATTTTTCCCCCAGCGCGGACGGTAAAAAGGTTCCCGTGTAGCCGGCGGCCAAGTCGGCCTCATGGGTCTGCGCGACCCGGTCCAGTTGGGCGTGCAGATCGACAACCAGCGCCTCTGGCAAGGGCACGGTGCGATCCTTTTGTCCCTTGCCGTCATGCACGGTCAACACTCTCATGGCGAAATTTAAATCCTGCACGCGCAGCTTTAAACACTCAAAAAGTCGCAAGCCGCATCCATACAGCAGCTTGGCTACCAGGTCATACGGCGCGGCAAGCCGGGCGATGATGCGGTCCACTTCTTCCCGCGACAACACGACCGGAATATAAGGCTTGCGCTTGGCTCTGACCACGCCTTCGACATTCCCGAATTCTTTTTCGAGGACGTGCTTGAAGAGAAAGAGCAGTGCATTGAAGGCTTGGTTCTGGCTGGACGCCGCGATCTTTTTAGTCACCGCCAGAAAGTTCAGAAACCCTTTGACATCGTTCATCGATAACAATCGTGGGTCTTTGCTTTGGGTAAAGTTCTGAAATTTTCGGGTCCAGATTTGATAGGCCTGCAAGGTCTTGGGGGAGTAATGCCGGACCTTGATCGCCGAAGTCAGCCCATCGTAGACCCACACCCAACTGGCTCCGGTCAATTGGTATTCTGCCGACTCCGTTTTGTTGTTTTGGGAAAGCGCCTGGACGAGATTAGCGGGCGCGCCCGGCGCACTGAGGATGGCTTGCTGTTCCCGCACGATAACCGATGGCGCGGATGGGTGGGGGGATGAGGTCGCCATTTTCTCGGGCTGGGAGATAAGCTGGGCTGATGGGGATAGCGGCGCGCGAGGCTCGACCGAGGTTTTCTGCACTGGTGAATCGTTCGGAGCGCGCTCCATCCCGTCGGAAAAAGCATTTCGAGTTACGGTATCTTGCCGGGTCACGCCATTCGCTGGAGGCAGTGGCTTGGCGGCGGATGGGGAAACCATCTCCCAATAGAGTTCTACAACGTGCCCGGCCTGTTGGCGCAGAGATTCCGGCTGGTGCTTGGTCCGCAATTTTTCCTGAAAAGCCGGCAAACTTCGCTGATCCGCCGACGCCAGGTCGTACTTGTGACAGAAGTCCAGGTAATAACGTAACCATCGGTGATAATGTGGGCGCTGCCCAGCCAGCATATTTTGCTGCGTCAACCGCGCTTCGTAACGACGGGCCAGGTCCGGAGGGACAGCGAGCATGTGGGATTTCCAGGGTTGCAAAGCTTGCAATGAATAATATAATGCTGATAAAGACTATCGATTTCAAACAGTTCTTGTCAACCTCAATCGAATATGGTAGATAAGCGGAAACGATATAATCATTAGTTGTCGCGGACGCTTCGCGCCCGCGACAACGGGGCGGCGGATAGTATCCGCTGGCTGCTTGGCGCTTCGCGCCGCACAACCACGCGGATCAAGCCGACTTCGGG
>JBAQIQ010000140.1:0-1589 GCA_049288935.1 Candidatus Competibacteraceae bacterium
ACCCTGCGCTGTGCGAGCGGGTGGCGGCGCGCGTTGGCGCGCGGCTGGAGGAATTGCGCGCGGCCGCTCTGCAAAAACCGCTTTCGGAATGGACCGATGCACGCTGAACGCATTGTCGAAAACCTCAATCGCGCCCACCACGAGCTGTTTGGCCGCGATCCGGCGGTGTGCTTGATCGGCGAGGATCTCCTGGACCCCTACGGCGGCGCGTTCAAGGTCTCGCGTGGACTCTCGACCCGGTTCCCCGAACGGGTGCTCTCCACCCCCATTAGCGAATGCGCCTTCACCGGCATGGCGTGCGGCATGGCGCTGGCGGGCGAGAAACCCATCGTCGAGATCATGTTCGGCGATTTTATCGGGTACGCCTTTGATCCCCTGTGGAACCTGGCCGCCAAGTCCGTGAGCATGTATGGTCGGCGCGTACCCATCCATCTCCTGGTGCGCTGCACCGTGGGCGGGAACCGAGGCTTCGGCGCGACCCACAGCCAGAGCCCCCAGAAGCATTTTCTCGGCATTCCCGATCTGGAGTTGTTCGAGGTCAATCCGTTTCACGATAACGTCGAGTTGTTGGGTGAGCTGATCGATCGCGGGAATCCGGTCCTCCTGTTCGAGAATAAAACCCTGTATTCGCGCCACTGCATTCGGGAGGGCGATCTGGATGACCTGTTCTCATGGCGTTTCATCGGACCGCGACAGGAATTCGCCCAGATTTATATCGAGGAACCGGAAGCGCCCGACGCGCTCGTCATCGCTCCCGGCTCCGTGGTTTTTCCGGCCCTGGAGGCGGCTCGGCGCGCGTTTCTCGATCATGAGATAGAGACCGTCATCCTGACGCCCGCTCAACTCTATCCATTCCCCTTGGCCCCTATTTTGGACGACTTGGCGCGGGCCAAGCGCATCCTGGTGGTCGAGGAGGGTATCGCTGGAGGGTCTTGGGCGGAGTCGGTGGCGACCGCCATTTACTCGCGCTTGTGGGGTCGGATCGAAAACCCGGTGGTTTGCCTCCATTCCAAGAGTTCGATCATTCCCTGCGCCAGACATCTTGAAGAGCGCGTCATCGTGCAGAGCAGCCATATTTTCGAGGCGCTGATCGGGGAGAACGTTCGTGCATAGCATCGTCATCCCCAAGCTCAACGCCAACGACGATGTCTGCATCCTGACCGCGTGGTCCGTCGCCGACGGCGAGCGTGTCAGCGCGGGTGCGCTTTTGGCCGTCTTGGAAACCTCCAAAACGGCCTTGGAGCTGGTGGCCGAGGTGGACGGCCTGCTGCTGCGCGACTTCGCGGAAGGCAACGAGGCCCGGGTCGGCCAGTCCATCGGTTACCTGTTTCCGGACGAGGCGGCGCGCGCCGCGTTTCTCGATAGCGGCGCCCGCTTGACGCCGGAAGTTTCGACCTTGCGCATCACCCGCAAAGCCCGCGACCTGATGGATCGGCATCGGCTCACCGAGAGCGATCTGGCCGCGCTGGGCAAATCCGTGATCCGGGAATCCGACGTGCGCGCCCTGTTGGAAGCGCGAGCGGGCGAATCGGATCGAGACTTGCCGCCGCTGCCGGCGCGAACCGGCCGTCCGGCGGAAGCGATCGAAC
>JBAQIQ010000141.1:0-3059 GCA_049288935.1 Candidatus Competibacteraceae bacterium
GCCAAATACAAATGGCGCAACCTGATCGAGCGCCTGTTCAACAAACTCAAGAACTGGCGGCGCGTTGCGACCCGCTACGACAAAACCAAGGAATCCTACCTTGGCTTCGTCGCGCTCGCCTCAGTCAAACTCTGGATACCCTTTGTCCACGAAACCTAGTCAAATCGCAATAGAACATATATAGAACATTTACTGTAGGACATGCGATTGATGACGGCGCAGAGCGGAGGCTGCGCTGGGTGTTGATTTCCACTGAGATATGACCCGGGATTTTCATCGAGAAGTGACCCGGGTGGAAGGTGTGTCCCGCGTTGCGGGACGAGGGTCAAGCTGGTGATTTTTCCTTTCGTGTTTTGGAGACTGCGGAGCTGGCTTTGAACCGGAAGCTGTCATTGCCGGTCTCGATGATGTGGCAGTGGTGGGTGAGCCGATCCAGCAGCGCAGTGGTCATTTTTGCATCGCCAAACACGCCAGCCCATTCGCTGAAGCTGAGATTTGTGGTGATGATCACGCTGGTGCGCTCATAGAGTTTGCTGAGCAGATGGAACAGCAGCGCGCCACCTGATGGGCTGAACGGTAGATATCCGAGCTCGTCGAGGATGATGAGATCGAGGCGCAGCAAGCGCTCAGCGAGCTGGCCGGCCTTGTTCATGACCTTTTCCTGTTCGAGGGCGTTGACCAGGTCGACCGTGGCGAAGAACCGGACCTTCTTGCGGTGATGCTCGACGGCCTGGACGCCCAGCGCAGTGGCGATATGGGATTTCCCCGTGCCAGGACCGCCGATCAGCACGACGTTATCACCGCCATCGATAAATTCGCCGCCATGCAGTTGCCGGACCATAGCTTCATTGACCTCGCTTGAGGCGAAGTCGAACCCGGCCAGATCCTTGTAGGCCGGGAACCGGGCTGCCTTGATCTGGTAAGCGATCGAGCGGACCTCCCGCTCAGCCATTTCGGCCTTCAGCAGTTGGGAGATGATCGGCACGGCAGCGTCGAAGGCTGGGGCACCTTGCTCGATGAGGTCTCCGACTGCCTGGGCCATGCCATACATCTTGAGCGCCTTGAGCATGACGACAACAGCGGCGCTGGCAGGGTCATGACGCATGGCGCAGCCCTCCATTACGGAGGGCGTCATAACGCCCGACATCGGCGAGTGGCTCCTGGGCAAGACGCAGTGCCTGGGGCGCATCGATCGGGGGCGCGGGAGGCGCCTTACCGTCAGTCAGACGGTGCAGAAGGTTGAGAACATGAGTCTTGGTAGCGACGCCTGCCTCAAGCGCCAGTTCGACCGCGCACAGCACCGCCTGCTCGTCATGCTGCAGCACGAGCGCCAGGATCTCGGCCATCTCCCGATCACCGCCGGGGCGCCGCAGAAGCTGGCTTTGTAGCTGTTTAAAGGCCTCTGGCAACTGCGTGAACGGCGCACCATTGCGCAGCGCGCCCGGCTTGCGCTGGATCACCGCCAGATAATGCCGCCAGTCATAGATCGTCCGCCCGCCACTGTGGTGAGATCGCTCAATGATCCGGTTATGCTCACACAGGATCTGCCCCTCGGCGGCGACCACGATCCGCTCAGGATAGATCCTGACACTGACCGGGCGGTTGGCGAACGAGGCGGGCACGCTGTAGCGGTTGCGCTCGAAGTGGATGAGGCAGATCGGCGACACCCGCTTGGTGTGCTCGACAAAGCCATCAAATGGCCGCCCCAACTGCATCAGGTTGCCGACCTCCCCAGCATGAACATCGGCAACTGTGCCGGGCAAGCTGCCATGCTGGATATCACCCCATTGCGCGATACACTGTTCCTCGAGCCAAGCGTTGAGCGCATGGATATCCGGGAAGCTCGGCAAACGCTGCCACAGTCTGCGCCGCGCATCCTGAACGTTCTTCTCGACCTGTCCCTTCTCCCACCCTGATGCTGGGTTACAAAACTCAGGCTCAAACAGATAATGGCTGGCCATCGCTGCAAACCGGGCGTTGACTTGTCGCGCCTTGCCGCTACCGATCCGGTCAACCGCGGTCTTCATATTATCGAAGATCCCGCGTTGCGGAACCCCGCCAAGAACGCGGAACGCCTGGGTCAGCGCGTCGAACAGCATCTCGTGGGTCTGGAGCGGATAGGCCCGCACGATGAAGGCCTTGCTGTGCGACAGCTTGGTATGCGCCGCCTGTAACTTGACGCGCTCGCCACCAAGAATGGCCCAGTCTTCACTCCAGTCGAACTGAAATGCCTCACCGGACTGGAAGACCAACGGCACGAATGTTCCGCGCCCGCTGGTCTGCTGCTCAATCTGCCGGCCAGCCTTCCAGGCCCGCACAAACGCCGCGACACGGCCATAGGACCCATCATAGCCCAAAGACACCAGATCGGCGTGCATCTGCTTGGCTGTGCGCTTCTGTTTGCGCGACTTGCCGGCCTCGATCCGCAGCCACCCCGACAGCTTCTCAGCATAGGGGTCCAGCTTGCTCGGTCGGTCGGGAATCTTGAACTGCGGTTCTACCGTGCCCGCGCGCAGATACTTGCGGATCGTGTTGCGCGACAATCCTGTGCGCCGCTCAATCTCACGGATCGGCATCTTCTCCCGAAAGTGCCAACGCCGGATTACACTCAATAGCGCCATGTAGATCACTCCTTGATCCCCCGCTGCAATCAGCCAGGGGAAGGTCAGAACATGGGTCACTTCTCAGTGGAAATTTATGCCCCTCCCGGGTCACATCTCAGTGGAAATCAACACCGCTACAGCTTCGATACCTCCTTCGGCACGATCAGCGCGGGGATTTCCGGCAACCACCAGATTTCCTTCGACATCACTTCCAGCGGCAATACCGTTGACCAGCTGCTGTTCGATACGCCCACGCTGGTGCTTTCGGGCAATGTCGGCATCCAGACCGGCGGCTTCCGGGCGCGGTTGACGGTGAACCACACCGGCGGGTTCGACACCAATATTGCGGTGGCGCAGACCGAGGTTGGCACCTTCACCGTGGCCGATCTGGCGCTGGGCTATGAATTCGGCGAAGGCAGCGGGGCGCTGGAAGGGCTGGCCTTCCGCGTCAATGTC
>JBAQIQ010000142.1:0-4291 GCA_049288935.1 Candidatus Competibacteraceae bacterium
GCGCCAGGCTGAAGTCGAAGCCGCAGCAGAAACCAAGCGTAAGGCTGCTGCTGAGGCGAAGCGCCAGGCTGAAGTCGAAGCCGCAGCAGAAACCAAGCGTAAGGCTGCTGCTGAGGCGAAACGCCAGGCTGAAATCGAAGCCGCTGCTGAGGCAAAGCGAAAAGCAGAGGTCGAAGCCGCAGAGGAAGCCAAGCGTAAGGCTGCTGCTGAGGCAAAGCGAAAAGCAGAGGCCGCTGCAGCGGAAGCCAAACGCAGGGCAGAGGAAGCTCGTAAGCTGGCTCAGGAGCTGGCGGCTCGTGAGGCTCACGGGCAATTTATCAAGGAAGCCATCCTCCGTCATGCGGCCTTGATCAAGCAACGGGTAGAACGCAACTGGTCTTTGCCGATGGGTAGCAGTGCTAATCAATCCTGCACACTACGCATCTCGATGACACCGTCCGGGGTGGTCACTGATGTGCAAATTGTGCAAAGCAGCGGCGACACCGCATTCGATAACTCCGCCATCGCCGCAGTTCAGAAGGCCTCACCGTTGCCGGCCCCATCGGACGCTGAGGTGCTTGCCAAATTTCGCACTTTTAATTTCCGCTTCAAACCAGGAGGTTAACCATTGAATCCGACGCCTAGACTGTTATGGCTGTTTGCATTGTTATTGGTGGGCAGTTTGGCTCATGCTCAATTGACGATCGATATTACCAAGGGCATTGAAGGCAGAGGTATTCCGGTCGCCATTGCGCCCTTTGGCGGTGGTGCGCCCGAGGACATCGCCGGAATCATCGCCGCCAATTTGCAGCGCACCGGCAAGATCGCGCCCCAGCCTCCAGAGGCGCGGGCTGACTACTCGGTCACTGGCCAGGCGGGTTCTGGTGGCTCTCGGGGTTATATCGTGCAATTTCAGTTGAAAGACGCCCAGGGTAGTCCGTTGCTTAACCTGTCTTTCGATGTCCCGGCCAACCAACTGCGGCCTGTAGCGCACCGGATCAGCGACTTGATCTATGAAAAACTCACCGGTGAAAAAGGTTTGGCCGGCACCCGCATTGCTTTCGTTGCTGGCGGCGGCGGCGCCTGGTACTTGGCGGTCGCGGATGTCGATGGGCAAAATCCTCAAGTGATTTTGCGATCCGGTCAGCCGATCATGTCGCCCGCCTGGTCGCCAGATGGCTCCAAGCTGGCCTACGTGTCTTTCGAGGGTCGCCGCCCGCAAATTATCGTCCAGGATGTCTATAACGGAACCCGCCGGGTGGTCTCTGCTGCCCCTGGCATCAACGGCGCTCCTTCCTGGTCGCCGGATGGTCAGCGGCTGGCGTTCACCTTGTCCAAGGACGGTAACCCGGAAATTTACGCTCTCGGTCTCGGCGCTCAGTCACCTGTTCGATTGACCAGCAACGGGGCCATTGACACTGAGCCGGTCTGGTTACCGGATGGCAGCATTGTCTTTACTTCGGATCGGGGCGGCTCGCCACAACTGTACCGCATCGGTTCCGGTGGTGGCGCAGCCCAGCGGTTGACCTTCGAGGGTGACTACAACGCTCGTCCAGCGGTTTCACCAGACGGTCGCTACATCGCCATGATGCACCGGCGTGGTGGTCGCTTCCATATCGCTGTCCTGGATTTGCCAGCCCGGCAGTTTCGAGTTGTGACGCCCGGCGGCGCGGATGAATCGCCCAGCTTCGCGCCGAACGGTAAAATGATCATTTATTCCAATGGTCAGCGACTGCAAGCGGTCTCGATAGACGGCGCTACTCAGCAGGAGATCGTCCTGCGCGGTGTCGCCCGCGATCCAGCCTGGGCGCCTTACAGCCGTTGATTTCAAAATTTTTAACTTTCATGAACTCTCATATGAGGAGAATCGCTATGCAATGCTTTATTCGGACCTTGATGGCCGCCGCGTCACTCGCACTGCTGGCCAGTTGCGCCTCGACCGGCGAGAACACAGAACAAACCGAGCTGGACACCACTGCCGAGCAACCCGGCGTGACTGCACAGCCAGGGCAAGAAGCCTATAGCTATGCCTATGGCCAGGCGCCGGGTGGCTATGACAGCTACGATACCAGCGGCGCGGGTGGCTATGCCGGTGGGGGACAGGCCGGACAGGCGGGACGACCGGGGCGGGGTGGAGCGGGCAGCGGCACGGTTTCCGCAGACCGTATCGTCTATTTTGATTTCGACCGTGCCGATATCCGGCCGGACAGTCAAGCGGTTATTGAATCGAATGCTCGCTATCTGTCTGGAAATCCACGGATTATTGCACAGCTTGAGGGCCATACTGATGATCGGGGCAGCCGTGAATACAACATCGCCCTGGGTGAACGCCGAGCCAATGCGGTGCGTCAGGTGATGAGCGCTATGGGCGTCCCGTCCCAGAAAATTCGGGTGGTCAGCTACGGTGAGGAGCGCCCAGCGGCCAATGGTTACGACGAACAAAGCCATGCGCTGAACCGGCGCGTGGAAATTATCTACTGAGATGCCTAAACCGGGGTTTTTCTGGCTGATCGTGGGCCTGCTGGGCGGCTTGGCGCTGCCCGGCGGCGTTCGGTCGCAAACGCCTGACAGTATGTTGACGTTGGAGTTGTTGCAGCGCGTTGAACAACTGGAACTGGAGGTTCGGTCTGTTCGCGGCGAATTGGAACTTTACCGTTATCAGGTCGAGGAACTGCAGCGGGAGCGCGCTGCGGCGGCCTCAGCACCTGTGAGAGTCGAACCAGCAGCGGCCCCCGACTCGCCAGCGCCTGCACCAGACGCTGGGCAAACGCCTGCCGCCTCCCCCCCGGCTGTTATGGCAGGCGTGGAACAAGCCGATTTCAACGCTGCACTGAACGAGTTGCGTGAAGGCCGCCATCCCCAGGCCATTGCCGATTTCCAGCAATTTCTGAATGTCTACCCGAATAGCCCGTTAGCGGGCGACGCACAGTATTGGCTAGGCGAGTCTTACTACGTCAGCCGAAATGGAAACGCCGCCAGGGAAGCGTTCATTACTCTGGGTCTGCGCTATCCGCGAAGTGCCCGGTTGCCAGATGCGTTGTTGAAACTGGGGTATCTCTACGGGGAATCCGGCGATGTTGGCCGAGCCAGGGAAGTTTTGCAAAAGCTGGTGCAAGTCTACCCGGACAGTCAGGCCGCTCGCCTTGCGGAAGAACGGTTACAGTCGCTGCGTTGACTGTATAACGAAGGTTTGTGATTTCAGCAGATTACTGTAAAATCGCTACTCTTCATTTTAGGGCCGTTAGCTCAGCCGGTAGAGCAGCAGACTTTTAATCTGTTGGTCGTGCGTTCGAATCGCACACGGCCCACCAAAAATCAAGGGCTTACTGATAATTAG
Source organism: Candidatus Competibacteraceae bacterium (assembly GCA_049288935.1). Taxonomy (GTDB): domain Bacteria; phylum Pseudomonadota; class Gammaproteobacteria; order Competibacterales; family Competibacteraceae; genus UBA2383. The sequence continues at coordinate 3,317 of JBAQIQ010000142.1, forward strand.
TAAGCCCTTTTTCATTGTAGGCGCTGTTTCAGCAGACAAGAGTGTCAGCGGATGTAAGCGGACACATCATTTGAGTCTCAATCCATGTGTCCACGAGCGGTTTAGCCCTCAGTCGTCGTTCCGGTCAGCGCCGGGGCGGGGCCTTCGATCACCCCACCCCGGACATAAACCCTCAGCCCGTGTCCTCTTTCGCACACGCCCAGGCGCGGGCGCATGATGATTGTTCAATCAGGAGATCGTCATGACAACCAACCTTAACCCAGCGCATTTCAACGCCAGCGGGTCGAAATATTTGCGGCATATATCACGTCTTTTGGTCGATGGGTGTGCAGACGTGTACGCCGTGCTTGAGGCGTTCAACGTGACAGCGCCAGGATCGTCTGAAAATCGCCAGTGGCCACGCCGACCGAGCGCAACGCCTCGCGGGCCGGGCCGCTGACATCGCTCAGCTCCAGGAGCATCGACTGCAACGCCTCGCCCGCCCCGGCGGCGTCCTGGCCGTTCTGCATCAGGGTGTTCAGGGCGGCCACGGTTTCCTGCAAGCTCAACCCGGCCTTGCGGGCTTCCAGGCCGGAGTTTTCCAGTCCCTGGGCCAGTTCTTGCACGGAGGTAGCGGCGACATTGGCGCCGGTCGCCAGGGTATCGACGACCTGTTTGCTGTCGGCGAAACTCAAACCGAACTGGTTGACGGTCTTGATCACCAGGGAAGTCGCTTCGTCCATCGCCAGCATTTGGCCACTGGCCAGGGCGAGGATATTGGGCAAGGTCCCGATGGCTTCGGAGGTGGATAGACCGGCCTTGATCAGGCCCTCCAGACCCACTGCGGCTTGCGCTGCACCGGCGCCGGACGACACCCCAGCGGCCTGAATCCGCGCCATGACCGTTTCAAAATCGGCGGCGTTGCGCAGGCCATTGGCGAAGGCTGCGCCCATCGCGACAATCCCGGCCACCAGCGCGGCAAGGCCGGCCTTGGCC
>JBAQIQ010000143.1:0-5084 GCA_049288935.1 Candidatus Competibacteraceae bacterium
CCAGTCCCGACTCACGAATGAGGCTCCGGCGCGCGTCTTTCATCAGGGTCCGGGTCAACACCCAACATGACCGGTTGTCGTTTCGCAGTCCTTCACCTTCTTGCTCAGCGAGCGCAGTGGAATCAGCCATCAGATAAGAAAACAGCGATGAACTGAAACAGCATCACGCGCACTTGCGAAACTGGGGAAGCCCTTGTAGTAAAGCTCAGCCGACGCTTGGAGCGTAGCGGAAAGCGGTCGGCTGGAGCACATGGTGGGCAGCACTACCACCTACCTGCTGCCTTTGTCCGGTGCGCTTGGCTTGCTGTGCTTCTGGATGATGTGCGCGATTTCAGCATTGAGCCTTGCTTGCTCAGCGGCGACCTTGGAATTAGCCACGCGCCGCGCCCTGGCACCTTCTGGATCGAAGCGATTGCCCACGTAGTTCGCCGGATCTTCTTCCGGGAAGTTCTCGAAGTAATCGGACCATTCACCCATGAGTTTCTCCTTTCTTTGATGCCTAACGCTCCGGGTGAGCGGCTTGTCCACTCCACCCGATAGTTAGCTTAGCATAAGCCGGTTTAAGCCTTGCGGCGGTGTTGTTTTAAAAACTGCTGTATATCTTCACTGGTGACCCGCCAGCCAGCGGGCGTGTTCGCACCGCTCAAGGTGCCAAGCTGCAACCATCGCCGGATCGTTTTCGGCGTTACGGCGAGAACCTCAGCGGCATCAACAGCCGTCATGACCTCTTTCATCGGCTTTCGTCCTTCAACTATCGAAATAATTATTATGCCATGAAAGGATAACAAAAGGCCATAAAAGCATCAAAAAAGGTAGGTGAAAAGTTCATGATAATGAAGATAACCGGACTCTGTTCGATCAGCGGGCCGTGATGGGGGAGTAGGATCGAATCGGTGACTTGGCAGACGCGACGGAGATGGAAGGATGAGCATGAATGAATTTCGCCGATGGGCGGCGAAGATGGATGAGCACATGCAACAACTGGCGGCCCAAGGGGTCAATGACGCTCCGGCCATCATCCATCGCATGATGGGCTACGTGCCCGATCTGCACCAGATTTGGATCGGGACCGCCGACGATCAACTCATTGCGCTGTCCCACGAATTCCCCGGGTTCTACCGCTACGCCCTCATTATGGAAGAGGCGTTTGAAGCCGAACGCCATAAGGGATCGCGGCCCTATGACGGTATGGCTCCGCTTTCTGAACCGCACAAGCAACGGGCGGCTCAATTGCTGGCAACGGCGGCCACCCTGGAGCGCGGTTATCAGGCTTTTCTTGAAAGCGGCAGCGCAAAAGTCGCTCAGCCTCAAGTCCATGAGATGGACAAGCTCCATCAGCAATGGCTTTCTGATCTGGAAAGCTTCAAAAGAGCTTTACGTGCGCAGGGGGCAGAACCGAGAGCGTTGGCGTATGTGAATGAAGCATTTGGACACCTTGCCGAGCGCATCAAGCAGCTTGCAGGCTAAAGGGGGTGTGACGGAATTTTCGCGCGGTTCCGGCTGACAACCCTGGTTTGTCGCAAGCATTGGCGCTTGGCGTGGGTAAGCCGTCTCCTTATATTGGCGAAAGTATCGCTAAAGAAGCAAATCGAGGGAATCCGGGCGCTGCACAAAAACCGAGTGATTCAACATCTATTTACCGGTGTGCTTTTGCGCTAGGTTATACCAAATACCGATACGTGGGAGCCCGCTTGCGGGCGATAAGCCATGTTTTTAAAATCAGTTTCTTGTATGCCGATGATACTCGGTGACAGCTTCGCTATCATTGGGCCAAGTAGGATAGTGGCAGCCGGTAGCCGAAACCTGTGACATCTTTAGTAATTCTGAGCAAAAGACCATTAATTCATTGTGAAATTTACCTAAAGACGGAGTCTGCTCGCAGCCGCAACCCTTATCAGGAGGAATAAGATGGCCATTCAGCTTAGTGAAGTCGGGGCGTCCGTTAGCGGGTCCCAAGTTCAGTTCGGAATCTACTTGCCGGGAATCACTCCAGGAGGGGGCTACTCGCTGGAGGCTTTTGCGATTCACCTCGACGATCAGTTTGATCCCGCAGTTCCTGCGCAATCCTTCACCATGCACTACATGGGAGGGCCGCACGACCTTTGGACTGCCCATGGTCCCCTGACCGGCCCAGGAAACTTCGGAACTGCAGGCCTGCACTTGTATCGCTATCGGTTACAGAGGAACGGAAATCCGGTCGTGTTTTCCTTTGCGGACCCATTTGCACGGGAGGCTGGACCGGGCACGTTCTCTGCATTCACGGTTGGGGGGGTGCCCTTCGCCTGGACCGACGGGAGCTACCAAACGCCCGCGTTACAGGACCTCGTCGTTTACGAGCTCCATGTGGACGAGTTCGCCAAGGACTTCTACGGTGTCATTCAGCGCTTGGACTACCTCAGCAGTCTCGGGGTCAATGCTCTCGAACTGATGCCATTCACCAACGTGAAGGAACAGACAGAGTGGGGATACACCCCATTGGCTTACTTTGCAGCGGACGACCGGTACGGAGGACTGGAAGGGCTCAAGGCGCTTGTCAATGAGTGCCATGCTCGCGGTATCGCCGTTATTCTCGACGCGGTTTACGCTCACGCTCATCCGGAGTTTGCCTACAATCTGGTCTATGAAGCTACCGGACTTCCTAATCCGATGATGGGACCGTTTGTCGGCGAGTTCTTCCCGGGTCGACCAGGTACTGATTACCACAAGGAATTCACGCGGGATTACTTCGAGCTCTTGAATCGATACTGGCTTGATGAACTGCACCTCGACGGGTTTCGATACGACTACGTGCCCGGTATGTGGGAAAGCCCCACCGGGCCGGGATACGCCAGACTGACTTTCGAAACGTACCAATACTCCAAAGGAATTTCACGCTTCCAGGATCCGGCTGGGCATAGTCGCATCATCCAGTGCGCGGAACACCTTCCGGATCCCCGCGGCGTCCTGAGTAGCACCTATTCCAACACGGCTTGGTCGAACGAACTAATGGACAAGATGGCTGACACAGCCATTTGGCGCTACGTAGACGAGCATTTGGCCTACCTGTTTGATCCACAGCTCACGGGTTACCCGACGCACTATTCGAACCCCTCAACAGGGGATAGCTTTCCCGTGGCTCCGTTTCAATACGTGGAGACTCACGACAACCCTCGCCAGCTCGCGCGCATTGCTCCGAGTGAGCTCCGGGATTTGATAGGCGAAAGATATGGCGACCGCAGCCGTTTCTATCTCCTGCAACCCTATGCCATCGGCCAGTTCATGGGGAAAGGTGTTCCCATGCTGTGGCAAGGGCAAGAGCTTGGAGAGAATTGGGGTATGGCCAATTGGGGGCTGGGGCGAAACCTCTATCCGCGAGGCGTTCATTGGGAGTACTTCTATGATCAGTACGGTCAGGCGCTGATTCGGCTCTATCGGCGGCTCGGACAATTGCGGAGATCCCTCCGTGCAGTCAATGCCAGCGGACCGTTCTTCTATGTGAATGATGCCCACCATCGAAGCCGAGGAGTGATCGTGTTCTGGCGATCAGCGTCGGCCACAACCACGGAACCCGAGCAGCATGTCCTCGTGTATCTCAACTTCTTCGATCAAGCCCAAGAGATCTGGATTCAAGTTCCGAAGGCGGGTACTTGGGTCGAGCAGCTTGACCAAGGCCAGCCCACTCCGCAACCCGATCTCGTCGCGAGCCACGTCGGGGAATGGCGCCCGGTAAATGTTCCGAGCCACTACGGCTCCGTATTCCTGCTGTAGCCAATCCAGTTTCCCGGGTTTTGTTGTGTGTATGGGGATTTCTAACTAGGGGTGTGACAATCATCGCCATAAAAAATAACAAGCGCAGGTTAGGACACGCCATGCCCACCGCCAAAACGGACACCCTCACCGCTCGGATTGATCCGGCCCTCAAGCAAGCCGTGCGCATCGCCGCCGCGCTGGAGCGCCGTAGCCTTTCCAACATGCTGGAAGTGATGATCTGCACGTATTGCCAGCAGCGGGGCCTGACGCTCCCGGATACGACGCCCCACCTCAAGCCTTACCCTCTCGATGCGATGACCGCCTGATCGAACCGGTTATGGCCGACCTCATCGAAAACCCCGTCATTAACTCGCCGTTTGGCGGGCCGCAGCGCCATTTCCGGTTTGATGAGAACGGGATTACCCATGAGATTCTGACTGGACGGCGGTTGAGTACCTACTTCGTTCCCATCGCCAAGCCCAAGCTCAAAGGCGCGCAAAAGCAGGCGGCGCTGGATTTGAGCGTTCAACACCGGGCCGAAGAAAACAAACTGATCAACGATCTTCGGGAGCGTGTGGCCCACTGGCGGCAGGCCGGACGGCCCTACACCACTGCAACATCGGGGTTTGCTGGATTAATGAGTCCAGAACTATAAAGCCGATTTCTCATGGACAATTTTTCCCCTTCCGATCTGAAGACCATCCTGCATTCCAAACGCGCCAACCTCTATTACCTCGAACATTGTCGGGTGTTGGTCAATGGCGGGCGTGTGGAATACGTGACCGACCAGGGAAAAAACTCGCTCTACTGGAACATCCCCATCGCCAATACCACGTCCCTGCTGCTCGGCACGGGCACCTCCATTACCCAGGCGGCAATGCGCGAGTTAGCGAAGGCGGGGGTGATGGTGGGCTTCTGTGGGGGCGGTGGCACGCCACTCTACAGCGCGAACGAGATGGATATTGAAGTCGCCTGGTTCACCCCGCAGAGCGAATACCGCCCGACGGAATACCTGCAACACTGGGTCCGCTTCTGGTTCGATGATAGCTTGCGCCTGGAAGCCGCCAAGGCTTTCCAGCGCGCGCGGTTGGAACGGATCTCTGATCACTGGTGCGACAATCGGCAACTCGCTGACAGTGGCTTTCAGATTCCGCGCGAACCTTTACTGTCCGCTTTGGAGGCATCACGGTCTCTGTTGGAAGGGGCTGTAGATCACACGGCCCTGCTTACGGAAGAGGCGCGCCTCACCAAAAAACTGTTCAAACTCGCTGTCCACGCGGTGGATTACGGCGATTTCGTCCGCGCCAAGAACGGTGCTGGAACTGACCCGGCTAATCGCTTTCTCGACCACGGTA
>JBAQIQ010000144.1:0-6545 GCA_049288935.1 Candidatus Competibacteraceae bacterium
TATCCACTCCGCCCAATTTCACTGCCTGACCGGGCATCCCCCAGACCACACTGGTTTGCTCATCCTGGGCGATGGTGGGAGCCCCCGCTTCATGGATTTCCTTCAGGCCCTGCGCGCCATCATCACCCATACCTGTCAAAATGACTCCCACTGCATTCAAACCCGCATTAGCGGCGACGGAGCGAAACAGCACATCAACGCTGGGCCGATGGCGGTTGACCGGCGGGCCGTCGTTGAGGCGACAGACATAACGTGCGCCATCACGCACCAGCATCAAATGCTGGTCGCCGGGCGCAATATAAGCGTGGCCCGGCATGACTTGCTGACCATCCCGCGCCTCGCACACCGACAGCGCCGAGACCGAATCCATCCGCCGGGCGAACGGGCCGCTGAAGGCTTCCGGGATGTGTTGGGTGATGACCACGCCCGGACAGTACTGGGGCAGGCGGATCAGCACTTCTTTGATCGCCTCGGTGCCGCCAGTGGATGCGCCGATAGCGATAATGCTTTCAGTGGTTTTAAACGGCCGCCGCTGCCCGTCACGTTGCAGGATCACGTCCGCTGAATATTTTTTTTCGGGGTTCGTCAATGGCTTGGCCGATGATGCCGTGGGCGCGACGGACACGACCGGCGGTCCCCGCCGCTCCTGAACCCGGGCGTGCGCTGCAATGCGCACTTTTTCGCGAATTTCCAGAGCATAGTCATCCAGCGTGTGCGCCAAATCCACCTTCGGCTTGGTGACAAAATCGACCGCGCCCAATTCCAGCGCCTGCAACGTGACCGATGCGCCGCTCTCCGTCAGCGACGACACCATCACCACCGGCATCGGATGCAAGCGCATCAGATTGCTCAGGAAAGTCAGGCCGTCCATACGCGGCATTTCCACGTCCAGCGTCAGCACATCGGGATTGAGTCGCTTGATTTTTTCACGAGCCGCATAGGGGTCCGTCGCGGACCCGACCACCTCAATTCCCGGATCCTGGTTGAGAATTTCAGTCAGAATCTGCCGCACCAGTGCGGAGTCATCGACGATCAGCACCTTGATTTTACCTTCAAGCATGAGATCAGTCTCCGAACAGTTCAACTTCGCCGACCCGGGTTGCTTCCCGACGCAATTCAGCGAGATAGGCGCTCTCTTGCTGAACAATCGTCTCGCTGCGGATGTTGCGTAGTTTTTTGACCAGCACCTTGCCGGTCGCAGGGAAATAGGCCATGCGCCGGGGGAAGTCGCCGCCGACATCCTCAACCGCCGCGTTCAGACCATCCGTGCGCAAATAAGCGCGTACAAAATTGATATTCTGCAAGCCGACGTCCGCCATACCGCCGATGATCCGGCCACCGCCAAAAACCTTGATCTCCAGGCTTTCCCGCCGCCCGCCATATTTGAGAACGCAGTTGATCAACCGCTCCATTGCATAGCCGCCATAGGCGGCTTCTGCGCTCAGGCCATGCCCCCGGCCATTGTCCTCGCGTCCCACCGCCCGCTCTGCCGGCAGCATAAAGTGATTCATGCCCCCAATCCCCGTCACCGGGTCACGGATGCAGGCCGCTACGCAGGAACCTAATACGGTCGTAATCATTTCATGACAATGAGTGACGTAGTATTCGCCGGCCAAAACCCGCACCACTTCGACATTTTGCACCGGGTCCCAGTAACTCTTCATATGTTGGAATTCCGGCAGGCGCAGATGCTTGATCGGGCGGGCAGGACGCGAAGCTGTAGCCATGGCGGATCTCTTCACAGACATTTTCGGTAAATGGTTTTGCCCAGAGGCGCAAAGCGTTCAGTCACCTTGAACAGTGATTCAGAATGACCGACAAACAGATGCCCCTGTTCGACCAGCAAATCGGCGAAACGCTCGAACAACACTCGTTGGGTTGGCTTATCAAAATAAATCACAACGTTGCGGCAAAAAATCAAATCGAAGGGGCCGCGCATCGGCCAGTCCGCCATGAGATTGAGCTGCCGGAAGGTAATCAGGTCACGCAGCGCCGGCGCCGTTCGCACCCAGCCGGACTGCGCATTGCGCCCTTGTTGAAACCAGCGCCGCAACCGGGGTTCGGCCAGATCCTTGACACGATTCCATTCATACACGCCCCGTTCTGCCGTCGCCAGCACATTGGAATCCAGGTCAGTCGCCAAAATTTTCACGTCCCAACCCGTCGCCGGCAAAGTCTCCCGAATCACCATCGCGATGGAATACGGTTCCTCCCCGGTCGAACACCCCGCCGACCAGATGCGAATGCGTCGGTTGCCGAAACCGTGCGCACGAACCAGCGTCGGCAACAAATCATTCGCGAGAAATTCAAAATGGTGCGCTTCGCGGAAAAATGAGGTCAGGTTCGTCGTCAGGGCATTGATAAACTCGCGCAACTCAACTTCATCATTGCCGGTTTCCAGCAGATTGCAGTAATCCTCGAACCGCTGTAAACCACACTGCCGCAACCGCCGCGCCAGCCGACTGTACACCAACTCGCGCTTGCTGTCCGCCAGCGAGATACCCGCTGCTTCATTGATAATCCGCCGGACCCGCTGAAAATCCTGGTCGGAAAATTCAAATTCACCGTTCGACACGACGGCCACCGGGATTTTCAGGACGCATGGGCCACCACACTGCGCGATTCAGTCCCCCGTAGATTCTCCAGCGCGAACATCTCTTCGATGCTCAACAACCGATCCACATCCAGCAGCATCACCATGCCCGAATCCATCGCCACCAGGCCGCTGATGAATTCGGTATGCACCGCAGTGCCGAAATCAGGAGCATCCTTGATCTCGGCGGCATTGTTGATATTGAGCACATCGGACACCCCATCGACCACCATGCCGATGGTGCGGTCGCCGTGCTGTTCGGAGCGGACCATGACGACGATCACCACGGTAATTTTGGTGTACTCCACCGATTCCAGCCCGAAGCGCAGCCGCAGATCGACAACCGGCACGATAGCTCCGCGCAGGTTCATGACCCCACGCACGAAAGCCGGCGCGTTCGGCACCTTGGTCACCGGCACCCAGCCACGAATTTCCTGCACCCGAAGAATGTCGATGCCATACGATTCACCCGCCAGATTGAACGTCAGATACTGCAAGTTTTCTTCTGTCACGGTCTCGCGTTTGAGATTGCGCGCTCCCACGGGAGCCAAACTGGTTGTTCTCGTTTCCATAATTCGCCTCACGACACTGCATTGTTGATCCGGACCAGGCCGGAAATGTCGAGAATCAATCCCACCCGGCCATCGCCCAGGATGGTTGCGCCGGCCACACCCGCGACGCGACGGAAGTTCTTCTCCAGAGATTTGATAGAGACCTGTTGTTGACCTAACAAATCGTCCACGAACAGCCCAACTTGCCGGCCATCCGCTTCGACCACCACCAGCAGGCCCTTTTGCAGATCAGTGATCGCGCCTTTGGCGCCGAACAATTCGTACAGGCGCAGAATAGGCAGGTGCTGCCCACGAAACCGCAACACTTCATTTCTGCCCGCCACCCGATTGATCATTTCCGGGCGCGCCTGCACCGACTCGATAATCGACAGCAGCGGAATGATGTAGCAATCCTGACCAATCGTCACCAGTTGACCGTCCAGAATGGCCAGTGTGAGCGGTAAACAAATCGTGATCTTGGTTCCGGCGCCCACCTGACTGGCGACCTGGATATTACCGCCGACATCCTGAATGTTGCGGCGCACCACATCCATGCCCACCCCACGCCCGGATACATCGCTGATCTGTTTGGCGGTGGACAGTCCCGGATAGAAGATCAAATCGTGAATCTGTTCATCACTGTACTCTTCGCCCGGCTTGAGCAGACCGCTTTCCAGCCCTTTGCGCAGCAACGCCTCGCGATTCAGTCCACGGCCATCGTCGCTGACTTCGATAAAAATACTGCCGCTTTTGTGATAAGCATTCAGCATGATATTTCCGGTTTCCGGCTTACCCTGCCGTAACCGTTCATCGGGGGGTTCGAGGCCATGGTCGAGGCTGTTGCGAACCAGATGAACCAAAGGATCGCCAATTTTCTCGATGACCGTCTTGTCGATCTCGGTTTGCTCGCCGCTGATCGCCAATTCCACCTGCTTGCCAAGCTTTCCGCTGACATCATGCACAATGCGCGGGAAGCGGTTGAAGACCGAACTCACCGGCAACATGCGAATTCGCATCACATGCTCCTGCAAGTCGCGGGTATTGCGATCCAGTTGATCCAACGCCTCGTGCAACTTGTCCAGCCGGCTCATTTCGAAGTCCACACCCAGCGCGCTGAGCATGGATTGCGTGGTGATTAGCTCACCCACCAGGTTGATGACCGCATCCACTTTATCGATGCTGACCCGGATGGAGCTGTCAGCCGCTGCCAGCGGGGTTCGCCGCTCCACTCGGCGCTGCTCACCGCTATTACGCCGTTCCAGCACCAGCTCACCCTGCTGACCTTCCTCAGCAGACGCCTTGGCCTTGGGCGCATCCGCTGGCGCAGTCGATGGTTCGAGCACATCCAGCGGGGCGGCAGCCCATGCCGCCATCAGCGGTTCGATCTGCAAATCACACTCGTCCTCGACCCAGGCAAAGACCTCGGTGACGTCCTCGGCCGAAGCCGCGCCGTGCAACACCAGCTCCCAGGACAGGTAACAATCTTCCGGCTTCAACGCGGCCAGCGGTGGGAGCTGGCGGTAATCCGGCGTAGCGGTCAACTCGCCCAAGGCGGACAGCTCGCGGAAAATCCGCACCGGATCGTTACCCCGGTGCATGAGGTCTGGATGCGGACGGAAGGTGATCCGCCAGCCCAGGGCCGGCGGCGCAGGGTGCGACGCAGCCGATTGCTGAGGCAGCGGGACGCCAGGGGCAGCCTTGCCGACGACGGGTTGGTTCTGCTCCAGGAGTTGCTCCAACTGCACGCGCAACTCCCCGACCCGTTCCTCATCAATACCGGCGTTTCCCCGCAACGCGACCAGCATCTCTCGCAGGCAGTCCACGGATTCCAGCAAGGTGTTGACCGCCTCGCCCGACACCTCCAGCCGACCATTGCGCATCTGATCCAGCAGAGTTTCCATCACATGAGTGAATCCGGTGACCGCCTGGAAGCCAAACGTGCCGCTGCCCCCCTTAATGGAATGGGCCGCTCGGAAAATCGTATTGATCTGCTCCAGGTCCGCCGCTCCGGGCTGCAAGGCCAACAGACCCGCCTCCATCACATCCAGCCCTTCAAGGCTTTCCTCAAAGAAGGTCTGGACGAACTGCCCGATATCAATAGCCATGAGTGTTTATCCCAGCACTTTGTTAACCGTCGCCAGCAGTTTTTCGGGATTGAACGGTTTGACGATCCAGCCAGTGGCGCCCGCTCCCTTGCCTTCCATCTTCTTCTCCGCAGTCGATTCAGTGGTCAAGGTCAGGATGGGAGTGAACTTATAGGCCGGCAGCGCCCGTAATTCCTTGATCAGGGTAATGCCATCCATATTGGGCATGTTCACATCGGTAATGACCAGATCCGCCGATGCACCCTGCGCGAGATTCAGAGCTACCTGCCCATCTTCCGCCACCATCACCTGGTGGCCGGCTTCCTTGAGCGTGAATTCCACCATTTGCCGCATGGATGCAGAATCGTCTACCACAAGTATCGTCGCCATCAATAAAATCTCCGTCGATTTGAATCTGGCATTATACCGGCAGGTCAGGCGCAGGATGCACCTGGCACACCTGACCATTCTGGTAAGGCTTTGTTAAAAATCGCCTAATGAAGCTTGCTAAAAACCTCCTGGAGTTTAATTCAAGCTTAATCCCAGGACATCAGCCAGACCCAGCAACTGAGCACTTTTGACCAGCGTTGGCGATGGGTTTAGCCAACGCACCGGCAAATTGAGCGCCCGGGCTTCGATGGCCAGGCTCAGCAACAACTGCAAAACCGCAGCGTGAACCCGGCACACCGCCTGGCCATCAATTTCTAACGGTTCGCGGGCCTGCAACACGCTGAGCAACTGCTGATGCAGGGTGCTCGCGGCGGCAATATCCAATTCAGACTGGCATGTAATCATCGCCATCATTAACTCCTAGAACTCTTCCCATTCCTCGGTTTCGGCATGGGCTGTAGATTTTTTCTCGGTCGGCGCCGGGCCGGGCGGCAGGTTTGTTCGTAGTGGACAAACCTCTTCCCGCGATACGCGGCGCAGCGCGTGTCTGGCCGGTGCTATGGTGAGTACTCGTTGCCACCGACGCCGGTTGTTTGCGACTCCTATCGGTCGAGTCTAGTTTAAAGAACGCCATCAATTGTTGCAGCTCGCGGGCCTGCTCGCCCATCGACTGGCTGGCCGCCGCCGTCTCTTCGACCAGGGCAGCGTTCTGCTGGGTCACTTGATCCATTTGCAGAATCGCTTTGTTGACCTGCTCAATGCCCGACGCCTGCTCGCGGGCCGCCGCCGCCATCTCCGCTACAATGTCGCTGACCTTCTTCACCGAGGTGACAATCTCGCGCAACGTCTGCCCGGCCTGATCCACCAGCTTGCCGCCGTCCTCCACTTTGCTCACGCTGTCGGTGATTAAACCCTTGATCTCCTTGG
>JBAQIQ010000145.1:0-3618 GCA_049288935.1 Candidatus Competibacteraceae bacterium
CCGCTGCGTAGAATCAGCGTGGCGGTGATGCGGTGAGTGGAGAGAAGGCTGTGCGTCATGTCGTTATCTCCCAGCGCGATTAGCGGTTGTCGCCATAAAACTTGTGAAAGGCCACCACGGCCTGAAAATGCTTGCAGAACGCCTCGAATTCACGGGCATTGTTCACCGCCGCTACATGATTGATAAAGAACTGCAACAGTGGGCGTGGCATCGTTTTCTCGCTACGCCCATGGGCGTAGACGGCCTTGGCCTTGAGCATTTTGAAATCGGCGCGCAGGTCGTTGAACACGGCCTCCTTGTCGCGTCCTTGGCGCTGTTCCGCCGCCAGCCTTTGACGCAGAGTCAGCACGTCGTCGTAGAAGCGGCGCAATTGGGTCGTGGTGACTTGGCTCAGCCGCTGGGCCAGATCCTCGGCCTGAGTGTCCATCAGCGCCGAAACCAGGGAGCCATCCGGCTGAAAGTAGATGACCGGCTGCGGAGTTGGCAGGCTCTTCGGCTCAGGTGGATTACCGCCGAAACCGCCGCCCGGCCCACGCCCGCCCTGACCGCCGCGTTGAGGTTGATAAGATTGTTGCGCCATTTTGGTATTCTCCCGTAGTAATTAACGATTGCGATACAAGGCGATGCTCACCGGGATGCGCGGCGAGACCCACTCCGCCTGCTTGTGGATGTCGGCATCCAGCCCCAACAAGCGGTTAAGCAGAATCATCACCGTTTTCTTTTCGGGGTCGGGAATCACCCGGCTATCGCGGACATTGCGCGCCAGGTGGTAAGCCCAGCGCGCCCGCCAGTTGGCATGAACCAAGCTGAGGTTTCCCTGTTCGTCCGGTTGCTCGGCGCAGCGGCGTTCCTCGGCCAAGTGCAACACCTTGTACACCAGCGCCGTATTCAACCAGCCGGTCCGCAGCCAGCCGTTCAAGGTCTCCGCCTGCCGCAGCAGCGCGGGCCAGTCGTTCCAGCTCACCGGCTGTTCGTCCAACAGACCTACTCGATCCCGCCCGGCATCCTTGGCTTGCTCCAGCCGTTCCTCCGCTTCCCGAACCGTGCGGTTGAGCGGTTGGTTGGCCTTGCACAGCGCCAGCCCGGCGGACAGGGTGATGTTGGGATTGCCGCCCACGTAGCGCCGGAACTGTTCCCGCAAATCGGTCGCCAGCGCCATCATTTGTCGCCACGGCCCAATTAGCAGCAGGTCGTCGCCGCCCGCGTAGACGGTGTAGGTGTGTGGGTAATCCCGGCGCAGTCGCTCTTGCAAGTAGCCGGTGAAGAACAAATCCAGCATCCGCGACAGGGAGGCGTAGCGGCTGAGGGTAGCGCGGTCCTTCTTGGGATCGTTGGGATCGCGCAGCCCAAAGCCGAATATAAACCCCAGCCGGTCCACATCTGCTTTCAGCACCGCCAGAAACGGCTTGCCCAGCGGCGAACCGTCGCGATCCAGTTCCAGCGCATCCTGGGCCAGATGCTCGAAGGTTTTCAGTTCACCCGCCGCCACCTCTTGCGCCTCGTCGCTCAATCGGGCGTAGAGCGGATGACGGGTTTCCCCTTCGTTGAGACGCGGAACGTAGGCGGCTACGAAGCGCAACGGCCACGCTCCAGCGGGCGTGTCCTGCTGGCCCCGGTACAGGCGGAATCCACCCAGCAGTTCCGAAGTGGAACGCGGCGTTTTCTCGTGCAGAATCAGCCAAAGCTTGCCCGGCAGTTCCACCGCCCAGTCGCCAGACCGTGGTGGCGAAACTCGCCAACTGACCGCGCCCACCTTGGGTAGCCAGCCGCCCACACGGTGTTCGTCGTGGCAGACCTCGCAGCGGCGGGCGTCGCCATCCCGATGCCGGGCCGGACGCTTGCCGCAGGCGGTGCATTCTTCCTGCTCGTAGCTCACCGGCAAAATCCCGGTCGGGTAGTGCCGCAAGGCTTGCTGCTTGGCGGTATCCAACGCTCGATTCAGTTGCGCCTGTACCTTGGAAAACTGGTTGGCTTGCAGGCCATTCCCGCCAAACGGTGGCGACAGCGCCAGATTCAGCGCCAACTCACCCAGATAACGCTCGCCCAGCCAGCGATCCAGTTCCGCCTGCAGGGCGGCGACTTTTTCCCGAACCTCTGGCAGCGCCGGTAGCAACAGCACGAAACGCCCGCCGGCGTTCTGAATCAGGTTGAACGCTGGCAGACCGAATTCGCGGCGACAATGCAGCGCGGCGGCTTCGACGATCATCCCCAGCAGGAAGGAGCGGGCGCGGAGAATCTTGTTGACGCCCTTGACCTGCTGGTTGGCGAGCAGGAACAGGGTATGCTGAATCCCGGACAGATCACCGGCGAGCAGGTGAAACTTTTCCATGGAGCGGTCGCGGATCGTTGTTTCATCACCGAGTGTCCCTTGAGCCTCATGCCAGCGATGCAGGCAGGCGGCGATGGCCGCGACCGTGCGGTTGTGGTCGTGCAGCGACACGTCGGGCACGTCCACCGTGGACGAAGGGATGGCGAAGGTGAAGCGTTCCGACAACGACAGCAAGCCCTCGCAAAACAACTCGATATTGTCCAGCCCGCACAGTCCCTTGAACTCCGCCGTGAAACGGTTCCACAGGTCAAGATAAGCCTTTTGATAGTCGTCAATCTTGATCCTTGGCTCCGGCAACAGACGTTCGTCAGGAATCAGTTCCTCCAGCGGTTGCTGGCACGGCGGCGGATCGCCCAACCCCAGATTCACCGAGCCGAAGATGCTCCGCAGCGGGGTTTTGATGAAGGCGTCCCAGCCTTTGTACTCGGCCTCGGCTTCCGCCGCTTCATAGTCGCGCGGCTTACGGTCCATCCCGGAGGACAGCCGGTCGGCTTCAGCCGCCAGCCAGCCCAGTGCCCCGAACGCCTCCGGCTTGTGGTGAAAAACCGCCATGTCGCGCACCCGGTCGCGGCTGATTCCGGGAGGAAAATGCAAGTCTTCCTGTTCCATCCAATGAAAGAAGGCTTCGGTCCATAGAACGTGTTTGTGGGTGTAGCCGCCGCGCCCGTCGGGGGGCAGGATGACCGACTCCCGCGCCCGTGGTTGCAGGTCCATGTGGCGCACCGCGCTATGAGCGCGCTGCATGAACTTGCCGATGTCTTGGAAAAAGCCACCGAGGGCGGTTTCCAGCAGATGGAGTTGTTCCGTCATGGCAATGCTTCCTGGTCAGGTTGCTCGAATGAAAAAGTATGAGAAGTAAAATGAGACATGTCCGCCCCGGCAAGCTTGCCGCTCACTCCTCCGCTACCGAACTGAACTGAATCCGCTGCGGTTCCAGTCGCAGGGCATAGCGGGAGCGCGGACGCCGGCCATCCCCCTGAATCAGGTACGGCCGAGCGCCAGGCAAGCCCAGCGCCTTGACCAGTTCCCGTTTCAGCTTGCTGGTGCGTTGCTCGAAATAGTGCTGCCAATCCTCCGGTCGGTCCGTGCTCAAAGCCCTGGCGGCGCGCTCGTATTCGCTCGACAGTTCATCGGTGAGCGCCCGGTATTCCGCCAGGAACTCGGCGAAGTCAGCTTCGGTGTGGTGAATCGCCGGTCGCCCCTCACTAGCCCGCCGCGCAAACCAGGCCAGCCAGGCGAAGCTGATCGGGGTCAGCCGCAACACCGTTTCGCCGCACCGTGCCCGGCAG
>JBAQIQ010000146.1:0-13114 GCA_049288935.1 Candidatus Competibacteraceae bacterium
CCGTGAATGGCTCTCCGGGCCTGCGGGTCCGGGGAACAGTTCGCTCCGAATCCGGACCACCCGGCCGATCCGGTGAATGACTCCAAAGATGCAGGAACGCTATTTTCGCTAGCGCACAGAAAATTCCTTCATCTCATGTACGCTATACGACAGTGGTTAGCAGCAGGTTCCTAAAAATAAAGGAGTCATTATGAAACGGGTAGCCCCTCAACCTCTCTCCAAGATGGCCACAGGCATCGAGGGATTTGATGAACTCAGTGGCGGCGGTTTGCCACGGAATCGCACGACGCTGGTGATGGGCGGTCCGGGATCAGGCAAAACCGTTTTCTCGCTGCAAGTCCTGGCCAACGCCGCACGCCAGCGCGACGAATCCGGGATCTTCGTCGCCTTTGAGGAAAGAGGTCGTGAGGTCATCACGAACGCCGCGACCTTCGATTGGGGTTTGCCCGCGCTGGCGGAACACCCGATCTATATCCTGGATGCCCATCTATCGCCCACCGTCATCCAATCCGGCGATTTTGACTTGAGTGGCATCCTGGCCATCCTCAAGGCCAAAAAAGAACAAATGAACGCCCTTTGGATCGTGTTTGACGGCATCGATGTCTTGCTGACGCTGTTGCAGGATCCGATTTTGGAAATGCGGGAAATCTATCGGATTCGAGACTGGCTGGCGGACAGCGCGTTGACCGCCATCATCACCGCCAAGCTGGATAGCCAGACCTCGCAGGGAACGAATTACGGCTTCATGCAATTCATGGTCGATTGCGTCATCCGCTTCGATCGGCGCTTGGAGTATGGCGTCCCGGCACACCGGCTCCAGATCACTAAATATCGCGGATCGGATTTTGCGTCGGGTGAATTTCCGTTGAGCTTTGGTCCCTCCGGCATCGAAGTGGCCCCCCCCGAACCGCCGGAAATCATTCACGAGGCTTCGACCGAACGGGTGTCCGCCGGCTTTGAGCGTTTCGACGCCATGCTGGGGGGCGGCTTGTTCCGCGGCAGCAGTACGCTGATTACCGGAGCGCCCGGCACCTCCAAGACCACGTTAATCGGCAAGTTTGCCGAGGCGGCCTGCCAGCGCGGCGAGCGCACCCTGTTCGTGAGCTTCGATGAAGGCGCCGATCAAATCACCCGCAATTTATCTTCAGTGGGCATTGATCTCCATCCGCACCTCCAATCTGGCCTGCTGTCGATGTATTCGGGCCGGACGGAAGCGCGCAGCGCCGAAGAGCATTTGATTAAACTGCGTGCGCTGATCCGCGATCATGAACCGCGTTGCATGGTGATTGATCCCCTGTCCGCCATGGCCAAGGCCGGGGGGATCGGCGCCGCGCGCGCGGTCGCCAACCGGCTGATCCATCTCATGAAAGATAGCAAGATCACCGTAGTGATCAGCGCCCTCATCGAGGGGAACGATCCTCAGGCGGAAGCGACCGATCTCCAGATTTCGACGATTGCCGATACCTGGATTCATCTCTCCTATGTCGTGCGCAGTGGTGAACGCAACCGGGCGCTGACCATCGTCAAGTCGCGGGGCACCTGGCACTCCAACCAGGTGCGGGAACTGGTGTTAAGTGAAACCGGTCCGGTGCTCACTGATGTTTATTCCGCCGGCGGTGAGGTGTTGATGGGCACACTGCGCTGGGAAAAGGAAGCGGAGGAGATCGCTAAACAGACCCAACGCCGGGTTGAGTTCGAGCACAAGCAACGCGATTTGGAATTTGCCGAAGCCGATACCCAGGCCCGGATCAAAGCCCTGGAATTGGATCTTCAGCGGCAGCAAGCCGAACTGGCGCTCTACACCCTGGACGGTGCAGCACGGGTGCTGTCCTCCAGCGAAAGAGAGGACAAGTTGCGCCGGATGCGCAGTGCAGACCAGGTCATCGACACCGATCCAGCCGTTATTCTCCCTCCCCCTGATCCTGTAACGCCGGGTGATGCCTGCGGTGCTGGAACCGGCAAGAGCGCCATTGAGGAGCAGTGACATGCGCCGCCAGCAGATCGTCAAGCCATCTGATCCGACCGCAATGATGGTGATGCGGCTTTACGTCGTGGGGGGTGCGCCGAATTCGGCTCAGGCGCTCGCTAATCTTGAGAGCATTTGTCAACAGCACTTGCCAGGATACTATCAGTTGGAAATTGTGGATGTCCTGGATCAACCACTCCGCGCCCTGACCGATGGTGTGATCGTCACGCCCAGTCTCATCAAATTGTCTCCGCTGCCGGTTACGCAGGTCGTCGGTAACCTCAGTGATCCCGGCAAAGTGTTGCTCGCGCTCGGGCTGCCAGGAAAATCTCCATGACTCCAGTATCTCCAGTATCTCCAGTATCTCCAGTATCTCCAGTATCTCCGGGGTCGCCAGCGGAGACCGATCACCCGGAAACCGATGCCCTGTTTGCGGCTTTCATTCGGCGACTGGTCCAGGATGCCTCGACGCTGCGGGCGATTGACTTAGGGGAGGTGGACGCCATTCTGGATCCGGTGAGCGGCCGCGCGATCCTGCTGCCAGAAGCGCAGGAGGCGCTGCGTCAGGGCGCAGTACCGACTAACCAGATGCTGGCGACCCTGCCTGCCGAGGAATACCAACGCTTATTGGCGGCCGGTCTCGAACCGGTCACCCTCGCATTTGGAGAGATCCTTCATGAACCGGGGGAGTTGATTCAGTACGTCTACTTTCCCAGCGCGAGCCTGTTGGTGTCCTTGCTGACGACCCTCCAGGATCACATGGCTTTAGAGATCGGCCTGGTCGGCAGTGAAGGCATGGTCGGACTTCCCGTCGCGCAGGGGATCGACACCTCATCGGTTCGCGCCATGGTGCAGGGACCGGGAAAGGCCCTGCGGATGGAATCCTCACGCTTTCGCGACGCTCTTGAAGCCAGCCCCGTCCTGCAACGCACGTTCCACCGCTATACCCATGCCCTGATCGCGCAGATTACGCAAACCGCGGTGTGCAACCGCTTTCATCAGGTGGAGGCGCGCCTCGCTCGTTGGTTGTTGATGGCGAGCGACCGACTCCAGTCCAATCCACTGCGTTTTACGCACGAAGCGCTGGCGGATTTGTTGGGGGTGCGCCGGGTGGGGATCACGGTAGCGGCCAGCGCCCTGCAGCAACAAAAGCTGATCCAATATAGCCGGGGAAACATTAAGATCCTGGATCGAGAAGGTCTCAAGGCCTCGGCTTGCGAGTGTTATCAAAAGATCAAGGATATTTTCGACCACATCTAGTGCGGTGGACCTCATGGTCAAAACCGATTTTGCAATAAGCGGTAATGGAGACCCCGTAATTCAATGGCATTGTTTCCTAGCCTGACCTCCGCGCTGAGCCAAAACCACGTCGACCGAATAGCCGGCATCGCTCTTGCCACCGGGTTGATGATGGGCTGTTTCGCTATCCTGCGCCCCTTTCTTTCAGCGATCCTCTGGGCGGTGATCCTGTCCTTTTCGACTTGGCCGGTCTATTGCTGGATCGAACAGGCGGTCCGGGGCCGGAAAGGACTGGCGGCCGGGCTGATGGTGGGGTTGGTTGCGGTCGTGCTGATTGGACCGTTAGTGTTCCTCGGGGCCAGTTTGGCGGAAGACGTGACCGCACTGATCGAGATGGTGCGGCACCTCCTCAGTCAAGGACCGCCTCATCCACCCGCATGGGTCGCGAAATTGCCGGTCGTGGGTTCGCCCTTGCACGACCGATGGCAAGCGATGGCGGGGAGCGGCGCCCAGTTGACGACGGAGTTGATGAAATACCTCATGCCCCTGCGGGACTGGGCGCTGAGCAGTGCAGCGAACCTCGGCGGTGGCGTCTTGTCCCTCAGCCTCAGCGTGTTTATTGCGTTTTTTTTCTATCGGGACGGCGCTGCGCTCTCTGGGAGGCTGGAAGCCTTATTCGATCGAGTCGGTGGCAAACAGGCGCCCGGCTTGCTCCGCATCGCTGGAGATACCATCAACAGCGTGGTCTACGGCATTATTGGCGCTGCGCTGGCCCAGGGATTCCTGGCGGGCATGGGGTTTTTGATCGCGGGCGTACCCGGTGCCCTGCTGCTCGGCGTTCTGACGTGCATTCTTTCCTTGATTCCCATTGGACCGCCGCTCATCTGGGCGCCGGCGGCTATTTGGCTGTTCCAGACCGGTGAGACCGGGTGGGCGGTGTTTCTCGCGCTCTGGGGGGGGTTAGCGGTCAGCGGCGTTGATAATGTTATTAAGCCCTATTTCATCAGTCAGGGGAGTCGCCTGCCCTTCATTCTGGTATTTCTGGGCGCATTGGGTGGCGTGATGGCTTTTGGCATCCTCGGCATTTTTCTCGGCCCCACCTTGCTGGCGATCGCCTACACCTTGTTCCAGGAATGGAGTTCTCGGAAACAGGAACTAAAGGTTCTATGACGGACCCTTCAAAGAAATAGAACTCGTTAATAGACCGACATTGAGCAGTTTCTTGGGCGGGTTCTCCGAATGCCCTATGCGGAAAGCCGGAGCCACGAAGCCTTGAACCGGGCCTATACCCATGTCTCCAGTCCCCGGTTCGGCGAGGGGCGCGCAGCCTTGCGGATACTCTGGTCCAGAAAATGGGGTTTGATCCTGACGAAGCCGCCGCCGCGATGGAACTCCGGCAGGCGGAAATGCCCGGTTTCGAGTCTCGGGGCGGTCTGTTTGACCGTACCCCCATTTTGCTGGAAACCGTGGAGACGCGCCGCCTTGCCCTGAACGATCTTGTCCGGTTCAAGTACCAGCTCGCCAAAGCCGTACAGCAGAAAATCGTCGCGTACCGGCGGGAGGCTTACGCGGCGGGCTATCAGGATTGCCTGTTTGGACCGCAAGCCCAGGTCGAGACGGGCTTTGCCGATGGCTTCACGTTCGGCAACCGTCCCTATCCCGCCACATGGTTTTACAAGGGGCCTTACCGCTTCCAGAAACACTTTTTCGGCAGGGTAGGCGAACTGGATTTAAAGGGCGAGGAATTCGAGTGCGCCCGGATTATTGACACCTTGCCACCGGTCAAGCACTGGATACGCAATCTTTCCACCCGCCCGCAAACCTCGTTCTGTATGTCCAGAAGACCATCGAAAACGGCTGGTCCCGCAATATGTTGGGCCACCAGATCGACAGCCAGCTTTACGAGAGGCAGGCCGGGAAGCCCCGGATCGACAATTTCGCCGAGCGCCTACCGGCCCCGCAATCAGACTTGGCCCGCGAAACGCTCAAGGACCCCTACATTTTCGATTTTCTCAGTGTCGGGGGGGAGGCGCATGAACGGGAACTTGAAACCGCCCTGGTGGAACGATTACCCGCTTCATGTTGGAACTGGGCAAGGGTTTTGCCTTTGTCGGGCGGCAGTATCACCTGGAGGTGGGCGGCGAGGACTTCTACATAGACCTGCTTTTTTACCATCTTCGGCTGCATTGCTATGTCGCCATTGAGCTAAAAACCGGCCCTTTCAAACCGGAGTAGGGGTACGACAACGATTCGCTCATTTTAGGGCCATAGAGCCACCTCCCCATTATCATGAATGTTTAAGTGGGCTAAAAATGGCTTGAAATGGTCTCAAGTGCTACTATGATGGCGTTACGTCCCAAGAGGCTTACCGCTATGCAGCAGGTTTTCACCGTACAAGAGGCCGCAAACGTCCTGCGAGCGCATCCCAATATTATCCGCAAGTTGCTGCATCAAGGCCGTTTAGGGGGGTTCCGATTGGGTCGGGCATGGCGCATTACCGACAGCGACTTGAACGCCTATATGGCAACACAAGGCCGATTGAGCCATACCGATAGGGTTCAGTGGCAAGACTTGATGCAGGCTCAGAAAAGCGCCTTACAAGCGGTCTGGGACAACGCCGAAGATGAGGCATGGGATCATGTTTGACGCTGGCACACTCGCCGTCATTCCGTTTCCTTTTTCCGACTTGACCGCTACGAAGCGCCGCCCGGTGTTGCTGTTGACCGCACCCGATAGCTACGGCGATTTCATTGCTATGGCGGTGACTTCTCAAATGGGTCATGCCGACAACATGGTGATTCTGCAAAGCATGATGGAGTCCGGCACATTGCCGAAGGCCAGCTTTATCCGAACGGACAAAATCGTTTCGCTGAACCAGTCCTTGATCGTTAAGGAAGTCGGAAAGGTCGCGGAGTCGCTACGCCAACAAGCCGTGCGCCGCTTGTGCGTTCGCTTGAGTGGAGTCGCGCCATGACTTCGAGAAACGAGGATTCTTTGCTGGACGAAGAGGCAGCGGCATTGATTTTACTGGAGATATGTTCGAGGCACTCGCTGAGTCCCAGGAGCGAGAGCGGGCCGCTCAACGCTTAAAAGAAATGTACTCTTCAATTCCCTGGTACAAAGAGCGAGGGGAGAGACATGGGGATTCGTTCTGGAGAGCTTTGCAAGACAAAGCAGCGTTGGCGGATTAGACCCTACGAAATGCCGGACTAGAGGGCACGCCAAGCTATAAAAGGTTATCGAATCTTGCGTTAGAGTGTGCGCCGGACGCACTCAAGACCGAGACTATGAGTCTCGCCGTCAAGGAAAATCGACTGCCGCCGCCCGTCGGTGTCGATCAGAACGGCGAGCGGCTGTGGCGATTGGACGATATCGCCGTCCACTTCGGGATTAAACCGGAAGAGAGCCCTTTCTCTCGAAGAGTTCCAAGAAGAACACGGCGCTATCGGGGCGCGCTATGAGGGGGGTTGACAGGCGGCTTGCTCGGGTAGCGGGATAGGGTTGATCGGATGGAGAGATCTGATGCTGCCCAAACTGCTCGACCCGCGCCCGTATTCCGCCAACCTGCCCGATCCCCGCCGCGAGACCCGCAACAAGTTGCACCCACTGCAGGATATTCTGATGATTGCGCAGTGCTGAGTGGCGCGGATTTACAGTCGCTTCGTCACGCCCGCGTCACTCTAGGTGGTGTTGTGTGTTCAAGATACCACCGAGTTGGATTTCACTGCGCAACCGGGGGTCGCCGGGCTGGGGGTGGTTGCGCGATGAGGTCTAGCATGGGCCCTTCGATAACGTTCGCTGTGTAACCAAAAAAGCCCAATATCGTCGGTACGGTAGCTAACATAAGGCCACGGTGGGTGATCCCGTTTGTAAGGAGGGTATTTCCAGGAAGGAGACTTTGTAGCAATTCACATCAAGCTCCTTCATCAAACCGTTTTCCGCTCGGCGACCCACACATAAAACAGCGGCAGGTAGAACAGGCTGAGGAACGTGCCGACCAGCAACCCGCCAATCGCGGCATCTGCCAGCGGTGACAGCCGCTCCAGTCCCACCGCCCGTTCCATGGCGATGGGAATCATGCCGGCGACGGTTGCCAGCGCGGTCATCAGGATCGGTCGGTAGCGCAATCGCACCGCCCCTTCCGCTGCCGCGAAGGCGCTTTGCCCTTCCTCCCGCCGCCGCTGAATGAAATCCACCAGCAGGATGGAATTTTTGATGATGATGGAAAACAGCAGCACGATGCCGAGAATGGCCGGCAGCGCCAGCGCCTTGCCGAAGGCGAGCAAGCCCCAGAACGCGCCGATGGTGGACAGCGGCAGAATCAGCACTGACAGCAACCCCAGACCGACGCTGCCGTAAGCGGGAACCAACAGCCCGAACAACAGCAAGACTCCCAACCCCAAACCGATCACCATCCGCTGACCCGATTCCTTCGACGAAGCGGCGTCGCCCTGATCGGTGAACGTTACGCCGGGCGGAACGACTGGCGTGACCGCTGCCACCGCCGCACCGCTGATGAAGCTGATCGGGTGGGTGTTGCGGTAAGCCAGGATGTCCAGCGAATAACGCAGGCTATCGGTGGTCAGCAGCGCCGTCGCCGGTTGGCGTTCGAGATGGCCGATCTCGCCCAAAGCGACGGTCTCCCCGCTCGATCGTTGAATGGGCAAAAACAACAGAGCCTGCGGACGCGCCCGGTACGGCTCGGCAAAATAGCTGCGTACCGGCACGCTGCCGACGGTCGGCAGGGCGCTGAGTGCGGCGACCGGAAGACCTTTGAGCGGCAACTGCCCCACCACTTGCTCAGGCGTCAGGCCCAGCGCCCGCATCTTCGACTCGTCCAGCACCAGCACGCTTTCCTCACTGTGCCGATCCCAGGTGGCGGACATCGTGGTCAAACCGGGAACCTGACGCAGCGCCAGCAACACCGATGCAGCGACGGCGGGCAAGGCGCGACTGTCTTCACTGATCAGCCGAATATTGATCGGAGCCTTGATGGTGGATAACGCGGTCGCCCCGGAATCGAATACGTCGGCGCTGACGATGCCGGGGATCAGGGCCAGACGTTGCCGCAACTCGGCCTCAATGCCCCAACTGAGCTGATCGCGCTCCAGACGATTGACATAAGTAAGGGTATAGGTGGCTTCGCCGGGCAACTGGCCCGATCCCATGGTCAGCACCCCGGATTCGGAGCCGAACGCCGCCGTCATCCGTAGCAGGCGCGGATCTTCGCGCAAGCCGCGCTCAAATTCCGCCAACCGCGCCTCAGCGAGCATCACCGGTGTGTTACCACCGAATTTGACATGGACCTTGACGATGCCGGTATCCATCGGCGGCAACGCATCACGACCGATCAACGGCAGGATGAGTCGGATGCTGACCGCCAGCACCAGTACCGCGGGCAGCACCAGCAGCAGGCGTCGGCCCCAGTCGCCCGCCAGGGTAAAGCGCAGCAATCCGACATAAAAACTGGCGCCGTGGCCGAGAGTGCGCTGATAGCCCCGCTCGATAGCCTGTTCCATGCGGTTTTTGGGCGGCAGACCGTGGCGATACCAATAGGCGGACAGGCGCGGGATAAAGGTGATCGACAGGAAGTAGGAGACCCAGACCGCGATCAGCACGGGCCGGATCAGGTGACTGAAAATCGCTTGTGGAAAGCCGCCAATGAACATCAACGGGGCAATCACCACGGTCGTCGCCACCGTGCCCACCAAAATGGGCGACAGCACTTCCTCGGTGCCGCTACGGATCGCGATGGCTACGTCTTCCCGGAGTTCTTCCAGATGGCGCTCGATGTTCTCCAACACCACCACCGCATCGTCCACCAGCATCCCCAACGCGAGAACGATGCCGGTCATCACCAAAATGTTCAGCTCCTTGCCCATCAACCACAGCACCGCCAGCGTCAGCAGGAACACCAGCGGAATGCTGATCAGCGAGGTCACGACCGCCCGCCAGTTGGCCAGAAACAGCAGCATGACCAGCGAGACAAACAGAATCGCATCGCGCAGCGCCTCGATCATGTTGCTGTTCGAGGTTTCGATCAATTCCTCCTGAGTGTCGGCGACCGCGAATTCAATCTGCGGATAACGGGCCTGGAGACCGGGCAGAATGCGGTTGGCGTCATCCAGCGCCCCTTGCACGCTTTCGCCGGGGGCGCGCTGAATGGCGATGGCAATCGCCGGCTTGCCATTGCCGTGAAAGGCGGAGAAGCGCTCGGCGTGGGTCAGTTCCACCTGCGCCACGTCGCCCAGCGTCAAATTGTCACTGAGCGGTAGGCGCCGCAACCCCGCCGCGCTGGCGCGTTCGCCATAGACCGTCAAGGTCGCCAGACTCCCGGCGTCCTGGTTGACGCCGACCGGGTAATCCCGATCCAGCCGGGCGATCAGTTCCTGAAGCTGGGCCGGGCTGACCCGGTAGCGGGCCAGTTGCAGCGGGTCAAACGTTACCCGCAACGCCGGTTCGTAACCGCCAAAAATATCGACGTTGGCAATGCGCGGCTGGGTGATGAACGCGGTACGCAAGTCGTTTTGGGCGATCCAGCGCACCTGCGCCAGAGTCAGAGTGCTGTCGGGACGCGGGGACAGCGCCAGGGTCAACACCGGATTGGTAAACGCCCCTGTAGCATAAACGCTGGAGGGCGGCGCTTCCGCCGGTAATTGGCCGCGCACCCGCGACAGGGCGTTGTTGACATCGAGCAGGGCGTTGTCCAGACCCTTGGTGTATTCAAACTCCGCCGCGACGATGGAAACTTCGTTCTTGTTGATGCTCTGGACGTTGCGAATGCCCGCCAGCGCATAGAGTTCCTGTTCGATAGGCCGTGACACCTTGCGCGCCACCGAGGGCGCCGCAGCGCCGGGCAGGGTGGTAATCACTTTCACCTGTGGCCGCTCCACATCGGGGTACATGTTGCGTGGCATATTGAGATAGCCGATCACCCCGATCAGCGAGCCGATCAGCAGGATCATGGCCAGCAGCAGCGGCCGGGCGTAGAAGAAAGCGAACATGTCAGGGGTTCTCGATCAGGCTTGGCGGTGCGCCGGCCGCCACGCGGGTCAGCACATCGGCGCTGCCGCACAGCACCTGACTACCGACCAGCCCGGCATCGAGGCTGACCTGACCTTCAACGCCGCTGGCGGTCAGGGTGGTCGTGATCGTCTGCACGGTGGGTTTCTGTTCGGCGACAGTCACCACTTTCAACAGGGTGGCCTGATCAGCCTGCGTCGCCAGCAGACAGTCATCCGGCAACAACACGGCTTGACCGTGGTAGACCACGACCTGCACCGGCAACCGACTGCCGGGCAATCCATGACGCGCCTGCGCCTCGAAGCGCCGTAAACCCTGACTGGTGGCTTCCGGCCAGGCGGTCAGCGGCAATAGCTCACCTTCGCCATTCAGCCGCACCGCGACCGCGTGAACGGTTTGCGGCAGATCGACCAGCCAGCGGCTTTCGCCAGTGGAAACTAGCCGGTACAGCGCTTTGCCGGGAGTCGCCAGATCGCCGGGTTGCGCCAGTCGCGCCGCAATCACCCCGGCAAACGGCGCGGTGAGGGTAGCGTAACGGAGATTTTCCCGAGCCGCCCGCAGGCTGGATTCCGCCGCCCGCAAGGCATCCTGATAGCCGTTCAACGCCGCTTCGACATTGGCCAGTTTGGCGCGAGTGGCGCTCACGACCGCTTCTTCAGCCTGCACCTGTTCCAGACTGACATTTTTGTCGCGGTACAGTGTGCGCAGGCGCTGCAACCGCTGTTCCTCCACCGTCAGGGCCGATCGGGTTGCATCCCGTTCCGCCTGCAATGTCGCTTCCTGTTGCCGGCTTCGGGTGAGTTCCGCCACGCCCCGCGCCAGATCCGCCTCGGCCTGAGTGGCATCCAGCCGCGCCAGGGTCTCACCCCGCTGCACCGACTGCCCTTCGACTTTGGGCATCTCCAGCACATAGCCGGACAACCGACTGGCGACCACCGCCTCAGTCTGCGCCCGGACTTCGGCCAGCGCCGGACGGGTCAGCAGCACGTCTTCCTGTACCAGAGTGCGGGTTGCCACGGTCACTGGCGGAATAATGGGCAAGGGTTCCACCGCCTGTTGGGCCTGACGCTGTTTCACCAGAGCCACCGCGACTACCAGCAAAACGATCAGGGGGATCAGGGGGAACAGCCATTTTTTGATAGTCAATCTCTGGACCTCGTTGATGGTGCGCGACGGTCCGGTGGGCCAGTAAACCCTGCCGCCAGGGCCGTTACCCCGACAGTAACCGCCAACAGCGCCGCCGATACCCACAGGTTATTGAGCAGCGCCGGGGCGATAGCCAACACCAGCCCCAGTCCCAGCATCATCAGCCCGGACAACAGCTTGAGCAGCCGTCCGCCGCGTTCGGTCAATTTGTGCGCCCCCAGAGTGCGGACAAAGGCGAACACAATCAGCGCCAGCGGCACGACGTAAATCAGATTGTAGAACGCCAGATAGGCATAGCGCCCACCGGGCGACAGCTCGCTCAGGGTGAGCAGGCGGGTGTAGACCATGGGAAACCCGGCAGTGCAGAGCAACTCGTAGAAGTTGGCTGCGATGGCGAGAACGATCGTCGCCCCCAGCATCGCGGGTAGATTTTCCGCGTTGAGAATGGCCCGCGCCCGGCGATAAATATCCGGTTTACGCGATTCAGGAATCGACAGCGAGAGACCCCGCTCAAAAGCGAAGAAGTCCTTGATGTTGATGATCCCGACCAGGATCGCCAGCAACCCGGCGGCCAGCGTGATCCAGGTTAATGCGCCCAGCAGTTGGAACACATTCAGCCAGGCCGCCATGAAGGCAAAATACATCAGCCCGGATGTCAGGACGAAAATGCCGCCGATCAGCGCCATCCGGAAACGGCTTTTCTGGTGGGCGAGCAGGCTCAGCAGGAACAGCAGCACAAAGAACGCACAGGGATTGAAGGCGTCCAGTCCCGCCAGCACCAGAGTAAACGTCGGCAGCGACAGCGCGTCCGCTGTGACCGCGCCGAGCAGGGGCAGGTTGATCTTGAGCGGTTCAGCGGGCGTTGCCGGAACCGGCTGCCCCGCAGGCTGCTGCGCCTGAGCATGGCATTCATCCAACCGTCGCAACAACGCCGCGCCGGTCGTGGTGGCATCATCCCAGCCGACCTCCATGACACCACAAGCAATGAGCGCTGGCACCGCGTTAGCCGTTTGGCCCAGAGATTCAGCCAGGGCGATGAAGCGCTGGGCATTCTCGCGCTGCCGGGAAACTTCCAGCGCATGGACAATGACCCAGGGCCGTTTGTTGGGAATCGCTTCGATAAACGGATGCGCTGCCAGGCAATGGGGGCAGGTTTCCGACCAGAAAAAGTAGAGAGGCACCCGGATGTCACCATCGGCGTCGGTCTCGACCCAAGGGCCTTGCGCGAAGGCGGCGCTGGCGATCAGCAGCCAGGCGACGAGTGCGCCAAGCCTGGCCCTGGCGATGCTGCTGTGGGCGTCGGGACGCACGACGACTACTGGGTATTCGCGCATTGGAAACCTCCGTTACACTGGGTTGGATAGCGGGCTTTCTTCACCGGCCAGCAGGTCAGCGGACAGCAGGATCACCTCGATTTCTTCGATGATTTCCTCCTGACGCTGCCGGTTGTAGGCCAGCCGCAGTTGCGCCATGTCCGCGTCCAGGCGGTCCAGCGCCCGGTCCATATGCACCAATCGCCGCCGGTTCTCGGCCATGAGCGAACTGTAGAGTACCTCGTTGAGCGCGGCGTACAGGTAATGGTCGGTGAGTCCCGCTAGGCAATCGGCGGGCGACAGGTTGAGTTCGGGTGGGCCGGTTCGTACCGGGGCGGGCGGCAAATCGCGCAGGGGCAGCAACCGGCGCAACCGGATCCCTCCGCTGGCGTCGCTGTGATAGAGCGCAGAGAGTCCATAACCGGCC
>JBAQIQ010000147.1:0-10327 GCA_049288935.1 Candidatus Competibacteraceae bacterium
GGCCGATGATCTCGAAACACTCCGCACCGAGATCGACCGTTTCTTGGATCAATTTGCCCAAGGTTCCTTGGAACTACTGCGCTACGTGGGCCTAAAGATACCGGATTAAATTTTTAAAAATCATAAGGCGGCTTTTTCATCAAGAATTGCAATTCGTCATTTGAAAAACAAGCGCATCATATTTTCCCGCACCAGACCATGGGCTTGATTGCAACTTTCCATCCCCCATTCATTCAGCACCCGGGTGTCATCCAGCATACGATGTCCTACGAAGCTCAGAACAGCGAATTGGCTATCGGCGAATTCGTGCAGGCTGTGCGAATCGGTGACTTTTAAGGCGACTTTGACCTGAGCCACGCCCAAGTCAACATAGGCTTTCATGCTGTCTATACCCAGGGTGACTCCTTTCTCCAACCGTGCGAGCATGAACCGGTTGACCTTCGTCAACGGTTTGATCAGCGGCCCAAACGGCGCGCCAAATCCAGCAGGCATCTCGTTCATGACGTACTCCTTCATTCTGCAATGACTGACCCCTCTCGTCTTATAGCAGAAAACATGTTGCATTGCAACATATAAAGAGCCCCCAAAGCGTCGCCCGAAAACCATGAAAAAGATAGGTTAAATGGTATAATCTGATGACGACGGTTTGATAAACGATTCTAATCCCGTCGCCAACACAGTTTTGCACCACTCCAGGGATAACCATCATGCCTATTGGTACTACCATCACTGAATTCCTCATCGAAGAACAGCGTCAACTCAAAGGAGTCTCGGGTGATTTTACAGCCTTAATCAACGATATCGTCATCGCCTGCAAAGCAATTTCCAGCGCAGTCCGCTACGGTAGCCTGATTGGAGTACTCGGCACCGCCGATACTGAAAATATCCAGGGCGAGACCCAGAAAAAGTTGGACGTCATCTCCAACAACCTGTTCATCAAGCGCAATGAGTGGGCCGGCCATGTCGGCGCCATGGCTTCTGAAGAGATGAATGACATTTATCACCTGCCAACCCAGTATCCACGCGGCAAATATCTGCTGATCTTTGACCCGCTGGATGGCTCGTCGAATACCGATGTCAACGGCGTAGTCGGCACGATTTTCTCGATCCTGCGTCGTCCTGATGGAGCGGTGGGTGAACCGACCGAGGAGGACTTCATGCAACCCGGCGTCCAGCAGGTCTGCGCCGGCTATGCGCTCTACGGACCGTCGTCAATGATGGTGTTGACCACCGGTCACGGGACCAACGGCTTTACCTTGGACCAGCGCATCGGTGAGTACATCGTGACTCACCCCAATATGAAAATACCCGAGGATACGCAGGACTTCTCTATCAATGCGGCTTACCTGCGGTTCTGGGACCCGCCGGTGCGCCGCTACATCGATGAATGTCTGGCAGGCAAGGAAGGTCCGCGCCGCAAGGATTTCAATATGCGCTGGGCTGGGGCGATGATTGCCGATGTGCATCGCGTCTTGTGCCAGGGCGGCGTCTTCCTCTATCCGCTGGATCGCAAGCTGCGCTCCAAGAACCAGGAAGGCAAGCTGCGCCTGCTGTACGAGGCGAATCCGATGAGCTTCATCGTCGAACAGGCCGGCGGGTTGGCGACAACCGGCACGCAACGAATTATGGAGCTACAACCCACGGGTCTTCACCAGCGTTGCCCGGTAATCATGGGTTCCAGGAATGAAGTTGAGCGCATCATCTCCTATCATCTTGAGGATCAGTAACGTTTTGAGATGCCCCTCTCCTACGGGAGAGGGGGTTGGGGAGTGAAGATGCACCGCCAGGAGCCGCTATGGGATCGAGATCCGCCCTTCCAGATGCATTGACCAGCAAGCTGCAACGCATCAGTGACCTTGCCGAAAAGCTCGTCTATATCAAATGGAGCCAGGAGTTTTTCGTGCTGCTGCTGCGAGCGGCGCAAGATATCCTGGGGTTGGCCCGCTCCCAGCCCGAACATCAACGCATCGTGACGCTGGCCGAACGGCTTGAGCAACAGATCAACAATTGTCTGGAGAAAGGTGAATTACCACGGGGAGCAGATCGGGAGCGCTTGATGGCAGTGGTGGATGCATTGTGTTGCCTGGCAGCGCCAGAGAGCGAGCCGCGAACCCATCGCCCTATTGAAACGATCACAACCCCCCTGTTGACCCAACAGACTCGTAGCCAACAGCCACCTTCGACGACCAGCCAATTGCCGAGCACACCAACGCTCTGGTTGGCGGCGCCGAAATCGGCGCACGATCTGGCGCGTAAGCTCCACCAGCGGGGCGGATTCCAGACCCGGCTCTGCGCCAGCCTGGCTGAAATCCGGGTATTGCTGAAGCAGTCTGGGGGAACGCCAGCGGATCAACCGGTGGCGCTGATCATTGATCTGGACGCCGCTGTTGATCAGCAAGCGCTCCTCCAGGAAGTCGTTGACCTGCGTCCGTTGCTGGCTCCGAATGTTTCCCTGTTTTTCCTGGCTGATCGGGGCGATATTACCGCCCGGATTGAAGCGGTTAAAGCGGGCGGCGCGGGTTACTTCACCAAGCCTGTCGATATTCCGATGTTACTGGAGGCGCTGAATGACCGCGTGTTGAAACCACTCAGCCAGCGGATTTTGATTGTCGATGATCACTTGCCGATCGCCCGGGAAGTCGCCCGCTGGCTGGAAAGTCGTGGCATGGTGACCCAGGTCTTGGCCCAGCCACCACAAATTTTGCCCGTATTACGTCATTTCCAGCCTAATCTGTTGATTCTGAGCCTGGACCTGAAGGATATCGACGGCCTGGAGCTGGCGCAGGCGATTCAGCAGCACGAGTTATTCCAAGAACTGCCGTTGGTGTTGATCTCCGCTCAGGCAGACATGGGCCAGCGCCTGTCCGCTACCGGTCTGAGCGGCGAGGCATTGCTCAGCAAGCCCCCGAATCCAGAACGACTACTCGCCGCTGTCGCCCGACGACTGCGGCAGGGGCGCGGGCTCCATCACAAATTCAATCAGCTCAGCCATCGGGATACGGTGAGCGGCCTGTACAACCGTCCCTATTTTCTGGCTTATCTGGAACGAGTATTGGTCGCCACCGCCGCCAATGCCCAGGCGGTGGCGATCATGCTGATCGCACTGGACAATTTGCGCGGGTTGGAGAGCCAGGATGTGGCCGCCGCCGACGAGGTGATTGAGCAGGCTGCCCAGCGGTTGCAAGCGGTCCTGGGGCCGGAGGTGATCGCCGCCCGGTTCAGCGACGCTGTATTCACGGTCCTGCTAGGTTTTTCCAGTCAAGAGGCGCTACCCGCTACTGCACAGGCGGTGCAGACCAGCCTGGAAAGCGACGCCTACCAACTGGCCGGAGCCGATTTCCCGCTACGCACCAGTATCGGCATCAGTATCGCCACCCCTGCGTTGCGCGAAGCGGCAGTGTTGATTCAGCAAGCAGATTTGGCCTGCGTCATGGCTCGGGAAGGGAAAGATACCCGGATTCACGTCCATCACGCGCAGAGTGTGGAGCAGGATACGACCAGCCCGCAGCAGCGGCGACTGCTGGAAGAAATTCGCGAAGCGGTGCAGCAACAGCGCATGAATCTGCTCTTCCAACCCATTGTCAGTCTGCGCGGCGACACGACAGAGCGCTACGAAGTGCTGTTACGAATGCGCAATCGCGAAGGGTGGGAACTGCTGCCGGAGACGGTGTTCAGTCTGGTCAAACGTCATCGCATCGGCATGGTGCTGGATCGCTGGGTCATCGCCCACGCCATCCGGGTGCTGCGCTCGCGGCAAATGCGCGGCCAGTCTGTGGTGCTGTTTGTCAATCTCTCGCCTACCATCGTCCAGGATGAGGAGTTGTTGAATTGGCTGGAGGGTGGATTGCGCAAAACCATGGTGCCCGCCGCCCACCTGGTGTTCGAAGTGACGGAAACCACTGCCGAACTCTATCAATCGATTTTCCAGCCGTTCCTTAAACAGATCAAGGACCTGGGTTGTGGCATCTCGCTGGATCACTTTAGTGGTCATGCGCGTTCGCAGGCGCTGGCTCAGGCGCTACGAGCAGATTACGTCAAGCTGGATGCCCGGTTCGCCCATAATCTGCTGAATGACAAGGCTCGTCAGCAGGATCTCAGCGAATTGACGCGCGTTCTGAGCACCCTGGGCATCACGACGGTCGTCACTGGCATCGAAGATGCCATGACCTTGCCCGTATTGTGGAGTTGCGGCATCGATTACGTGCAGGGCTTTTTCCTGCAACGTCCGCATACCGACATGAGCTACGACTTTGACCAGACGTTAATGTAGACGACGATGCAGATCGATCCAGCAACCGGATGGCTGGACGCAGCACGGCGAGCGCCGTCGCCGAACCGCGATGACCGGCCAGTTGGGGTTGCCGTGGATTTGATCGTAATTCATGGCATCAGCCTGCCACCCGGCGAATTTGGCGGACCATGGATTGACGCGCTGTTTGCCAACACGCTCGATCCGGCGGCGCATCCGTATTTCCAGAACCTGACCGGATTGCGCGTGTCAGCCCATTTGCTGATTCGTCGGGACGGTGAACTGGTCCAGTATGTTCCTTTTCAGGATCGGGCTTGGCACGCCGGCGAATCGATTTACGCGGGTCGCTGCCGCTGTAATGATTTCAGCATCGGCATCGAACTGGAAGGCGCTGATCATCTCCCTTACGACGAGCGACAATATCCCATCCTGGCCGCGGCGATCCGGGCGTTGTGGGCAGCTTATCCGGCCATCACTCCAGATCGGCTAACGGGTCACGCCCATATCGCGCCGGGGCGGAAGACCGATCCGGGACCGGCCTTCGATTGGGCGCGGCTACACCGGCGACTGGCGTGATAACGGGTTACGTTCCGGCAGGAACGCCCAGTCCGAATTGACGGATACGCTGAATTTCATCCCGCAATTTCGCCGCCTCCTCAAACTCCAGATCGCGGGCGTGGCGGTACATGGCCTGTTCCAACTGCTTGATCTTTTTCGCCAGCGCTGCGGGGGATTCACGCGCGTAGGCGGCGGTCTCCTCAGCGACATGCGCGTAAGATTCGGCGGGAATCGGTGCGCCGGGATGCGCTCCTTCCAGCAGGTCGGCCACCGCCTTTTGGATGCCGCGAGGCGTAATGCCATGGGTCTGGTTATAAGCTCGCTGTTTGGCGCGGCGGCGGTCGGTTTCATCCAGCGCACGACGCATGGAGCCGGTGATTTGATCGGCGTAGAGAATCGCCTTGCCGTGCAGGTGGCGGGCGGCGCGGCCAATCGTCTGAATCAATGAGCGGTCAGAGCGCAGGAAACCTTCCTTGTCAGCGTCGAGAATCGCCACCAGCGAGACTTCCGGCAAGTCCAGCCCTTCCCGCAGCAAG
Source organism: Candidatus Competibacteraceae bacterium (assembly GCA_049288935.1). Lineage (GTDB taxonomy): Bacteria > Pseudomonadota > Gammaproteobacteria > Competibacterales > Competibacteraceae > UBA2383. Next base: position 5,344 of record JBAQIQ010000147.1, read on the forward strand.
TTGATGCCCACCAGCACATCGAACTGGCCCAATCGCAGGTCGCGAATGATTTCGACCCGCTCCACCGTGTCGATGTCGGCGTGCAGGTAACGCACTTTAACCCCATTCTCAGCCAGATAGCCGGTCAAGTCTTCCGCCATGCGCTTGGTCAGGGTGGTCACCAACACCCGTTCCTGACCATTCACCCGCTCGCGAATTTCCCCCAGCAGGTCATCCACCTGATGGACTGCCGGTCGGATCTCCACTTCAGGATCGACCAGCCCGGTGGGCCGGACCACCTGTTCCACGACCGCGTTGCTGGAATGCTCCAGCTCATAAGAGCCGGGCGTAGCGGAAATGAAAAGGGTTTGGCCGCTGAGTCGCGCAAACTCTTCAAAGCGCAAGGGTCGGTTATCGAGGGCGCAGGGTAGCCGAAAGCCGTATTCGACCAGGGTTTCCTTACGGGAGCGGTCGCCCTTGTACATCGCGCCCAGTTGCGGCACGGTGACGTGGCTTTCATCAATGAAAATCAGCGCGGCGGGTGGTAGGTAATCGAACAGCGTCGGCGGTGGCTCGCCGGGTTCGCGCCCGGACAGGTAACGCGAATAGTTCTCGATGCCACTGCAATAACCCAGTTCCTGCATCATCTCCAGGTCAAAGCGGGTGCGTTGTTCCAACCGCTGCGCCTCCAGCAATTGACCGGCGTTGTGGAGTTCGTTCAGGCGTTCCCGCAACTCGTCCTTGATCCGGTCTATCGCCTGTAAAAGCTGTTCGCGGGGCGTGACGTAGTGGGTTTTGGGATAGACCGTGTAGCGCGGCGTCTTGCGCAAAATACGCCCGGTCAGTGGATCGAACAGGGCCAGCGAGGCAATTTCGTCGTCGAATAATTCGACCCGTAACGCTTCCTGATCCGATTCGGCGGGATGGATGTCGATCATTTCGCCGCGCACCCGGAACGTCCCTCGCGCCAATTCCAGGTCATTACGGGTGTACTGCAAATCGGCCAGCCGGCGCAGGATGGCGCGCTGATCAACCTTTTCACCGCGCACCAGGTGCAGGATCATTTTCATGTACCAGTCAGGATCGCCGAGACCGTAGATCGCCGACACAGTGGCGACAATCAGGGTATCAGGCCGTTCCAAAATGGCCTTGGTCGCCGACAGCCGCATTTGCTCGATGTGCTCATTAATCGAGGCATCTTTTTCGATGTAGGTGTCGGAAGAGGGTACGTAAGCTTCGGGCTGGTAATAGTCGTAATACGAGACAAAATACTCCACGGCGTTTTCCGGGAAAAAGGCTTTCATCTCGCCGTATAACTGCGCCGCCAGCGTCTTGTTGGGGGCCAGTATCAGCGCCGGGCGTTGTACGGCGGCGATGATGTGGGCCATAGTGAACGTCTTGCCACTGCCGGTCACGCCGAGCAACGTTTGATGGGCCAGGCCGTCGTTCAAGCCTTCGACCAGGCGACGGATGGCCTCCGGCTGGTCGCCAGCGGGTTGAAAAGGGGCGTGGAGGGTGAAAAGGGGTTGGGGTTGAGATTGCATAGCGTTTTGGCCGGGTAAAATTTTCCAGTATTATCCGACATTGCGCCTGACCGGCGTGTTCAATCCCATAATGATTCAATCCCCATGTCCAGGAGTTTCCCGTGAGTACCCCGCTTTCCGAACGTGTACAACGCATCAAGCCCTCTCCGACCTTGGCGGTCACCGCCAAGGCCAATGAACTGAAGGCTGCGGGCAAGGATGTGATCGGCCTGGGCGCCGGTGAACCCGATTTCGACACCCCCGATTTCATCAAGGAAGCCGCGATTAAGGCGATCCACGCCGGTTTTACCAAATACACCCCGGTGGATGGCACGGCTGGCCTGAAGAAGGCGATCATCGCCAAGTTCCAGCGTGACAACGGGCTGAGCTACGAACCCAAGCAGATTCTGGTTTCCTGTGGCGGCAAGCAGAGCTTTTACAATTTGGCTCAGGCGATGTTGAACGCCGGCGATGAGGTGATTATTCCGGCGCCGTACTGGGTGTCGTACCCGGATATGGTGCTGCTGGCGGATGGCACGCCAGTGATTGTGGAAGCAGGCATCGAGCAACATTTTAAAATCACCCCGGCGCAATTGGAGGCGGCGATTACCCCCCGCACCCGATTGATGGTGATCAACAGCCCCTCCAACCCGACCGGCGTGGGCTACAACGCGGCAGAACTGAGCGCGTTGGGCGAGGTGCTGCGTCGGCATCCGCAGGTCTATATCGCCACGGACGATATTTATGAGCATATTTTGTGGACTGGGGAGAAGTTCCACAACATTTTGAACGTCTGCCCGGACTTGTATGACCGGACCATTGTGCTGAATGGCGTTTCCAAGGTCTATTCGATGACCGGCTGGCGAATTGGCTACTGTGGCGGGCCAAAGGATTTGATCAACGCCATGACCAACATTCAGTCGCAGAGCACCTCCAACCCGACCTCGATCTCGCAGGTCGCGGCGGAGGCGGGGTTGAACGGCGATCAGTCCTTTGTAGCGATGATGGTCAAGGCGTTTAAGGAGCGCCACGATGTTGTTTATAACGTGCTGAAAGGGATGGACGGAGTGGATGTCGCGCCAGCGGATGGAACGTTCTACATCTTCCCCAGTTTCCAGAAGGTGATTGAACGGTTGGGACTGGCTAACGATATCGCTTTTGCCGAACTGCTGCTCAACGAAGCCGGAGTGGCGTTGGTGCCGGGCTCGGCGTTTGGTGCGGAAGGTTGCGCCCGAATTTCCTTTGCGACCGGCATGAATAACCTGACGCAGGCGTTGGAACGTATCGGCCGGCTCATCGCCCGTTGATCGGAGGTTGACAGGCCGACAGGGGATCAATAGAATTCCTGGCTTCAATTCCCCGGTAGCTCAGTCGGTAGAGCAAGTGACTGTTAATCACTGGGTCCGTGGTTCGAGTCCGCGCCGGGGAGCCAAATGAAACAAAGGGTTGCAGCGATGCAGCCCTTTTTTATTTCAATATCAAAGGTTAAAATCACTGTAAGCGGACAATGGTCTGAGTCTCACTGGACACATGGTTTGAGTCTCAATCTATGGGTCCACGGGCGGTTTAGCCCTCAGTCGTCGTTCCGGTCCGCGCCGGGGCGGGGCCTTCGATCACCACAGCGCCGCCATTAACCCTTTGCCCGTGTCCTGTTTCGTACACGCCCAGGCGCGGGCGTATGATGAGGGTTCAACCAGGAGATCGATCATGAAAACCACACTGATGATGCTGTCCCTGCTGTTGCCTCTGCCCGTTTTCGCGCAGACCATGTACAAATGCCCGAACGCCGCAGGTACCGTCAATTTTCAGCAAATGCCCTGCACTCCGACCGGTGGCGGGGAAGCGGTCGCCAAGAAAGAAATCAAGTCAACGGGCAGTAGCATGATGTCGGAAAGCGCCAAGAGCTATCTGGCGGATGTAGAAAGTCAGCGGGCCAAACAGGCTAAGATAGAAGCCGAAGAATCCAAGAGGCAAGAGGCGTTAAATGTTGAGCGCGGGAAATCGGCAGCGCAAAGAGAAACCGCCCGCGCCATTGATCGACAGACCGCCGTGATGGCCGCGCCACGAGTTATCACGATTCGCCGCCGGTAACTCTCGCCGCCGCTCAGTGATGAGAACTCCACACCAGGGATGGCTTGCACAATTCCAAGGGAACAGGGTCTAATCTGGACATCGTAAAAAACAAATGTCATTGCCCACTCAGCCGAGGGGAATCCCTATGTCCATCAACCGTACTGCCCGTCATCTCTTTCGAGGCGCTGGCCACGTCCTGGAACTGTGTCCCGACAGCCGGGACCGTTTATCGACGATTCGCCCGTACCCTAACGATCAAGCCGATGTGATCAACCGTGAGCCGCGCACCCACCACTCGTAACTCAAAATCCGTCCAGCAACGCCCCGATCAAGTCCCCGCCGGTGACCGCATAATTCGCCTTGCCCGCTTCCTGCACCAGCGGGCGCAACACCTGATGGCGGAAGTCTTCGGCCTTGGCGGCAAACCGCTTGACGCTGCGCTCCTCTGCGCCGTACACGTCAGCATCGGGGGTGTCCCGGTCAATTTCCATCCCGGCGTACACCAGCGTCACGCCGGATTGGCTCAGGTGGCGCTTGTAGAGCTGTGCATCCAAACGATTGCGGGCAAAGCGCGAGGTGGACCAAGTGATGAAATAGGTCGGGTTGTGGGTTTCGCAGTAGAGGATGGCCTGCTGGAACGCGGGCCGGTCGCCGGATTGGCCGGACAGTCCCTCATCGCTGTAGACCCGCACGACGGTTGCATCCAGGGCGCGGGCCTTGTCTTCGCAGCGCTGCCGCTGCGATTGAATCGGAAGTTCCTCTTCGGCCTGCCGGATTGTGGAGACCCGGCAGTAGATCACAGCGGTTTTTTCGGGCATGGAGCGGTTCTTTTCAGCTCAATCGTTTGACCAACGCCAGCACCAAACTTTGCGCCTCTTTATCCAGCCCGCGCAAGGCCCAGAGCCAGTCGCGCTCCGTGTCGGGAATGACCGGTGGCGGGTTGATCAGATAACTGCCGTGGAGCGCTTGGAGCGGCATGATCGGGAGCTTGGCCGACAGATCGATATAGACGGTCGGTTCCGGCAGCAACCCCGGCTGCTCATCATCCCGTAACAACAGGCAATTGCTGCCCCAGCCCTTGCGAAGTTCGGCGTGTAGATCGGCGGGCGTCCCGCACGCGGCTCATCGTACAAGCCCCGCAAACCCGCCCGCTCCCACCCATCCAGCCACGCGCTGATCGTGTCCACACCCACCTCAAACAGGGCCGACCGGGCGATGCGCCCATACCCCCGATGCGCCAAATAGACCGCCTGCGCTCGTTGCCGAACCCGGCCGTTCGGCCCGTCCTTCCACGCCGCCCGCAGCGTTTCACACTCCGCTTCGCTTAACGCCCGGATTCGCTTCATCCTCTCATCTCCTGACCTTCTTTTACCCTAAATATTACACGATTTCTTTTGGTAAACTACTTA
>JBAQIQ010000148.1:0-4576 GCA_049288935.1 Candidatus Competibacteraceae bacterium
GGCCGATGATCTCGAAACACTCCGCACCGAGATCGACCGTTTCTTGGATCAATTTGCCCAAGGTTCCTTGGAACTACTGCGCTACGTGGGCCTAAAGATACCGGATTAAATTTTTAAAAATCATAAGCTGGTGGTTGTTGAGTTATAAGGACTTTTTTCGTATAATTAAATGACGTTTATGAAAAATATCCTTAAAAATCTATGTCACAAAAATAAGAGACCGGGAATCGCTGGCAACTTCAGCATCGCTCAGGCCGCCCGGAGCCGTTTGCAGTTCCTGCAAGACCTGTTCGGTAGGCAACCTGTGCCAGGCGGTGGAAGGTGCGGTGGTACTCATCATTTATAACTCCTTGATGGTAAAATTCCAAAATATGGAAACACGATCAGTGCAGAGTTTTTGACAATGGCGCAACGCAAAAAAGCCCGGCGACAGTGCGTCGCCGGGCTTTGAGGCACACCTTACGGGCGAGGGAAGACGATAAGCGATAGATTGCTTATTTCTTCAACGCCATCACACTTTTATTCAGTGCCTCGACTCGTTTGGTCAGCTCCTGAATGTCGTCCTGGGTAGGGACGCCCATCCGATGCAGCACTTGAGCGACCCGTTCCTGGAACAGTTCTTCCAGGCGGTCAAGTTGCTCATTCGCCTTACCCCGGAATTCGATCACCTTGTCCTTGGCTTCTTCAACGCGGGCATTGGCCGCTTTTTTGGCGCGCTTCTCAATCTTCTCGCCTTCCTCGACCAGCGACTGGAACAGTTTTTCGCCTTCTTCCTGGGTCTTGGCGAAGGCGCCCAGTCCCGCCAGCCAAATACGGTTAGCCGATTCACGGATATTGGTGACGGCGGGAGCTTCAGCGATATTTTTTAGTGCAACGTTTGCCACGATACTCTCCTCGACTCAAGGTCTTGACCAGAATGCCGGTTCTGATGATTGCCGGTGGGTTTCTACTGCTGTTGGAAAGTACTTTAGCAACGAAAATTAGAGTGAACACCCTATCGTGTTCACTCAATCCGCCATCCGCCAGCACAACATTTCGCCGGCTCGCACGGGAATCAGGTCATCTGCGCCGAAGGAAAAAGATTTCGGTATGGATGTCCGTTGACGCTGCAAGGTCATGGTTTTGGTGTTGCGTGGCAGGCTATAGAAATCCGGGCCGTGGAAACTGGCGAAAGCTTCCAGTCGATCCAGCGCGCCAGCCGCTTCAAACGCTTCCGCATACAGTTCCAGCGCAGCGTAGGCGGTATAACAGCCGGCGCAACCACAGGCGGTTTCCTTGCCAGAGCGAGGATGCGGTGCGCTGTCGGTGCCGAGGAAGAATTTGGGGTTGCCGCTGATCGCCGCTTGAACCAGCGCCTGCCGATGCTGTTCACGTTTGAGAATCGGCAGGCAGTAGTAGTGCGGACGGATACCTCCCTGAAAGATTGCATTGCGGTTATACAGCAGGTGATGGGCGGTGATCGTCGCTGCGACTGTCGCTGGCGCATCCCGCACAAAGTCCACCGCGTCCCGCGTCGTGATATGCTCCATGACGATTTTCAATGCCGGGAAATCACGGACCAGAGGAATGAGCACCCGGTCAATGAAAACCGCCTCACGGTCGAAAACATCGACTTCAGGGTCGGTGACTTCACCATGCGCCAGCAACGGCATTTCATGTGCCTGCATTGCTTCCAGCACCGGGTTTATTCGACGAATGTCAGTAACGCCGGCGTCGGAATTCGTCGTTGCGCCAGCGGGATACAGTTTGCACGCGACGATGTGGCCGGAATCCCGGGCTTGGCTGATTTCAGTGGGTGGCGTGTGATCCGTCAGATACAGAGTCATCAATGGTTGAAAGTCCAGACCCGTGGGTACTGCCGCTATTATCCGCTTCCGATAAGCCAGCGCCTGCGTAGTGGTCGTCACCGGTGGACGCAAATTGGGCATGATGATGGCGCGGGCAAACTGGCGGGCGCTGTGCGGGACGACGGCGCGCATGGCATCGCCATCGCGGACGTGCAGATGCCAGTCGTCAGGGCGGGTGAGAGTCAAGGTGTCCATAGCGGGTCGGTGTAATCGGTTGAGAAGATTGCTGTAGATTATACGCCCGGCCAGCCTTGACGTGCCGGGGCTAGCCATTAAGCTAACGGACTTGCTACGGTTCGGGCCAGCAGGGTTCGGGTCGTGTGGGTTGAAATCTAATGAACATGAGGAACGTTATGTCGGACGTGAAAAAAGTCGTGCTGGCCTATTCGGGCGGCTTGGATACCTCGGTCATCCTGAAATGGTTGCAGGACGTGTATCACTGCGAGATTGTGACCTTCACCGCTGATTTGGGCCAGGGTGAGGAGCTGGAGCCGGCGCGCGGGAAAGCGCTGAAGATGGGTATTAAGCCGGAAAACATTTTCATCGAAGATCTGCGTGAAGAGTTCGTGCGTGATTTCGTTTTCCCCATGTTTCGGGCCAACGCCATTTATGAGGGCGAATATCTGCTCGGCACGTCTATCGCCCGCCCCTTGATCGCTCAGCGGCAGATTGAGATTGCGGTCCAGACCGGCGCTGATGCCGTCTCCCACGGTGCGACGGGCAAGGGTAACGATCAGGTGCGTTTTGAGTTGGGTGCTTATGCCTTGAAGCCGGATATCCGGATTATCGCCCCGTGGCGGGAGTGGGATTTGCTGTCACGGGAGAAGCTGTTGACCTATGCTGAAAAGCACGGCATCCCGGTCGAAATGAAACGTGGCGCCAAATCTCCGTATTCCATGGACGCTAATCTGCTGCATATTTCCTATGAAGGCGACATTCTCGAAGATCCGTGGAACGAGCCGGAAGAGGCGATGTGGCGCTGGTCGGTCTCGCCGGAGAAAGCCCCGGATCAGCCGCGTTTTATCGAGCTGAGCTACTGCAACGGCGACATCGTGGCGATTGACGGCGAGGCGCTCAGTCCCGCCGCGGTGCTGACCCGGCTGAACCAACTGGGCGGCGAGCATGGCATTGGCCGGCTAGACTTGGTGGAAAATCGCTATGTCGGTATGAAATCGCGGGGTTGCTACGAAACCCCCGGCGGCACGATCATGCTTAAGGCGCACCGGGCCATGGAATCGCTGACCCTGGATCGGGAAGTGGCGCATCTCAAGGATGACCTGATGCCGCGCTACGCCAGTCTGGTCTACAACGGCTATTGGTGGAGCCCCGAACGGAAGATGTTGCAGACCTTGATCGATGCGTCACAGGCCCCTGTGAACGGGGTAGTGCGGGTCAAGCTGTATAAGGGCAATGTCATTGTGGTCGGGCGCAAATCGGATGACAGTCTGTTTGATATGAACATCGCAACCTTTGAGGACGATGCGGGCGCGTATGATCAGAAGGATGCCGGCGGCTTCATCAAGCTCAACGCCCTGCGGATGCGGATCGCAGCGTCGAAGGGACGACGGTAAATCAACCAGCCGGCGCGCCCCTGTGGTGGGTCGCCGGTTTCAACAACGACACATTCATCCTGAGAGAAAATGATGCGTATTCTCCACACGATGCTGAGAACGGGCGATCTGGAACGTTCAATCCGATTTTACACTGAGATTCTGGGCATGAAGTTGCTGCGCCGGAAGGACTACCCGGCCGGTGAATTTACCCTGGCGTTCCTCGGTTATGGGGATGAATCCGACCATACCGTCATCGAATTGACTTACAATTGGGGCGTGGATCGTTATGAGATTGGCACCGGTTATGGGCATATCGCGATTGAGGTCGATGATGTTTATCAGGCGACTGCGGAAGTGAAAAACCGGGGCGGCAAAATTTTGCGTGAAGCCGGACCCATGAACGCAGGGACGACGATTATCGCGTTTGTCGAGGACCCTGATGGCTATCCGATTGAGTTGATCGGAAAAAAGTAAACGTCGAAAACCACATTGTCAGGAGAATAGCTTGGCTAAGCCTAACTACCAGTACGAGAAGCGCCAGAAAGATCTCGCTAAGAAAAAGAAACAAGAAGAGAAACAGCAAGAGAAACGCCAACGCAAGGACAAGAGCAATGTTCCGTCCGAAGAGACGCCTGATTTGCCGCCACCGCCGGAAGCGTGAATCCTGGGCTAACAAAAAAAGCCGGCGTACGCCGGCTTTTTATTAACGACTAAAGCGCGGTCTTATCGTCCGCGCCCGCCCGCCTGAACTTCAGGCGGCTTCAGCAACCTTCCATACCTCGGGAGCCTTTTCGACGCGCTTGCCGAATTCCTGGCGCTGGGCTTCGAGTTCGGGCGGCAGCTTCTCGCCGAACTTCTCAAAGAAGCCTTTGATTTCCTCGATCTCGCTGGCGGCCTCGGCACGGTTGATGTTGGTGATCGCTTCGAACTGCTCCTTGGTGAAAGCCAGACCTTCCAGGTCCAAATCTTCGTAGCGCGGCATCAAGCCGAACGAGCTTTCCACCGCCCCAACTTGGCCGTTAACACGTTCCACGATCCACTTGAGGACCCGCATGTTCTGACCGTAGCCCGGCCAGGCGAATTTGCCGTTGGCGTCTTTGCGGAACCAGTTGGTCCGGAAGATCATGGGCAGCTTGAGGCCGGCTTTCTTGCCCATATTGATCCAGTGACCCCAAT
>JBAQIQ010000149.1:0-7453 GCA_049288935.1 Candidatus Competibacteraceae bacterium
GTATTCCGAATGCGCCCAGCACCCGGTCGCCGATATCGACCTGCATCATCCGCCCATCGGCTAACTCGACGCCAAGGCCTGGACCCGGTAACCCCGTCACTTCTCCAACGACATAATCGCCGTTGGCCCAGTCAGTGCGTGACAAAGGTTCGATAGTGAAGGCGTCCAGCCGGGCGATGCGACTGAGCGAGGCGCGAATCAGCGGCGTCACGTCAGCTTGATCCGGGTTGAAACCGGCGCCAGCAGTAGCAGCGTCAGCAAGGCGGTGCGTTCGATCAGTTTATCGATCACCACAAATTCGTGGTGGGCGTGCGCGCCGTCGCCAACCGGTCCCAAGCCGTCCAGCGTCGCGGTGTACTGACTGGTGGTGTTGCCATCGGAACCACCACCCGCCGCTGCCTGTTCCAGATTCAATCCCAGTTCCTGACCCAGGGTGTGCGCCACGCTCCATAATTCCTGACCTGCAGGGGTACGCTCCATCGGCGGGCGGCCAATCGCCCCTTCAATTTTCAGGTTGACGCCCGGCGTCACCGGCGCCAGGTTGCGAATCGCCTCCTCAACCTGGCGGGCGGCTTCATGACTCGGTACCCGCACGTCGATCACCGCCCGACTCTCCGGGGCGATTACATTCGGGCCAATGCCGCCGTCGATCATCCCAACATTGACGGTGACTCCGCTGCCGGGATCGTTGAGCGCGAACAGCCGTTGAATCTGGTGCGACAGTTCCAGAATAGCGCTGGCGCCTGCTTCGGGATTCAGCCCGGCGTGCGCGGCCCGGCCCTTAACGGTCAGAGTAAACCGGCCAATGCCTTTGCGGGCGGTTTTTAGCCGCCCTTCAGGACCCAGCGAAGGTTCCAGCACGTAGGCGCGACTGGCGATCCGCGCCAGCCGGCGGATATAACGGGTGGATTCACGACTGCCAATCTCTTCATCGGAATTGACGAACACCACGGGCGTCGCGGGCGCTTCCAGACCCAACTGCCGCAAGGCCCGCAAAGCAAAAATAATCTGCGTCAAACCACCCTTCATATCGTAAACACCGGGACCCCGCAGCCGGTCACCTTCCCGTTGCACTGGCATATTGCCCAACGTCCCTTCCGGCCAGACCGTGTCGATATGGCCGAGTAACAACTGAATCGACTGGGTTCGGGACCGTTTCCGGGGCCGGGCGTAAAGTTGGCCGCCGCTAGCGCGCCCTGGCAAGAAATGAGGATCGAAGGACAGATCGTGCAGCGCCGCCGCCAGCAGGGCAAAGGCGGGTTGCTGCGCAGCGCGACTGGTCGATGGCGATTCGGCATACGCCAGCCGCTCCAGGAATGCAACCAGCTCGTCGCGTTGACCGTGCAGGAAATCGACAATCTGCGTTGCGTTAGCCATATCAGCGCTTGAACCCCGCCGGCAGTGGAAACCCCTGACTGTGATGGATCACCGCGAACCGGCCTGGATGGAGATAGGCAAACAGCGGATGATCATGGATCAGTTCATTATCCTCTCGCTCCTCGCCGCGCAAAGCATCGACGTGAACATGCGCCGCCGCCACCCGTCCCATGAGCAGGCTGTTGCTGTCCAGATCATCGACGGTCCGCTCCAGCCAGCATTCCAGATACAGCGGACAATCTTTCACCAACACGCCATCCACGACCTGAGCTGGAAATACGGGCAGCGCCAGCAGCGAAGGTTTGCCTTGCTCTGCATCGCACCGCGGCGCCGCGGCCAGACTGGTCACCACCACCTGTTCTGGTCGCGGATAGCTGACAGTGAACGCGCCAGTGCGCACAGCGTTTTGATAAGTTCGATGACGCGGGGTGCAGACAAAACCAAACCAGCGCCCCCAACTCAACGGCATCGCCAGATGCTTGGGGGCCAGATCATAACCGCCGTCTTCCTCACGGGTGCCGACCAGCACCAAGGGAAAGACGCTGAAGAACCGCTCCCAAACCGGCTCATCCAGGGACAGGCTGACGAAAGATTCAGGCAGGCTCATGATGACCTCTCCACAGGCTATTCAACGGAAACGCGGAAACCGGATTTCTCGATTTCGCCACGGGTGATCAGCGGCACGGAGCTTTGATAAGTCTGCCGCAGCCGCTGACTAACCCGCGCCTGAAGCTCTGCCGATCCCGATGCGGCGTTGCGCACCGTAAAATTCAAGGTAATCCCGGTGGATCGATAAACCTGCAAGGCGCTGTTCAGCAAGCTATCGCGGGTTGCCGTCTGACCGGCATAGCGGCTCAACACCTGTTGCACCTCGGAACGATCGGCGCCGCTGATGGAACTGTCCACCTGCACTGAACCGATGCGCCAGGTTCCCGGCGATGAGGGCGGCGGAGGCGGAGCAGGGGCCTGGACAATCTGCTCCAAAACGACCGATTCGGTCACATCACGATCATCAATGCGCACTGACGACCGCTGGGTTTCATAGCCTCGCCCGCTGACCTCAATCGTATAGTTGCCGGGCGGTAGCGATACGCCAGGACGGTAGGTGAAGGAGGAATTGACCAACCGCACTCGGGCGCTCGCCGGGTCAGTGCGAACCGTCAACTGATATTGTGTCGGTTTAACCGGTTCGGGCTGCTTGGCCAGCGCCACCGGCACAGTCACGTCGCTATCGGCGATCCGCACGGTCAAGCGTTGCGAATCGTAACCCGAGCGGGCCACTTCCACGGTGTAGCTGCCCGGCGCCAGCGCCACGCCCGGTCGATACGCCGTGCGGAGGCCTGGCAGGCGCACCTGAGCATCGGCGGGATCGGCCCGCACTGTGAGTCGATACTGTTGCAGTTCAGGTTGCTTGAGCAGCGCCACCGGCACGGTCACGTCGCTATCGGCGATCCGCACCGTCACCCGCTTCGACTCATACCCGGACTGGCTGACCTCAATCGTATAGTTGCCCGGCGCCAGCTCCACACCGGGTTTGTACGTCGCACGAACTCCCAGCAATCGTATCCGAGCACTGGACGGATCGGGGCGAACGGTTAACTGATACGACACCGGCTTGACCGGTACCGGCGATTTGACCAATTTCACAGGGACGGCCACATCACTGTTGACGATATTGATCGTTACCCGCTGCGAGTCATAGCCGGGCTGGCTCACGTCGATGGTATAGGCGCCCGACGCCAGCGCCACGCCCGGTCGATAGGGTGTCTTAATATTTGAGAGTCGAACGGTCGCTTCGGGAGGATCGGTCTGCACTGTCAAGCGGTACTGCGCCGGTGGTGGCGGTTGCTTCTCCAACGCCACTGGAACCGTCAATGCGCTGTCAATAATCCGTACTGGAAATTTGCGTGAGACGTAGCCTTCCTTGACCACTTCGATCTCATAATGGCCCGGCGCCAGCTCCACCCCCGGTCGATAGGGGGTCGAAGCATCCAGCAGCCGGATTTGCGCATCCGCCGGTTCGGTGCGCACGGTCAAGCTGTATTTAGCTTTGTCCAGCACAACGGTGATAGCGACATCGCGATCCACCACGTTCACTGATTCCCGGCGCACGGTATAGCCGGACTGGCTGACTTCAATCTCATAGCCGCCCGGCGGTAACCGGACGCCGGGTTGGTAGGGCAGTGGACTGTTGAGCAACCGGACGCCGGCGCTCCCCGGTTCGGTGCGTACGGTCAATCCGTAGGCACGCGGGGGTTCCGGCGGCGCAGCGATCATCGCCGCCAACTCATTGACTTGCACCTGGATGGTGTCGATATCCTTGCCCTGAATTTGGCCGCTGCGCAGCAGGGAGGCGGTTTTGGTGTCGATCAGGCGCGCCGTAACGGTAATCAGATCCCCCGGTTTACTGACCGCCCCGATCACCACCGCGTCCAGGCTATACCGCTGACCCAAATCAGCAGCGGTCCTGGGGTCGAGCAACCCGGTGTAACCCAATTCCTGATCCTGAGCCTTAGCGATCTTGGACACAGCCGATAACGATAATCGATCCTTGAGGGTGAAGCGCCTGCTATTGGCAAGAGCCGACATCATCAGATCCGCCATAATGGCTCCCGCCTGCTCGTGCATGTCGCCCATGACGCTGAATTCAACGACAGCCACATTCATTCGGGCTTCGGGGGCTGCGGCGTGCGCAAGATCAGCCGGCCACTCCACTACCAGCATCCAGACCAGGGCCAGCCCCCACCACTTCTTCATCAAAGTCTTGCTCATGGCGTTATTCTCCATCCGCCGACCCGTTCAGGGTTCCAACACCAGGCGGAATCCGATGTCAGACCGCCATTTGCCATATTCCGGCGCAGCGGGAACCCGGTAGGCGAACCGCACCAGTCCGGGATAATCGGACCAGGAACCGCCGCGCAGCACTCGTCGCCCGCTCGCTGTCGTTTGCGGGTCAGCACACTGGGTTTCACCACCGGCATAGGCGTTGTCATATTCGGAACAGGTCCATTCGGCAACATTGCCCAACAGGTCATGCAGGCCGAATGCATTCGCTTCATACCGGCCTACCGGAGCCGCCGCCACCTGGGTATCCTGACAAGGATAGTTGTCCCATTTGAAGGGCTTGGCCTGGCGGGCGGTTTCGTCATAGATATTAGCGTGACGGCAGGCCTGATTCGGATCATCGCCCCAGTAGCGGGAACCGGTGTGGCCGGCGCGTGCGGCGTATTCCCATTCCGCCTCTGTGGGCAAGCGATAGCGCAAACTGGTCTGGTTCGACAGCCAACCCGCGTAGGCGACCGCTTCCTGCCAGCCTACCCGAACGACCGGCTGGTCGGGCGTATTCAGGCTGTACGATTCATAGACGCCACTATCATGGCCACTCTTGAATTGTTGGTACTGAGCGTTGGTGACCTCAGTCTTGCCCATCCAGAATCCCTTAAGGCGAACTGGGTGAAGTCTCTCGTTAGCGCTGCGGTCCGGTTCGGTTTCTGGGCTACCCATATTGAAATCACCGGGTGCAATCCAGACGAGTTTCATGCCGGTTATCGGATCGGCGTAAATTTGTCCAGGTTGAGGGTTAGCGGGCGGCCTACTCACGGTGGGTCCTGGCGATGGTCCATTTGCGGGGGTTGAATCCCGCGTCATCCAAAAAACAATGCCGCCAACCGCCAGGGCCACCATCAGCGCCAGGCCGCTGACCAGCGCCCAGCGCGGTGCGGAGCGTAGTCGCCAGGATGATGAAGGCGGCGAGATGGGCGGGGGACTCCGCATCAGTTCACCGACCGCCGCCAGGCGCGGTTTTTCACCACTCCGGTGCAGGTCCGAACGGAGCGGCAATTCCAGCTTGACGGTACGCTCGACATCTTCTGTGATGGGCGGAGGCGCTTCCAACGCCGTCCGCATCTGGCTGATGCTCTGAAACCGCTTCTCGGGACGAACCGCCATTGCCTGGTCGATCAGTCGCAGCAACGCCGGGTTATAGCGTCCAGCCGCTAATTCTTCGGCAGGTTGCAGTGGATCGTCGAGAACCCGCGCTGGCGCTTCGATGGGCGCTGCGCCGGTTACGCAGTGATAGAGCACTGTACCCAGGGCATAAATATCGGTCCAGGGGCCATAACCCTTGCCTTCGACCAGATATTGCTCAATCGGCGAGTAGCCGGGCGAAAATACACTGGTTACACTCTTGCTGCGCCGTCCCAGCGCTTGGCGCGCCGCGCCGAAGTCAATCAGGATGGTTCGCCCATCCGATCGGCGGTACAGATTGGCGGGCTTGATATCACGGTGCAGATAGCCCAGAGCATGCACGGCGTCCAGGGCCGGCAAAACGTCCTCAACCAGGCGACGGACTTGCGGCTCCGGCAGGGTCTTATCTCGTTGCAGGATCTGGCTGAGGGGTTCTCCATCCTCGTAATCCATCACGATATAGGCGGTGCCATTCTCTTCAAAGAAATCCCGCACCCGCACTACGCCAGAATGATTCACTTGCGCCAGGGTTTGCGCTTCATTAAGAAACCGCTCCAGTCCCCAAGTGTAGCAGGCGTCCTCACCCGCCTCCGAGGTGGGCAGACCACCCTGGGTATTGGCCAGAACATGGTTGCCATCCCGATAGGACCATTCTACCGGGAAATATTCCTTGATAGCCGCCCGAGTTCGCAGCGCCTCATGCACGGCCATGTAAGTAATCCCGAACCCGCCCGCACCCAGCACCGATTCAATACGGTACTGATGAAGACGATAACCAATCGGCAGCGTGTTGGATTTTTTGCTCATGGCGTCCTAATCGTGGCTTCGACGAGCGCTGTCGGGTCTCTCTGTCGGGACTACGCGATCGTTTCGACACTTCCAGATAACGGGCGATTTGATGCGGATCGCCCCTTTTTACTCAATCAATTCTAACCGTCATTGCTACAGAGGCGCACTGGATTTCCGCTGCAGGCGGTCAATTTCCTGATGATAGAGCTCAACCCAGGCGCGCTGGCCGGTGTGCTGGGCGATAGTCCGGGCCTGACGATACAGATCCAACGCATCCAGGATACGGTTTTCCTGCTGATGAATGTGCGCCAGCAACCCCAGATCCTGGGCTAAGCCTGACAAATTTTCCAACTCGCGATCCAGCGCGATGGCCTCTTCAATGCGGACCGTGGCCTGACGAACCTCGCCAATTTGCAAATCCAGCGCAGCCTGATTCGCCAGCGTTGCCGCCAACAAACGCTTTTCACCGGTCGCCCGCGCTCGCATCTCAGCTTCGCGCCAGAGTTCCCGCGCCGCCGCCGGCTCGCCCTGCGCTTTGTGGACCAGTCCCAGACCATTCAGCGCTACCAGCAGGGCAGCGGTATCACGCCATTCCCGTGCTCTCGTCAGCGCCTGTTGGAATTCTGACTGGGCAACGGTCCATTGCTCACGGCGCAATGCCACCTGCGCCAGCCCCAGTTGCGCCCGAAGCTGCCCGCTCTGATCGTTAATCCCAAGGGCGACGCGCTGCGCCTGTGCGAAGTTTTGCTCCGCCAATGGCAGTTCGCCCAGCGCCAGAGCAACCATACCGATATTGAGCGCCTGAGTCACTATCATTGGACGGTCGTCTACCATCTCTGCCTGGCGCAGATTGTCCTGAAACGCCTGCCGGGCCAAGGGTAATTCACCCCGTGCATGATAGCGCAACGCCCGCTCTTCTCCACGCTGATACTGCACCTGCAAGGGGGTCAGCGCCGGGCCACTGCACGCCGTCAGCCCCCCCAGCAGAACAACGCTGAACGCTGCACTGCGGCCTATCCCGCTCAATTCTGGAATCATGAAGACTCCGCCTGCTACATTTCAGCTCGTTGGATTTACTGTATTCTCTTCATCGATATTTTCCGCGAGAGACCCCGGCCTTGAGGCCGGGGATGGATAGCGGACGGCGCGGTAGTCCCCCCGGTGGGGACTGGTGAAGCGCCGCATTTTTGGGTAGCATCTCCAGTGTCTCCTATTCAAGACCTACCGCCGGGCAGGCGGGATGTGAAGTCTGTGGAGAGGATGTGAGACTTGGGGGAGTTTCCGGCTGCGGCTCGAACCGCGTAAGACTCCCCACTCTGGG
>JBAQIQ010000150.1:0-8560 GCA_049288935.1 Candidatus Competibacteraceae bacterium
GGCTTCTACTTGCATGATCTTTTCGATCATCACTATTCTTTAAGGGTTAGACAAATCATGTAGTTGAAAATTCCACAACCGGCAAAGGAACGCTATATGGAAATAGAATCAGGTCTTTCTACAAAAGCTTTCAAATCAGAATACCTTACCCAATAGTCATATTGCTGTGAGAGATATTCTCTAAATTGTTCAGGAACATCTACTGCATTAAAAAGCTTTTTTACTACCGGCTTAGGTCTTGGCTTTTTTAGAGCAGGTAACTCGTCTGCGTAGATTGCATTTTCCAAGAAACACTTAAATAGAAAATAATCCCCCTTTAATGGATGATCATCATCCGTAATTACTCGGTATGTTTCATGCGAAAATGGACCTGAAATTTTCTTTGCCCAATGCAGTATTAATAATGCTGACTGATCAATGTTTAATAAACTCAACATAATGCTCCCTTCACACTCGCTTCTGAATCAAGAAACCACGCCAACCTATTAGGGGTTCCCGGTTTTCGCCCCGTCGGGCTAGGCGCAGCCAAACCGTCATGCCGCCTGATATGCCTTGCCGAAGCGGCCAATGATCACCTTCCGGCCTTCCTCAATCTGGCTGTCCACGAAGTCAGCCCACCATTGCAGCATTTCCCGCCGCTGGTCGGCATACTGCGCCCGGTTGTAGACGCCCCGGATGCCCTTGGTTTCATGGGCTAGCGCCTTCTCGATCCAATCCGAGTTAAACCCGGCTTCGTGCAGGTGCGTTGATGCCGTCCGCCGAAAGTCATGAATCACGAAGTCGCGCACGTCGAATTCCAGCGCCCGCACGGCGACATTCAGCGTGCTATGGGCTATCGGTTTTTTGAGACTTCCCCGGCTGGGAAATACCCATTCAGAACCGCTCGCCAGCCCCTTTAATTCATCGAACATCGCCACAGCTTGCCGAGACAATGAAACCAGATGCGGCTTGTCTTTCTTCATGCGTTCGCCGGGGATCGCCCATTCCGCCTTGTCGAAGTCGATTTCTTCCCATCGGGCTTCGATCAGTTCCGATTTCCGCACCATGCACAAAATCAGCAGGTGCAACGCCAGCTTGTGCGCTCGCTTCATGCTGGATTGGTAGATTGCCCGCAACAACCGCCCGATTTCGTCCGGGGTCAGCGCCACGTCACGGCTTCTGGCGGTCGCAATGAATTTCGCTTCCACTGCCGCCGCCGGGTTAAAAGCCGCCTTCTCCCGCGCAATCGCATAGGCGAACAACCGTTTCATGATATTGCGGGTCTGCAAGGCCATTTGGTCGGCCCCTCGCGCCTTGATGCGGTCGGTAATCGCCAGCACGTCGGTAACGGTCACCTCGGCAAGCTGCTTTGCGCCAATCGCCGGGATCACGTCCTTTTCCAGCACGCGCTTGATGTTGCGGGGGTTGCTGTTGCCCGGCTCGGCGACTTCGGCATACCAGCGCCACGCGAACGCTTCCACGGTATCGGCGACCTTGGCTTCGGCTTCCTTGGCCCTCACCTTCTCCACCGCTTGCCAGCACCAGTTTCTCAGGAAGGTCTGCGCCATCTCCCTGGTCTCGGGTTTCGCATCGTTTGGGATCGGATCGCCGCGCTTCAAGGCCATTGGCGAAAGGCCGCGCTTCACCAGCGCCGCGCAGTCCTCGCGCCATGCGCGGGCTTCGGCCAGCGAGTACGCCGGGTATTCGCCCAGCCTTGCCTTTTCCTGCTTACCGGCCAGCCGGTAGCGTAGCCCCCAGCCTTTCTTGCCGCTGGATGTGACTTCGATGAACAGCCCGCCACCGTCCGACTCGGAGAAGGTTTGCTCCCTCGGCTTGAGCTTCCGCAGCTTGGTATCAGTCAGCGCCATGATTCACCTTCCGCGTTGTTCCCTGAATCGCCAGAAGGCCAGGAAACAGTCATCCGCCTTGGGAAAAATCGCCGGAACTCCCTACCGTGATTGATTTTTTGCAGGATCGTGCCCACCATTTATTCCCCTGAAAACTCGATTTTCCTGCCTGTATCCACAGGCTTTGGGAACACATCTTGTTCCCTATAAAAAGTTCTCTCTTGAAATGGGAACAAGTTAGGGAACAATTTTAGGCGGATTTAGCCGGAACATGCAAGCCAATATTGGAACAAAAAACCCGCTTTTACGCGGGTTTGAGAGGTATATCCGGAAGGCTTCGGACCCTGCCGGAAGGCTCGTTATTTTCCAATACAAAAACTGCTGAAAATCCGCCCCAGCATATCTTCGGATGTAAACTCCCCAGTAATTTCCGACAGCGCGTTCTGCGCCTGACGCAGTTCCTCCGCCGCCAACTCTCCGGCGCGGGCGATCAACTGCTCACTCGCCGCCGCCAACGCTGCGGCGGCTCGCTCCAGCGCCTCCAGATGCCGCCGTCGGGCCATTAACGTCCCCTCGCCACCGTGATAGCCCATACAGCCCTTGAGATGCTCACGCAATTGATCCAAACCCAGGCCGCTCTTCGCCGACAGCCACAACTCATGGCCCCGGTCCGTCGCTCGTAAAACCGGCATCCGACCGGTCAAATCGATTTTGTTATAAATCACCGTCACCTCGGTCCCCGCCGGCAACTGCGCCCGCAACGCCTGATCTTCGGCGGTCAACCCCTCGCGGTCATCCACCAGCAACAAAATCCGATCAGCCGTCGCCATCGCCGCCCAAGCACGACGAATGCCCTCCTGCTCCACGAGATCGTGACTATCCCGCAGACCGGCTGTATCGATGACATGCAGCGGCATCCCGTCAAGCGCAATCTGCTCACGCAACACATCGCGGGTCGTGCCGGGAATGTCGGTGACAATCGCCGCCTCGCGCCCAGCAAGATGGTTGAGCAAGCTGGATTTACCCGCATTCGGTCGCCCAGCGATCACCACGGTCATGCCATCGCGCAGCAACCGGCCTTGGCCAGCGCTAGCCTGCAAGGCGCTCAAGCGCTCCCGCAAGGCGCTCAACTGCTCAGCAAGACGATGGTCAGCCAGAAAATCGATTTCCTCTTCGGGAAAATCGATAGCCGCTTCGACGTACACCCGCAAATCAATCAATGCCTCAACCAGTTCCCGAATGCGGCGGGAAAATTCACCCTCCAGCGAACGCACGGCGGCGCGGGCCGCCTCCGCCGTCGTGCTGGCGATCAGGTCAGCAATCGCCTCCGCCTGGGCCAGATCGAGGTGGTCGTTGAGAAAAGCGCGTTCGGAAAATTCGCCGGGCCGGGCCGGGCGGGCGCCCAGCTCCAGCGTCCGCGCCAGCAGCAAATCCATGACCACTGGCCCGCCGTGACCGTGCAGTTCCAGCACGTCTTCGCCGGTAAAGGAATGAGGCGCGGGGAAATAGAGAACGATGCCTTCGTCGAGAACGCCGCCATCACCGGCGTGGAACCGGCGTAAGGCGGCGCGACGGGGTACAGGAAGATGACTGCAAATCGCTGCGCCGATAGCGGCGCTCAGCGGGCCGGAGAGGCGCACGATGCCTACTCCGCCCCGACCTGGAGGAGTGGCGATAGCGGCGATGGTGTCATTCACACCGCCATCACCTTGCCATGACATTACTTCCGGCGCTTGTAACCGGATGACGAGCCAGCCCCTGGTTTCTTCACCAGTCCCCCCAGCCACTGACGCCCTTGATCCCACCATTTACGGACATGGACGCTAACCAACCCCGGCTCTTCCCTGGCCTTGGCCACCGCCGCCGCATCGGCCCCCGACTCTACCCGCTGGGTGATCACCCACTGTTGGGCGATGGACAGAACATTATTGACCACCCAGTACAGCACCAGGCCGGATGGGAACCACAGGAACATGAAGGTGAAAACAATCGGCAAGGCCATCATCACTTTGGCCTGAATCGGATCAGGCGGGGCTGGACTCAGCTTCTGCTGAATGAACATCGTCACGCCCATGATCAACGGCAGCACATAGAACGGATCAGGAATTGACATATCCTTGATCCAGAACATGAACGGCGCTTGTCGTAATTGCACGCTTTCTACCAGCACCCAGTACAGGGCAATGAATACCGGAATCTGCACGAGGATCGGCAAACAGCCACCCAGCGGGTTAACCTTCTCCCGCTTGTACATGGTCATCATCGCCTCGTTCATCTTCTGCTTGTCGTCGCCGTACAGTTCCTTCAAGCGGGTCATTTCGGGGGCCAGCCGACGCATATTGGCCATCGAGCGGTAACTGGTTTCAGACAGCTTGTAGAAAGCCAGCTTGATCAGAATCGTGACAAAAATGATCGCCCAGCCCCAATTGCCGACCAGCGCGTGAATCGCTTTCAGCAACCAGAACAGCGGCTCGGCAATCACGGTCAACGTGCCGTAATCAACGGTCAGATGCAGATTAGGCGCCACTGTCTCCAGCACATCCGGCAGTTTCGGCCCCACGTACAGCCGGGTGCGGAAATCGCGGGACTCGCCAGCCGGCACAAGCTGCGCCTCCCCGGTCATTCCCACCACATAGCGATTGCCGCTGACGGCCTTGGTGTAAAACGTATTGATCTCGCCAGGATTGGGAACCCATGCGCCGAGAAAATAGTGCTGGATCATGGCCACCCAGCCATCCGTGACCGGTTGGTTCAACGGCTGCTTGGCGATGTCATCAAAAGAAATTTTCTCATAGCGCTGCTCCGGCGTAGAAACCACCGCGCCGGTGTAGGTAATCACCCCACTGCCGAAAAAGCTGTGGCTAACCGTGGGCGGGATGCGCTGGAATTGCCGGTATTGACTGCCTTTCCAATCGCCGGCGCCGCTATTTTCCACCTGCTGATTCAGTTCCACCAGGAAACTGCCGCGCTGGAAAACATAAACTTTCTTCACCTTCACCCCAGACGGGTCTGACCAGCTCAGCCGCACTTCCAGCTTATCCTGGCCATCCGCCAGCCGATATTCCGTCTGCTCCGGGGTAAACAAGGCGTAATGATTGGGCGCTGGGCCGTCGTTCAGGGCCACCAAGCCCGATTGGGCGATAAACAGGTCAGTACTGCTATCTTTCAGCAACAGGAACGGTTGATCCCGCTGCCGGACTGAATCTGGATAAGTGCGCAGACCCACTTGGCGCAGATCGCCGCCCACGGTATCGATTTCCGCTTCCAACAGATCCGTGATGACCCGCACCCGTTGACCACCGCTGAGGGTCTGCGGTCCCGCACTGGACGCCGTGGCAACCGCCGCCGGCACATCCTGACCCGACGTTACGGTGGGCGCGGAAGGCACGGTCGAACCCGGCGCTAGCGCCGTCGCAACTGGCGGTGCGGGTGGTGGATGTTTCAGCGCCTGAAACTCCAGCCAGTTCTGCCAGAGCAGAAAAAGCACAAACATCAGGGCGGCAAAGAGCAATAAACGTTGATTTTCGATCATTCAGCGGTCCTTCGGGGAAGGTTCAGGAACGGGATCGACGCCGCCCGGATGCCAGGGATGGCAGCGCAGTAGACGCCGGATCGCCAGCCAGACCCCACGCAGCACACCGTGCTGCTCAAGTGCCTCACGGGCATATTGGGAACAACTCGGATAGAAACGACAATGGTTGCCCAACAGGGGACTGACCAACAGTTGGTAAACACGGATCAGCGCGATCAGGAGGGCGCGCATGGTTGAGCAAGTCTCTGCCAATGCCGTTGCAATGAGGCGAACAGGAGTGCGTTTGCCTGGTTCGTCACACCAGCGCGACCCATGACCACCCAATCCAGGCCGCCAAGCTGTGGCTGATAGTGGCGAAAGCTTTCGCGCACAATGCGTTTGATGCGGTTGCGCGCCACAGCAGACCGGGCGACTTTGCGCGATATGGCTAACCCCAGCCGGGAATAAGCCAGACCATTGGCACGGGTCAGCACAGTGAAACAACGGTCGCTGGATTTAGCCGGTTGGGCGAAAACACTGGCGAACGCCTGCTGACCGGCCATCCGGGCGCGGCGCGGAAAGCACGCGCCGCTGTTCATCAAAGTCAGGGCGTCAGGCGAGCGCGCCCCTTGGCGCGACGCGCTTTTAGAACTCGCCGACCACCGGTCGTGGCCATCCGGGCACGAAATCCGTGGGTGCGCTTACGATGAATAATACTAGGCTGGAACGTCCGCTTCATGAGGATTCCTTAACAAGGCTGATCAGAACTGATTGATGCTTTTCATTTAGAGGGGCGAAATTACTCATGGAAAGCCAATGTTGTCAAGTTTGATAACAAAAGCTCGGATCCAGCGGCGAGCCGCCAGGCTGCCAGGATGGTGGATAATCAACCAACAGGCTATTAAACTCCAAATTTCCGCCAAAGCTTTACAAGGAGAATACGGGTGGAGCACCCCCTATGGAAAGCCTGCCAGGATTGCCTGGAACGCGAACTCTCCGAAATCCAGTTAAGCACCTGGATTCGCCCACTGCACGCGCAGGAGGAAGCCGGTGCTTTACGCCTGCTGGCGCCGAATCGCTTCGTGCTCGACTGGGTCAGAAAACATCATCTGGCGCAGATTCAAACCGTGCTTAAACAGCTTCGGCCCAATCAACCTCTGGAGGTGCTGTTGGAGATTGGCAGCAGTCCGTTAACCGCCGCCATCGAAAATCCTCCCGAAGCGCTGGCCAATGAAATTACTGCTGAACCTGCTGAGTTGCTCAAAAGCGGGGTTCTGAACCCCGATTTCACCTTTGAAACGTTCGTCGAGGGCAATTCCAACCAGATTGCCCGGGCCGCCTGCCTGCAAGTGAGCCAAAACCCCGGCACGGCCTACAATCCTTTGTTTATCTATGGTGGTACGGGCTTGGGCAAGACCCATCTGATCCACGCGGTCGGCAACCTGTTGCGCGAACGTAACCCGGGATCGCAAGTGGTCTATCAGAACTGCGAATACTTCGTGGCGGACATGATTCGCTCTTTACAACACAACGCTATGAATGAATTCAAGCGCCGTTACCGTTCGTTGGACGCCTTGTTAATTGACGATGTGCAATTCTTGGCGGGCAAGGAACGCTCGCAAGAAGAATTCTTTTACACGTTCAATAGCCTGCTCGAAAGCCGCCAACAAGTCATCTTGACCTGCGACCGCTACCCCAAGGAAGTTGATGGTCTGGAAGATCGCCTGAAATCACGCTTTGGTTCGGGCCTGACCGTCGCGGTCGAACCGCCGGAACTGGAAACCCGGGTGGCAATTCTCAAGAGCAAGGCCGAACAAGCCGAGATTGCTCTCCCCGATGAGGTGGCGTTTTTTATCGCCCAGCGCATCCGTTCCAATGTCCGTGAGCTGGAAGGGTCGCTGCGGCGGGTCTACGCCAATGCTCAGTTCACCGGTCGGGCCATCACCATCAGTTACGTCAAGGAAATCCTGTACGATCTGCTGACTCTCCAGGAGAAACTGGTCACGATTGAAAACATCCAGAAAACCGTAGCAGATTATTACAAAATCCCGGTCGATGAACTGCTGTCCAACAGCCGGTTGCGCACCTTGTCCCGTCCCCGACAGATGGCGATGGCGCTCGCCAAGGAACTGACCCCCCTGAGTCTGCCTGACATCGGCGAGGCGTTTGGCGGACGCGATCACACTACGGTACTGCACGCTTGCCGGAAAATTCGTCAACTCCAACACAGCGATCACCAAATTCGCGATGATTTTACCAATTTGCAGACCACCCTCACTAACTAGTAAAACGCTGTGGATAACTGCTGTGGATAAGTGGATAAGTTTTTTAGCAGGTTTTCATCGAAACTGCTGTGGATAACTGCTGTGGATAAGTGGATAAGTTTCAGAACGATGTTTATTTACTATGGAGAATAATCAATAAAATTAAATTAAATCAATTAGATATTATAAAATTTCAAGACACTTTCACTAATTAAAAGAAAAATCATAAATTTTTAATAAAAATTAAAATTATCAATAACATAAATTTTAAATAATAAAAAATTACCTGGAATTTATAAAAAACTGATGATAGTTACAAAAAAACCATGAAATACCCTGTGGATAAGTCTGTGGATAACTTTGCCATTTCTGTGGATAACTCGACCAAACCTGTGGATAACTTTTTGGGGCTAAAAAAGTTATCCACAGGAAAATTGACTTATCCACATTTTATCCACAGACTTATCCACAGGAAAAACGGTCTTAATTATTTGATAGATAAAAATAAAAAAAAGTTATCCACAGAAAAAGCCTTCCCCAACAACAACAGTCTTTAATAATAAAAAAGAAAAGAAGTAGAACGAACGCGATCCGGGACATTCTGGAAAAGACTAAATTTCTAAAACCCCTGACATCAGTCAGGAATAGACTCATCATCCTCAGATTCGATAACAAGGGTCATCCGGAGAACCCCATGAAGCTGGAAGCCAAGCGCGAGCAATTGCTCAAACCGTTGCAATCCGTGATCGGCGCCATCGAACGCCGACAGACATTACCGATCCTGGCCAACGTACTGCTGGTCGCCCGGGAACAGAATTTCACGCTGACCGCCACTGATCTGGAATTAGAGCTGTCCGTCAAAGCCGAACTGCCGGTGGAAACACCAGGCGAAGTCACTCTGCCCGCTCGCCGGTTGCATGACATTCTGCGTGCCTTGCCGGAAGACGCCACTGTGACCC
>JBAQIQ010000151.1:0-1770 GCA_049288935.1 Candidatus Competibacteraceae bacterium
GGGCGCAGGTGGCGTCCAACAGCCCCCGATCGATGGCGGCCAACAGCGCCCGCCGCGCCCACAACGGCATCCAACTCGGCAAGGGCCGCGCCGAAGTGACGGGAAACTCGTAGGCCGACAGGAAGCAGTTGGGCGAGAGATGCACCATCGCCGCCGGAAGCCCGTGGCGTTCTTGGGCCAATCGGACCGCCAGACTCAGGGTGGAACCGACCAGCACGGTCTGATGGGGGACGATCTGCGCTTCGAGGGTCGCCAAAATGCGCGGGGTCAGCGCCATCAACTGCCGCCAGATGACGGCAAAGCCCCGCCGGGGATGCCAGATTTCCGGTTGGCGCAGCGCCGCCAGATACTCGTCTTCCGTGCCCAGCGGAACCAGCGATAAGCCCGCTTGAGCTACGGTTTCGGCGAAATGCGGATTCGCCAGCAACGCGACCGTATGCCCGCGTTGTTGCAACACCTGACCGATGGCGATAAATGGGAATACATCCCCGCCGCTGCCCAATGCCGTAATCACGATCTTCATCGAGAGCCAAAGACTCCTAAAAATGATTAATTTGCAGCTAGGCTTTCATCCATGAACAACCGGCTGCTGCTCTGTACCGGCAACTATTATCGCAGTCGGTTTTGCGAGGAATATTTCCTCGTGTAAATTTTCCTGTGATAGGGATTGTCCGAAACTATCCGTGGTAGGTTTCGATCATCCTCACCACAACAAGTTGTAATCACCAACTGCGTATCACGGGAAAATTTACAGGACCCAATCTTTTCCTGACGACGGTGGTCTCTAAACAACTCGGTTCCATAATGACCCCTCATTCGTTCATCCATCACCCGACGGCGACCGAGTCCTTCTTCGCGGAAGGCTGCTTTATTACCGAAGAGTGGAACACCTCGGCCGATGAAGCGGTTTCCGTAGCCCGCGCCCGCGTGGAACCGGGCGTGACCACCCGCTGGCATTGCCTGCGGGGCGTGACCGAGCGGTATCTGATCCTGGAGGGGCGGGGGCGCGTTGAGGTCGGCGACGAGCCGCCCGAAGACGTCGGGCCAGGCGCGGGGGTGCTCATTCCGCCGGGCGTTCGTCAACGCATCACGAACACGGGCGACGCCGACCTGATCTTTCTCGCTATTTGCACGCCACGGTTTACCTTGGCGGTTTATGAGGACGTGGAGCCGATTTGACGAGCGGGTGCCGCTTCAGCCGGGGCCATGGGCCAGTTTCAGGCCGATGATCCCGGCGATGATCAAGCCCACGGAGACCAGTCGCCAGGCGCTGGCGGAATCGCCATAGAACAGGATGCCGACCATAAAGGTTCCCGCTGCGCCAATCCCGGTCCACACCGCGTAGGCGGTGCCGATGGGGATGGTTTTCTGAGCCAGCCAGAGCAGCGCGCCGCTGGCGGCCATGCACACTACAGCAATGATGACGCCCATGATCAGCCGGCCTGGCGTTTGCGAGAGCTTCAAGCCGACCGGCCAGCCGATTTCAAACAGGCCGGCTACGATCAAATAAACCCAGGCCATGGCGTTTCCCCCCCCACGTCAGCGGCGACAGAGCGAGGCGCAGGGTATCCCATCGCCATCGCCGTCCAACCGGGTCACGCCGCATTGGGTGAGATGGAACTTCGCTTCCTCGCAACTACTCATCTGGCCGCAGGTGGTCTTGGTCCCGCAGGTCCAGCCGGAGGGGTTGGCGGTCGGCGCCGTTCCTGGCGGGGTAACGGGGGCGGGCGCAGCGGGAACCGGAGCGGTTGCTGTGGGAACCACCGGCGC
>JBAQIQ010000152.1:0-20304 GCA_049288935.1 Candidatus Competibacteraceae bacterium
ACAACTGCTTGAATCTTCATAAAAATGGCTGAACCACCACCACCGTTCGTGCAGCGTCACTGACTGACGCCACTGACGCATCAACTTGTTATGCGTCGGCGGCGCTGCAGCGACGCTGCATAACCGATATTTGAAGTTTTTGCCAGGATTTTATTAGGAATCTTCAACAAAATCAATACGGGCGACGGGCTAACGTGTAGTAGACCCCCTAAACGGGGCATTGTTCTACACCAAACCGGTGTAGAATCAAAAAATTTACAACAACTCACTTAAAGTATCAATAATTTCCACAAAAAACCACCCCCTATTTCGTTCGGCTGCAACCCCTCCCGTGCTGATGCCAGAATCCCTGAAATTCGCTTCAATCATCGTCGGAATCTGGCTGTGAAACCTGAACTTGTCGATGATCTCCCGGACGTTCGGCGAAAAACCGTTCAGGTAGGCCAAAAAGTTTTGGCGCAACTCCTCATTATGGGCAATGGATTTCAAATCCCGCAGCAGAAACGGCGAGGCGTTGTAAAACGCCTGCCATTGGTCGGTGACGCCCGCGCTGTCGAGCATGGCTTGCTTGGACGGCTCCAGCATCGCATCCAGGCGGCGAATCACGGTCATCGGCAGAATGACATCGCGGCATTCGATTTGGGTTGCATCGACAGGCGCGCAGATTACTTCCGAGTGGGTTGAGTGGCGGCGTGCAGCGTCCCATCCAGATAAAACCACTGCCCGCCTTCCCGCACGAACCGGCTGGTTTCGTGGAGTCGATGCGCCTTGCCACCCACCTTGAAGCGCGCTACGAACTCGACCACGCCCCGCGCATCGTCGGGGCCGCCAGCCTCGGTGCGGACCACCTTTAAACCCAGCCAGTGGACGGCCCCCGCATCGTTCAAATCGAGCGTTTCGGGTCGGGTGGATTCATGCCAGGTGCGGAGCAGATAATCCTTTCGAGCGAGGACGTATCCCGAATAGCGGGAACGCATTAACGCTTCGGCTGTGACCGGGCGCGGGTCGTGATCGAGGTAGGGTTCGCAGCAGGCAGCGTAAGGCTTGCCCGAGCCGCAGGGACAGGCGCTATCGGTTCTCACTCACCCTCCCCCGACGATCCCATGGGCCGGCGGGTCTGTTTCTTCTCACCCACCCGCCGCTTTTCGTCCATCCGCCGTTGCTTGGCGGCCCGCGAAGGTTGAGTCCTGAGGCGCGGCTTGGGCGGCGTCGCCGCTTTCTGGATCAGGGCGATCAACCGATCAATCGCATCCTGCCGGTTACGCTCCTGACTGCGGAAGCGGCGGGCGGTGATCAACAGTTCTCCCTCCTGGGTCATGCGGCTCCCGGCCAAGGTCAGCAACCGCGCCCGCACCGCCTCCGGCAACGAGGGCGAACCCATCGCATCGAAGCGCAGTTCCGCCGCCGTCGCCACCTTGTTCACGTTCTGGCCGCCAGGGCCAGACGCCAGTTTGAACTGAAACTGTAGTTCGTCTTCAGCGATACGGATCATTGAGGTGACGTGGATCATTCCGTAATCGCCTCCAGCAACTTCTCCACTGCCACTGCCCTGGCCTCGACATCGGGCAGTTCCTTGATAAAACGCAGCTTATCCCGACCGTCCAGTTGGTAGGCTTTGGCTTGCCGCTGAATCAATTCCACCAGTTTAACCGCATTCACTTTTGGCTCAGGCCCAAAGACCAGCCGCCCGCCTTTCGGCCCCGCCTCAATCTTTTTCACCCCTACCGGCAGCGCCCGCAATTTCAGCCCGGTCACCCGGAACAGCGTTTTCACCGCAGTCGGCAGCAAACCAAAACGGTCGATCATCTCCACTTGCAACTCCCGCAGCTCTTCATCGTTACGGGCGCTGGCAATGCGCTTGTACAGAATCAGCCGGCTGTGGACATCGGGTAGATAATCATCGGGAATCAGCGCCGGGCTTTGCACATCAATTTCCGGCCCGTGATCCAGCGGTCGATCCAGCTCAGGAACCTTCCCGGCTTTCAACGCCTGCACCGCCCGCTCCAGTAAATCCATGTACAGGCTGAAGCCGACTTCGTGAATCTGGCCGCTTTGCGCTTCGCCGAGCAATTCGCCCGCGCCGCGAATTTCCAGATCGTGACTGGCCAGCAGGAACCCCGCACCCAAATCCTCCAGCGATTCAATCGCTTCGATGCGCTTCACGGCGTCAGCGGTCATCACGCTCTTGGGCGGCACGATCAAATAGGCATAGGCGCGATGATGCGAACGGCCCACCCGCCCACGTAACTGATGCAGTTGCGCCAGGCCCAGCTTGTCAGCGCGGTGGATGAGAATGGTGTTGGCGCTGGGTACGTCGATGCCCGATTCAATGATGGTGGTGCATATCAGCAGGTTGCAACGGCGATGGTAGAAATCCAGCATGACCTGCTCCAGGTCCCGCTCGCGCATCTGGCCATGAGCAACCGCAATCCGCGCCCCCGGCGCCAGTTCCGCCACTTGTGCGGCCATGCGTTGAATGGTCTCCACCTCATTGTGCAGAAAATAAATCTGCCCGCCGCGCTTCAGTTCCCGCTGGCAGGCTTCCCGAATCGTCGCTGGGTTCCACTCACCGACAAATGTTTTGACCGCCAACCGTCCCGCCGGGGGCGTGGCGATAATGGACAAATCACGCAAACCAGCCATCGCCATATTCAAGGTGCGGGGAATCGGCGTCGCGGTCAGGGTCAAGATATCCACTGCCGCCCGCAGCGCTTTCAACCGCTCCTTATGCCGCACGCCAAACCGATGCTCCTCATCGACGACCACCAGCCCCAGTTGCTGGAACTTCACGCTGTCCTGCAATAGCTTGTGGGTGCCGATCAGAATATCCACTTTCCCCCCGGCCAGCGCTTGCAGTGTCTCCGCCTGCTGCTTCGGCGAACGGAACCGGGAGAGTAATTCAATCCGCACCGGCCAGTCGGCGAAGCGGTCGAGGAAGTTCTGATAGTGTTGCTGCGCCAGGAGCGTGGTCGGTGTCAACACGGCGACTTGTCGCCCATCCTGCACCGCTACGAAAGCCGCGCGCATCGCCACTTCCGTTTTGCCAAAGCCGACATCACCGCAAACCACTCGATCCATCGGTTTGCTGGAACGCAGGTCGGCGATCACCGCCTCAATCGCCGTCTGCTGGTCAGCCGTTTCCTCAAACGGGAAGGTCGCGGCGAACGCGGCGTAATCGGCCTCGCTGAGCGTGAAAGCGTGGCCGGGCCGCGCTTCACGGCGGGCGTACAAATCCAGGAGCTCTGCCGCTGCATCGTTAACACGCTCAACCGCCTTGCGCTTGGCCTTTTCCCATTGCCCACTGCCGAGTTTGTGCCATGGCGCATTTTCCGGCGCCGCGCCAGTGTAGCGACTGAGCAACTGCAAGGCGGCCACCGGCACGTACAAGCGGTCATCGCCGGCGTATTCCACCACCACGAACTCGCCGTCGATGCCGGCGACCTCCAACCGTTGCAACCCGGCGTAGCGACCAATGCCGTGTTGTTCATGCACGACCGGCGCGCCCAGGCTGAGATCGGTCAGGTCGCGAATAATAGTTTCAGGATCGCGGCTTTGGACGCGGCGCCGCACCTGTCGCACTCGTTCGCCGTACAACTGCGATTCCGCAATGATCGCCAGCGGGGGTTCGGTGAGCCACAGCCCCTGTTCCAGCGGCGCGATGGTCAACGCCAACAACACATCCTCTCGCGCCAGAAATTCCGCCCAACCGGAACATATCACGGGCCGCAAGCCATAGCCGCGCAGCGTGTCCAATAGCACCTCGCGCCGCCCCGCCGATTCCGCAGTGATCAAGACCCGTCCCGGGAATTCCACCAGGAACTGCTCCAGCGCCTCAGCAGGCCGTTCGTGGCGCGGCTGAAACGGCAGGGCCGGCGGTGGCTGGGTCGGGTAGTTGATGCCACCATCCCCCGCTTCGTACAGTTCAACCCGTGGATAACGCGCCAATGCCTGCTCTACTTGCGTCGCTTCCAGAAACAGCACCGGTGGCGGTAACAGTGGCCGCTCGGCGTCGTAGCGGTGCTGCTCATAGCGCTCCATGATCTGCTCCTGAAACGCCGCCATCGCCGCCGCAACCCCGTCCAGCCGAATCGCCAGGGTGCTTTCCGGCAGATGATCAAACAGCGTCGCCACCGGCTCGAAGAACAGCGGCAGATAGTATTCAATCCCCCCCGGCGCGTGGCCGGCGCTGACCTCCCGGTAAATCAGACTGCGCTGTGGGTCGCCCTCAAACTGACGCCGCCAGGACTGGCGGAAACGAGTGATGGATTCCTTGTCCAGTGCAAACTCCCGCGCCGGCAGCAATTGAATATGGTCAACCTTCGCCACTGACAATTGCGTATCCGGGTCGAAATCGCGGATGCTTTCCACTGCATCATCAAACAGTTCAATCCGATATGGCCGCTCTGCGCCCATCGGGAACAGATCAAGAATCGAACCACGCACGGCAAATTCACCGTGTTCGGCCACCTGCGACACGCAGGCATAGCCCGCCGCCTCCAGCCGCTGGCGGAACGGGTCCAAATTCAGCCGTTCGCCGACTTTGAGCAGCAACGCATAGCGATCCAGATAATCGCGGGGCGCCAGGCGTTGCATCAAGGTCGCCACCGGGGCGACCAACACGCCGCTCCGCCGTTGCGGTAGTCGGTAGAGCGTCGCCAATCGCTGCGAGATAATGTCCTGGTGCGGCGAAAACCCGTCGTAGGGCAGGGTCTCCCAGTCCGGGAATGCCAGAATCTCCAATCCCTCCCCGCCAAACACCCGCAATTCAGTTTCCAGCCGTAAGGCAGTTTGGCTATCGGGGGCGATGACCAGGATCAGGCCACGAAACCGGGTGGCTGCGGCGATGAGCAGAGCGGGTGCTGTGCCATAGAGTTGGCCCCAGCGCAGGGGCTGGCGGTTGTCAGGCGGGAGAGCCGCCTGAATCTTTTTTGCAACATTCAAGGATGAAGTGATAGGATTGAAAACCGGCATGGATGCACAATGGGACATGAAAAATGAAGGGATTATTCTAACTCATCAGCGCCTGCTGGAGGCGGGGATGGATTTCAGGCAACGTCCACCAATACAGATTCTGACAAGGCCGAATCTCCATGACAGTCATTCACTCACCCTTGGCTTGTTGCCATCACCTGCAGAACGATTCCTCACTGAACCGCCGCCGCTTTATCCAACTGGCGGCCTTGGGCAGCGGAGTGGCGCTGCTGAGATTAGCTCAGGCCGCAACCGGACATGATGCGACCCCATCCGGCGCAGCCCCAGCGCATACCACCGAAGCTCTATTGCTCAGTTGCATGGATTACCGGCTGATTGACGACATCGCTAAGTACATGGATGGTCGCGGTTTAACTGATCAGTATGACCACGTCATTCTAGCCGGCGCAGCGCTGGGCGCGGTCACCCAGACTTTCAAGGACTGGAACAAAACGTTCTGGGACCACCTCAAAGTGGCTATTGACCTGCATCACATCAACTCGGTGATTTTGATGGACCATCGGGATTGCGGCGCCTATAAGGTCATTCTGAAAGCGGACTTTGCCAAAGATCCGTTACTGGAAGAACGAATTCACAGCAAGTATCTGCGTGAATTGGCGCAGGCGATTAGCAAACGCTATCCGAAACTGGAGGTTGAAATGCTGCTGATGAATCTCGACGGCACGGTGCAGACCGTTTCATGAGCGCTGCTTAAGTTTTTCCCAGCGGCTGTCCCTGGCAAGAGGGTGAGTCTTTGCTTTAAGCTTCGACCCTTTGATCCCTTATGACCTTTGCTCTGGAAAGCCGCCTTATGAATTTTTCGACGCCATCATCGTCATTGAGGCCACTACGGTGGCTCCGCCTGATGCCTTGTTTAGCGCTGCTCGCTGCGTGTGAGAGCCAAGCCGGCCTTTTTGAAGATGGCGACCTGCTCATGGTGCAAGCCGCTCCGGACGTGATCCATTTCGACTCTGACCCCGAACATGCCGATTATTCGTGGCTGGTGGGCCTGGAGTGGCAATCGCCCTCCCGCTGGCTGGTGGGAGCCGCCTATTTCAACAACAGCTTCGACCAGAAAAGCCAATACTTCTACTTTGGCAAGTCCTGGCCGCTGGATTCCATCAGCAGCAATCTGTACTTCAAGCTGACGGGCGGCTTGCTGCTCGGTTACAAGGAGCCTTACGAGGATAAAATCCCTATTAACAAAAATGGGGTAGGGCTTGGGGTATTGCCGGCGTTGGGCTACAAGTACGGTGATTTCAATGTGCAACTGAACCTGCTAGGCACGGCAGGGCTCATGTTCACTTTCGGTTATGACCTGTTTAAATAGCGGCATCGCGGTCGCCAGAATCCGACGCACCAATTCTTGACGCATCATCACTTCAGCAGCGGTCGGAGACTGTCCTGCTGGACAGGTGTTCCGTAAAGTCTTTCCGGGAGAAAGCGATGGCGATATTCCACGAGTTGCGCCTCCAGCAACGCGAATTGCTGGATCAACTGGACGAATTGGAAGAAGCGGTTATTGAACTGACTGCTTTTTTAGCCAGTGCTGTTGAAGCGGATCATGAGGATTTCACCGAACGGCACGAACGGCTTGCCTGGCTGTATCGTCAGCAAGCCGGGGTGCGGGTGATTCTCGGCGAGACGGAACGGGCGTTACTGGCGGCGCTTGACGAGTAATTTCCGCTAATCCAGCCCCAGTAATTGCTCCTCTTTCCGCACGGCCTGCTCCTGTTGCTGTAAGGCCCACATCTGGGCGTACATCCCATTCTGTTGCAGCAATTCGCGGTGAGCGCCCTGTTCCCGCACCCGGCCATGCTCTAGCACCAAAATCTGATCAGCGTCGACGATGGTAGACAGCCGGTGGGCGATGACCAGCGTCGTGTGGTCGGCGGCCACTGCGCGTAACGCCTGCAAAATGGCCTGTTCGGATTGACTGTCCAGCGCCGAAGTGGCTTCGTCGAAAATCAGGATGCGCGGACGTTTGAGAATCGCCCGAGCAATCGCGACCCGTTGCTTCTCGCCGCCGGACAGTTTTAAACCGCGTTCCCCGACCAGCGTATCGTAACCGGCGGGCAGCGCGGCGATAAACTCATGCAATTGCGCCATGCGCGCCGCTTCAGCAATTTCTTCACGGCTGGCGTCGGGGCGAGCGTAGGCCAGGTTGTAATACAGCGTGTCATTAAACAGCACCGTGTCTTGTGGAACGATGCCGATGGCTGCCCGCAAACTCTGCTGGGTCACGCGCTGAAGGTCCTGCCCGTCGATCAGGACTTGCCCCCCGTTCACATCGTAAAAACGGAACAACAATCGCGCCAGCGTCGATTTCCCTGCCCCGCTGGCCCCGACCACCGCTAGCTTGCGACCCGGCGGCACGGTGAAGCTGACATTGAACAAGATCTGCCGATCCGGTTGATAGCCAAAGTCCACATTCTCGAACCGCAGTTCACCCTGCGTTACCTGCAACGGGACCGCGTCTGGCGCATCGCGGATTTCTGGAGTCCGTTCGAACAGGCGGATTAAGTCGTCCATATCCGCTAATGCATACTTAATTTGCCGGTAAACGATGCCGAGAAAGTTCAGTGGGATGAACAGTTGCAACAACAGGGCGTTGACCAGCACCAGATCGCCCAGCGTCAATTGGCCCGCAGCGACCTGCCCAGCAGCGGCGAACAGGATCAGTGTGACGCCGACCGCGATGATTGCGCCTTGGCCGAAGTTGAGCGCTGACATGGAGGTCTGGCTGAGCACTGCGCTGTTTTCCCAGCCGGCCAGAGTTGCATCGCAGCGCCGCAGTTCCCAATCCTCGTTGCCAAAGTATTTAACCGTTTCGTAATTGATCAGGCTATCGATGGCTTCATTATTGGCCTGCGATTCCAGCCGATTCATCAAATGACGATGCTCCATCCGCCAGTTGGTGATGGTCAGAGTGAAAGCGACATAGGCGATGACACTGCCGAAGACGATGATCGTGAACACCGCCGGATAGCGGCCCAACAACAGCGCCGCCGCCAGCAGAAATTCGATCAATACCGGCAGAATGCTGAACGCCAGATAATTCAGCAAGGTGCTCAGACTGCGTGCGCCTCGCTCCAAATCGCGGCTGATGGCCCCGGTTTTGCGCTCCAGGTGAAAGCGCAGGGATAAATCATGCAGGTGCGCCAGGGTCCGCACGGTTAACCGGCGCATGGCCCGGTAGCGGACCCGAGCAAATAGCGTATCACGCAGCTCGCTGAACAGGGCGTTGCCCAGTTTCAACGCGCCGTAGGCCAGCAATAGCGTAGTCGGCAGAGCAATGACCGCCAGACGCTGGGCGTCCAGGCGGTCGACGATCTCTTTGAGCACCAGCGGAACGCCGATATT
This sequence comes from Candidatus Competibacteraceae bacterium, assembly GCA_049288935.1. Lineage (GTDB taxonomy): Bacteria > Pseudomonadota > Gammaproteobacteria > Competibacterales > Competibacteraceae > UBA2383. The sequence goes on from JBAQIQ010000152.1 coordinate 8,335, forward strand.
AGCCACCTTGGCCAATACCAGACAGCCGAGCGCCAGCAACACCCGGCTGCGATATTCCCAGAGATAAGGCAACAGAGCGCGGAGATTGGCCCCATCGCGGCGTTCATGGCGCGGGGATTCGGTATAGCGAAGATCAGGGCGCATGACGACGGGCCTGAAAAAGAAAGGCCACCCCGGAGGATGGCCGGTGATCATCACCGTTCATTTCCCAAGCCCGCTGACGGGAGAGGCGTTGGGGGCGAGGATCAAGGTTTATTGCGCTGGAGCAGGCGCAGCAGTTTCAGGAGCCGTTTGCGCTGGAGCAGGCGCAGCTTCGGCTGGAGCTGCAGCTACTGGAGCCGCTTCGACCTTGATTCCCGACTCACCCAACATATAGATAATGGCGTCTTTGATATGGGTTTCGGTCAACGACGGATCACCACCCTTGGCAGGCATGGCGCGAATACCGGTCACGGCGTGAGTGACCAACGTATCCAGACTCTGAGCAAACCGGGGTTCCCAGAGCGCCTTGTCGCCAGTTTTGGGCGCGCCCAAGACGCCAGCGGCATGGCAAGCGGCGCAGACTTTGTTGTAGACCTCCTGACCGGTCATCTTCACCTCGCCTGCCGGCTTGGGCAGAGCGGTTGATACCCGCGCCACCGGCTGAATGCGGTCGATCATCGCCGCTTGCTTGCGCGAACCATCATCGGGGGCGACGCTATTGACGACGCCAATGAGGGCGGCCACCAGGAACAACACGGTCGCCAGAAGCACCAATGCCGAGAGCAGGATGACGGACGTGGTGACAACAGATTTATCGGCTTGCGAACTCACACTCTCACCTCACTGAGCGCATTCTCAACCTGCACATCCTCGGCTGCGTAGCGACGGACCCGACTCGATCAGTGTTCCATGGATCGAGAACAAATCCTGGCGGAGGCGCCGTTGGTGGGAAGGTTTGGATTTAGGCTTGTTATCTTGTGGTTTGGGTCAAACTAAACATCACTAATGATAACGTTATTTAGCGTTGCCTGAAACTGGTACGCCAATGCAGGTTTGCGGAAAGCCGTGCGGGCAGTGGATAAAAATATCATTAAGGGACTGGACGGAAATGCATGATCACAGGTACTCTTAACCTTCTTTTTCCAGCGCCCGTAGCTCAGATGGATAGAGTGTTGGCCTCCGAAGCCAAAGGTCGTGGGTTCGAGTCCCGCCGGGCGCGCCATCTTTTTTACCTGCCAGACGGCTAAATCACTACTAAATTGTCCCGGTGAATCAATTCCGGGTCATCCACGGGTCCCATCAGTTCTTCGATGCGGCGGGTCGTCTTGCCGATTAGCAACAGCGCTTGCTCAGCATCGTAGTTGACCAGCCCGCGTGCCACTTCGACTCCGTTCGGATCGAGGCAAACGGCCAAATCGCCCCGGGCAAATTTACCCTCAATCGCGGTGACTCCGACGGGTAGCAAACTTTTACCCGCCGTGCGCAGCGCCCGCACCGCGCCAGCGTCCAGATGTAACCGGCCCCGCACCTGGAGTTGCACCGCCAGCCACTGCTTGCGGGCCGCTACCGGACTTTGACTCGGTCGCAGCAGAGTACCCAGCGCCTCGCCTGCCGCTACCCGCCGCAATACTTCAGGCTCCCGACCCCAGGCTAGCAGGGTGAACGCCCCGGAGCGAGCGGCCCGGGACGCTGCGTGCAGTTTGGTCAACATCCCGCCGCTGCCCAGTGCGCCTGCCCCACCGCCGGCCATGGCGTTCAGCGCCGCATCGCCGGCCCGACCTTCACTGAGCAGCCGGGCGTCTGGAAATTCACGGGGATTTTTATCATAGAGTCCCTGCTGGTCAGTGAGGATCACGTACAGCTCTGCCTCCACCAGATTCGCCACCAGCGCGCCCAGCGTATCGTTATCGCCAAAGCGGATTTCCTCGAAGGCCACCGTGTCGTTTTCATTGATGACCGGCACTACCCGCAACCGCAGCAAGGTGCGCAACGTGTTGCGGATATTGAGGTAGCGTTGCCGATCCGCAGCGTCCTCGTGGGTCAGCAGAACCTGTGCGGTCTGAATGCCGTAGCGTTCGAAGGCCGATTCCCAGGCCTGCACCAGACCCATCTGTCCGACCGCCGCCGCCGCCTGCAAATCGGCCAGGGTGGTCGGTCGCTGCCGCCAGCCCAACCGTTTCATACCCTCGGCTACAGCGCCGGAAGTGACGAGCAGCAGCTCCCGACCGGACTGATGCAGTTCCGCCATCTGCGCTACCCAGGCGTCAATAGAGAAATTGTCCAGCCCCCGCCCTTCATTGGTGATCATGGCGCTGCCAATCTTGACCACCCAGCGCTGGGCTGCGCCCAGTTGTTCACGGTTCTTGCTGAACATGATCCTCCTCCAGCCGCGCCATGATCGCCTGGATCAGCGCCTCCGTGCCTTTACCTTCAATGGCGGCGATGCCAAAGACCGGTCCGGTCCAGTTCAGGGCGGCGACCATTTCCGCCAGGCGCGGGGTGCGTTGCTCGGCGGGTAACAGATCCAGCTTGTTCAACACCAGCCAGCGTTCACGGCTGGCCAATTCGGCGCTGTATCGGGTGAGTTCACCCAGAATGACCTCGACATCCCGCACCGGATCGCCGCTGTCGCTGTAGGGCGAAACATCCACCAAATGCAGCAACAGTCGGGTGCGGCTCAAATGGCGCAAGAACTGGATACCCAGGCCCGCTCCATCCGCCGCACCTTCGATCAATCCTGGAATATCAGCCATCACGAAGCTTTTTAACGGCCCAACCCGCACCACGCCCAGATTGGGATGCAGGGTAGTGAACGGATAGTCAGCAATCTTGGGTCGAGCGGCGGACACGGCGCGGATCAGGGTCGATTTACCCGCATTGGGCATGCCCAGCAGGCCCACATCGGCGATCACTTTCAATTCCAGCCGCAAATTGCGCGCCTCGCCCGGTGTTCCCGGCTTAAACTGGCGCGGGGCGCGATTGGTGCTGCTCTTGTAGCGGGTGTTGCCCAGCCCGTGAAAGCCGCCCTGCGCGACCAGCAGCCGTTGCCCCGATGTGACGAGATCACCGATCAGTTCGCCGGTATCATCATCCCAGACGGTGGCGCCGACCGGGACGATGATGTCCAGATCAGCGCCACTGCGTCCGGTGCAATTGGCGCCCATCCCTTTCTGTCCGCATTCGCCCTGAAACCGGCGGGTGAAACGGTAGTCGGCCAAGGTATTGAGTTCAGCCTCAGCAACCAGGTAAATACTGCCGCCATCGCCGCCATCGCCGCCATCGGGGCCGCCAAAAGGGATATATTTTTCCCGCCGGAAGCTGACACAACCATCGCCACCGTCGCCGGCCTCGACCCGGATGATCACTTCATCGACGAATTTCATGATGCCCTCTCGCCAAGCGTAGGCAAAAGAAAAGCCCCAAACGGGGCTTTCGACTGGCCCAGGCTGCCGTTCATGCCGCCGGTTGGGTATTCGTCGGACGGACACTCACATACTGGCGATTGAACGGTCCCTTGATCTCAAACACCACATGACCCTCGGCTTTAGCGAACAAGGTGTAGTCCTTGCCGCAGCCGACATTCTGGCCAGGATGGTATTTGGTGCCGCATTGCCGGATGATGATGTTGCCGGGCAGCGCCAACTGGCCACCAAACAGCTTGACGCCGAGGCGCTGGGATTGAGAATCACGACCGTTGCGGCTACTGCCGCCGGCTTTTTTATGCGCCATGACTTATGACTCCTGATTCAGCGTCGGCGCGAAGGCCATTGGGGCTGCCGATACCGTTGATGCGCAACTCGGTATAGCTTTGCCGGTGGCCCTGCGTTTTGAAATAATGCTTGCGGCGCCGGAATTTGATGATGCGGATTTTCGGCCCGCGCCCCTGGGATTTGACGGTAGCGGTCACCCGGCCACCTTCGATATAAGGTGCGCCGATTTCGATTCGGTCGCCGTCGGCGATCATCAGCACCGTATCGAATTCCACGGAGGCGCCTTCCTCGATTTCGAGCTTTTCGACCTTGAGGGTTTGCCCCTCAGCAACCCGGTATTGTTTGCCCCCGGTTTTGATGACAGCGTACATGTGAGTTCTAATTCCTATGATCTTGAATGAGCGGTTGAGGCAAGACCGAAAATTCTAGCCGAGCACCCGACAGAGGTCAAACCAATTCCCGTCTATGGGGGTGATTCAAAGTGCTGCGCCGACGAAATGGCCGGTTCACGCGGCTTCTTGTTCGACCCGTTGCCAATAGGTTTCCCACTCGTGGTTGAGCCGGAGCGCCCGCCACTCTTGCCGGCCACTTTCCTCAATCTCACCGGCAAAATGCCCTCCGAACGTTGGAGTGACACTGCCTTGTGGATGGGCGAGATTCAGACGCAGTTCTTTCCAGCTCAACAGGTGACCCTGGCATTGGTCTTCCGTTCCCATCGTTGAAAACGGTATGGCCAGATATGATCGACGTCAGCGGGATGCGCCTCTTCCCATGCAAGCCGCCAGTCCAGCGAGTTCCATTCAGGAAACCAGACATCACCGGGAATATCGGCTTCAACCACAGTCAAATACAGCCGGTTCGCCAGCGGCAGCGTTTGCGCGTAAAGCGTAGCGCCGCCGATCACCATCGTTTCCGGGACTGATCCAGCCAGCAGTAACGCCTCGTCCAGCGAACGCGCTACCGTACCGCCGGGCGCGGAATATCCGGGTTGGCCGGTCAATACGATCATACGCCGGCCAGGCAGCGGGCGGCCGATGGACTCCCAAGTGCGGCGACCCATCAGCAACGGCTTACCCATCGTCGTCTGCTTGAAGAACCTTAAATCCGCCGGCAACCGCCAAGGCAGGCGATTATCTCGACCCATCACCCGGTTATGGGCCAGGGCGGCTATGAGCGTCAGCGGAGCACTCATGACGATAACGCGACTGTTGCCGGGACGCTGACGGCTGGCGCGCCCGGTTCATCCAGCCGAATGGCGGTCAGCCGATGGCCCCAAACGCAGCCGCTGTCGAGAGCGTAAATGCCGGGGGCGCGGTAGTAGCCCAGCGCCGCCCAGTGACCGAAGACGATATTGAGATCGGCGTTACGGCGGCGCGGTGCGGCAAACCAGGGGAGCAAACCGGATTCCTGACTGCCGGGCGCCCCTTTTTCAGCCAAGGACAATGCGCCGTCCGTCGTGCAAAAGCGCATTCGGGTCAGGGCGTTGACGATGAAGCGCAGTCGGTCGTCACCGGTCAGATTTTTCCGCCAGCAGCGCGGTTCACTGCCGAACATTCGCCCCATGAACTTCATCCACCCCGTACAGCGCAAGGTCGCTTCCAACTCCGCCGCACAACGTTGCGCCAAGGACAAATCCCAGGGCGGCGGCAGGCCGGCGTGAACCATGGTGAAGCCGAGTTCTGCATCGTGATGCAGCACGGGGCGATGGCGCAGCCAGTCCAACAGTTCGCTGCTATCGGGCGCTTCGAGAATCGTATGGAACGTGTCCTTACGTTTGGGCTTGACTTGGCCCGCAGCGACGGCCAATAGGGTCAGATCGTGGTTACCCAGCACCGCTATCACCTGCGTGCTGAGGCTGTGCAACAACCGCAACACCTCCACCGAATGCGGCCCACGATTCACTAAATCGCCAACGAGCCAGAGCGTGTCGGCGGCAGGATCGAAGCGCAGCCGATCCAGCAAGCGTTGCAACGGATCGTAGCAGCCTTGAATATCGCCAATCGCATAAACAGCCATGATGAGGAATTTTCTGCGCTTAAAGTGTCGGTTTGGGCAGCGCCAGAACAGCGGCCTGGTTGGTCCAAGAGGTCATGCGCACGGCGGCAACAGACCGGGGCAGCCATACATACTCGCTGTGTTCGGAGAGACTGAGCGTCACTGACCGAGGTTTCGGCAACTGAACCCGAAACACATGCTCAATGTTCTCGACAACCTCCGGCGCGTAACGATGCCGCCAGGCCGGCAGGATCGGGAAGCGGTTGACGACGCCACAATCTACGATATCGAGTCCTGCGTCCAGACCGGTTTCCTCGCACAACTCCCGTCGCGCCGCGTTCAGTGGGTCGGCTTCATCCCAGTGCAGACTGCCGGTCACGGACTGCCAGAAATCGGGCGGTTGGCGGCGACGCAACACCAGCACTTCATCGGTGGCGGTATAGACCACGACCAATACCGACTCCGGGCGCTTATTGCGGAATACCTGCCCCTCGCCCGCCAGCGGGCAAGGGGTCGGAGGCAAGGGGGGTGCGCTCAATTCTAGGGGGTGCGCCGCAAGCGGATATTCAAGTCGCGTAATTGCAGTTCCGTGACCGGCGCCGGCGCTTGGGTCATCAGACAGGCGGCGCTCTGGGTTTTGGGGAAGGCCATCACGTCGCGGATGGAGCTGGCCCCCACCATCAACATCACTAGCCGATCCAGGCCAAAAGCCAAGCCGCCGTGCGGGGGGCAACCGAACTTGAGCGCGTCCAGCAGGAAGCCAAACTTGGCCCGAGCCTCTTCGGGATGGATACCGAGCAGGTCGAACACGGCGCTTTGCATTTCCTGGCGGTGGATACGCACCGAACCCCCGCCAATTTCACTGCCGTTCAGCACCATATCGTAGGCCCGCGATAAGCAATGACCTGGATTAGCGCGCAGCTCGGCCGGATCGTCGCGGCGCGGCGCAGTGAAGGGATGATGCAGAGCGTTCCAACGTTGGCCCTGCTCATCCCATTCAAACATCGGAAAATTGACCACCCACAGCGGCGCCCAGTCGCCCTTGACCAAGCCCAGATCGTGGCCCACCTTCAGCCGCAACGCCCCCAGAGCGTCGTTAACCACCTTGGCGGAATCTGCGCCGAAGAAGATCAGATCGCCATTCTCCGCCCCGGTGCGGGTCAGAATTTTCGCCAGCGTTTCGTCTGGCAGGAATTTCACAATCGGCGCTTGCAAACCATCACGCCCGGCGGCGACATCGTTGACCTTGATATAGGCCAGCCCCTTCGCACCGTAACGGCCCACGAATTCGGTATACAAATCAATTTCGCGGCGGGTCAGTTTGCCGCCATCCGGCACGCGCAGCGCTGCAACCCGACCGTTGGGATCATTGGCGGCGCTGGCGAAAACCTTGAATTCCACACCCGCCATCAAATCCGACAGTTCGGTCAGTTCCAACGGGATGCGCAAATCCGGCTTGTCCGACCCGTAGCGCTGCATCGCCGTGTCGTAAGGCATCCGGGGGAACGGGTCCGGCAAATCAACCTCCAGCACTTCCTTGAACAACTGGCGGATCATCGCTTCCATCACGTCGGTGATCGCCTGTTCATCCATGAACGAGGTTTCGATGTCGAGCTGGGTGAATTCCGGCTGGCGGTCAGCGCGCAAGTCCTCATCGCGGAAGCAGCGCACCACCTGATAATAGCGATCCATGCCCGCCATCATCAGCAATTGCTTGAACAATTGCGGCGATTGTGGCAGCGCGAAAAAGCTGCCGGGATGTGTGCGGCTCGGCACCAGGTAATCGCGGGCGCCTTCCGGGGTGGCCTTGGTCAGCATCGGGGTTTCGATGTCCAGGAAACCCTGCTGCTCCAGGAAGCGGCGCAACGTGCTGATCACGCGGGTGCGCAGCCGCAGGCGGTCTTGCATCACCGGCCGGCGCAGGTCGAGATAGCGATAGCGCAGCCGCACTTCTTCTGAGGTATCGTCATCATCCAGTTGGAACGGCAACGGCTCGGAACGGTTGAGAATCTCCACTTCACGCGCTAAAACTTCAATCGCGCCAGTGGGCAGATGGGGATTTTCCGTACCCTCCGGGCGACGGCGCACTCGCCCGGTCACGCGCAGCACATATTCGTTGCGCACTCGTTCGGCGTTGGCGAAAGCCTCCGGGGTGTCAGGATCGATCACAACTTGCACCAAACCTTCACGGTCGCGCAGGTCGATGAAAATCACCCCGCCGTGATCCCGGCGACGATGCGCCCAACCACAGAGAGTGACTTCTTGATCCAAAAAAGCGTCGGTGACTTGGCCGCAATAGTGGCTGCGCATGGCGTCTGGATTCCGTGATGCAGGGATGAAGGCTACAAGGTTAACGACTGAAGGTTAAAGGTCAACGGATGACGGCTCGCCACGGTGTCACGCCGCTGCGGGCGCCGGACAGGCAGCGCACCCCCCGGCTCCATCACAGGCGCTGGCCGGCGAGCTGTCTTTGGCCGACGCATCGTCCTTGGCGACGTTTTTCTGGTTGCCTTTCTTGAAGTCGGTTTCATACCAGCCGCTGCCTTTCAGGCGGAAGCCAACCGCTGAGATCAGTTTTTTTAGCTGCGGCTGGCCACAAGCTGGGCAGTCGCTCAGTTCAGGATCACTGAGCTTTTGCATCACTTCCAGGTCGTGATTGCAGGACTGGCAACGGTATTCATAAATGGGCATGGGATACCTCACAGGCTGACGAAGCGGTTGGAAATCTCAACGTTATCCTATGGGGATAACCTGGACAAAATTCAAGGGACGGATGAATTACCGCTACACTATCATGATGCTTTCTCTAGCCCGACTACTTTTGATCATTTTTATCGCCCTGTGGCTGGTGGGTTGCGATTCCGCCGTTGACCGGCCCGTGGTGGTGGAATTCTGGGCGATGGGTCAGGAGGGCGAACAAGTGCAGGCATTGTTGCCGGAGTTCGAGCGTCGCCACCCTGGCATTCGGGTGCGGGCGCAGCAAATTCCCTGGAGCGCAGCGCATGAAAAACTGCTGACGGCTTACGCTGGCGACGCCATGCCCGATGTGTTCCAGTTGGGTAATACGTGGATTCCCGAATTCGTTGCGTTGCGAGCGGTTGCGCCATTGGATGAGCGGCTGAAAGGCTGGCCAGCCGCCGCGCTCACTGATTATTTCCCCGGTATTTTCGCGACGAACCGGCTGGAGGGTCAGACTTGGGCCTTGCCCTGGTATGTCGATACCCGGCTGTTCTTCTACCGTAGCGATTTGCTGGCGGCGGTCGGCTTTACCGAACCGCCCGCGACTTGGGATGACTGGCTGCAGGCGATGGCCCGACTTAAAACACTGGATGGCGCGGAACGTTACGCCATTCTACTGCCGATCAATGAATGGCAGTTGCCAGTCATTCTCGCCCTGCAACGCGGCGCAACGCTGCTGCGCGACCGACATCAGTACGGCGATTTTCAGCATCCCCGCTTCCGTGAAGCGTTCCTGTTTTATTTGAGTTTGTTTGAACAGGAACTGGCGCCGCCGGTGGGCAATACCCAGATCGCTAATCTCTATCAGGAATTCGCCAGCGGTTATTTCGCCGTCTATATCAGCGGGCCGTGGAACATTGGCGAGTTCGGGCGGCGGTTGCCGGCGGCGCTGCAACCGCACTGGATGACCGCGCCATTGCCAGGATTGGCGGATTCCTCGTTTCACCGGCAAGAGAAGGGGAGGATTGGCGTATCGCTGGCGGGCGGGGCCAGCCTGGCGCTCAGCCGAACTTCGCCGCGCCAGGAGGCTGCCTGGAAGTTGCTGGAGTATCTCGCCCAACCGGAGCAGCAAGCGCAGTTTTACCAACTGACCGGCGACCTGCCAGCCCGTCAGTCCGCCTGGAATGATTCAGCGCTGGCCAGCAACCGCCATGCGCAGGCATTCCGCCAACAGTTGCAGCAGGTGCAGCCGACGCCACCGATTCCCGAATGGGAGCGCATCGCCAGCCGCATTGCCCATTACGCAGAATTAGCGGTGCGCCAGCAGTTGAGCGTGGATGAGGCGCTGGCGGCGTTGGACCGGGATGTGGATCGCATTCTGGAAAAGCGACGGTGGTTGCTGGCGCGGGAGTCGATGCCGTGACCGGTACGGAACGTCACACGACTTTCAGCGCTTGGGTCTTTCTCAGTCCGGCATTGTTATTGATTGCCGTCTTCTTCTTCCTGCCGGTGCTGGCGGCGTTGCTGCTGAGTTTTACCGATTTCGATATTTACGCGCTGGGCGATCTCGACCGGTTACGTTTCATCGGTTTTAATAATTATCTGCAATTACTACAGAGTCCGCTGTTCTGGACGGCGCTCGGCAACACCTTTTACTTTGTCATCGTGGGCGGGCCATTATCCGTTGCGGTCTCTCTGGGCGCAGCGCTGCTGGTGAATTCCCACCGGGTTCGCTTTCCCGGCCTGTTCCGCACCGCTTTCTTTCTGCCCGTCGTGACGACCCTGGTGGCGGTGGCGGTGGTTTGGCGCTATCTCTACCATCCCCGCTATGGGATGTTGAATTACGGATTGAGTTGGGTGGGCGTCGAGCCGATCGACTGGCTGGGCGATCCAGACTGGGCGATGCCCGCGATCATTCTCATGGCGGTGTGGAAGAATTTTGGCTTCAACATGATCATTTTCATCGCCGGTTTGCAAAACATTCCCACGCAACTCTACGAAGCAGCGCGGATTGATGGCGCGGGCGCCTGGGCGCAGTTCCGCTATATCACGCTACCGATGCTGGGACCGACCTTTCTGTTTGTGGCGCTGATGACGATGATCGGCTATTTCCAAGTGTTCGCCGAGCCGTATGTGATGACCCAGGGTGGCCCCACCCATCGCACGCTCAGCATCGTGCTGCTGATGTATGAGGAAGGCTTCCGCTGGTGGAACATTGGCTATGCTTCAGCGGCGGCGTTTGTGCTGTTCGCGCTGATTCTGGCCGGGACCGGGTTGCAATTGAAGCTGCGGCCGAGAAAACAGTCGTGAGCCGGATCACCCGTTTGTTTCTACCCCGCCCTGCCCGTTATTCCTGCGTTTGAGTGATCTTTATGCTGGTGATCGACGCCATTCAACTTCTGGATGTGGTCGCCCTGACCGCCGACATCCCGGAATAGGGTTTGCGTCGTGGACAGGTCGGCACCGTGGTGGATATCTTAATTACATTGGGTAAACCCCCGGCTCTGCCGGGGTGACAGTAGAAGTTTGACAATTCAGGGAGTATTCCACAGGGCCACTGCTTGGCGTGTTGCCAATGGCTGTGCTAAGGAAGAGCCTCTCAGCAACAGCAGGGCTTCGGAGAAGTAATTGAATATTAAAGAAACACAGGCTGAGTGCAGCAGTGATCAGAGATGATTTTCTCGACCACTCGATCAGTTTCTGGCACCGATAGACCACCTTTAGGTGGTTCCCATGAAGGGGCCGCGTTAGCGACCCCGATAAGCCGCTTTGAGCGGCTCATAAACGAAAGCCCCCGGCTCTGCCGGGGGATGGTTACTAATGGACACGCCTTCGAAGTCGAATTCTTCGACCGTGAGGGACGCACCTACGGGTCCGTCGGATTGCGTGTTTTGCACTTCGAACCCACATCGCCGCCCGCCAAGTCGGTGGTCAAACCGGCATAATTGAAAATGTCGGGCAGCGCTGCGTTTTTCCCAACCTAAGTATTAATTAGGTTTTCTTGCAATTGTAGTAAAAGGAGCACTGTAAGGCGCTGTGGGCTTAATGTGTCCCACTTCAATCAAATCCCCAGTCATAGGGTCCAGCTTAAAGAAAATAGTTCCATAATAGCCGCTTGCATCATCACGATAGGGTGCAATTCCTATCAATTCTCCTGAAGCGGTAAATTGCATGGCTACTATTTGTTGTGGATTTTCATACGGTTCTTGGCGAATTGCAGTGAACCGGAGGGTGATAGGATCAATTCGGTAAAGACCGAAATGACTACCCCATCCGTATAAATCACCAGAAGGAGAAAATGCAAGCGCAGAAAATCCAAATCCTTCTGCACCTTCTGCCACTATAGCGTTCCTTTGCCGGTTGTGGAATTTTCAACTACATGATTTGTCTAACCCTTAAAGAATAGTGATGATCGAAAAGATCATGCAAGGAGAAGCCGCCATGTCAACTTTAGAAGACATTATTGATGCACCAGACCATCTTGAATTCAAAAGGGCGGTCGCAGTAAAAATGTTTATCTCTGATTTTAAGACGGAAGATATTTGTCATTTGTTAAACGTGTCTGACTCATTCGTCAGCAAATGGAAGATTATTTATGAAAACG
>JBAQIQ010000153.1:0-4268 GCA_049288935.1 Candidatus Competibacteraceae bacterium
ACGGGGATAGAGGTAAAACGGCTCGTACTGGCGATAAGCCGAGAGAAACGCCCGCGACTCGTCGCTGTCGAAACCGCCCGAGTTGTAGAAATACTCGCCCCGGATCTTGAAGGTGGGCGCCTGGAACTGCTCATATTGCAGGGCGACGGCGCCACGAAACGCCGGCGTGTAGGAGAAATCCGGGGCGGACCAGACGGCCGCGTTGCCCGCGCCGTCGGCGAAGGCGAACGCCATGTTCCGGCTGCTGGCGAGCTGGGCTTCACCAAATATTCCCAGCTCTTCGACGAAGCCGGCCGTTTCGAAGAACAGGGCGTATTCCGTGTCGCGCTCGGTGCGCAACCCCGGCGAATCGCTGCGATCTTCCGCTTGGTTATGGAAATAGGTGATCAGGCCGGCGCTTACGTCGAAATCGTCCACGACGGTGTCCAGGCGCAGGGCGAAGCGCGCGGCATCCTCGTCACGATCCCGGATGGTCAGGAGCGAACCGGACCAGGACGGCGAGGCGATGTGCGAAATCTTGAGCGCGTCGAGCCCCTTGATGACTTGCCGGGCCAGGAACGGGTTGCGCGGCTCTTCCAGCGTGTCGATGGGGTGAAAGAACTCCATCACGCCCCACTTCAAACGCTGGCGGCCTACTCGAAACGACAGAGCGCCGGAATCGAGTGATAGCGGATCGGCGTACAGCTCGGTGACCTCGAATTCGGTGTCATCGCGCACCTCCGCTTTGGTGTTCCCTATCAGTTGCGACAGGTCGAAGGAGAACTTGCCCAGCGAACCGTAACGGGCGTCGCCGGTCAGGAAAACTTCCTGAGCTGTGCTCCAGGTCGAGAGATCCGTCGCTTCGCGCACGCTGTCCTTGAGGCGACCGGCATTGCCGAGGTAGCCGACCGAGCCCCAGATTTGCCAGTCGCCCGACTCGCCGTCGGCGGCCGAAACGATGGACGCCGGGCCGGTCGTCAAGCCGACCAGGAAGGTCGCGAACGCCAAGCGACACAGACGGTGGATGACCCGGGCCGGGGGCGGAAATTTCATCGGGGATCGCTGCCCGCAATCCGGTGTCGAGCTTCGGCCATCGCTCAATCCCGCGTTTCGCGAAGGGCGGCTACCGGCGAGACCTTGAGCGCCCCGCCCAGGCTGAACAAGGCGGTCGCGGCCGTCACCAGCAGCAGCACCCCCGTCAGCCAGGCGATGGACGCCACGCTGACCACCAAACGCAACCGATCACCGCCGAACACCATCTGCAAGCCCACGTCCTGGGTCTCGAATCCGATGCCGTTCAGAACCCACACTGTCAGCGTTCCGATCGCGATTCCCGTGCCGGACGCGAACAGATTGACCAGCAGGATTTCGATGGCGTACATCCGCTTGAGGAAACCGCGCGAAGCGCCCAGGCAATAATAGGTGCCAATTTCCCGGCCGCGATCCACAAGATTGGTGGACACCACATTCATGACGCCGAACATCACCACGAACACGATGAGCAGGGTAATGGACATGATGATTTGCCGGATGGCCCCGTATACCGCCATCGACTGCTGGTGAACGTCGCCGAACCGATGAATGGCCACGCCCGGATCGGCGGTTCCCAGCAGCGCCCGCAATTCGTTTAGCACCGAATCGATCGAAGCCGAGTCGGCGAGATCCACTTGCAAGAATGGTGCTTCGTTTTCGTAATGGCCGGAGATCAGGCGGTATCCGGCGAGCGGCGCGTAGATGGCTTTGAAAATGCTGGGCAAATCGATTTTGGAGCGATAAAAACCCTCTACCGTAAATTGTTCGGCCAAAGCTTGGCCGAACAGCGTCGAACCGGTGACGATCACGGCGTCGCCCAGCGAGACGCCCAAATCGTCTTTCATGCTGGCATGGAGCAACAATCCATCAGGTTTGCCGGAGAGATAGCTCCCTTCGGTGATCCGAATCCGATCCCGCACATGTGGGTCGTTGCCCACTTCGACCCCGAGATACTGAATGTCCTTGTATTTCTTGCCGCGAACATAGATTCCGGCGGTGACCGGCACGGTGACCGGATAAACGGCCTCCACGCCTTTCGCGTTGGCGATTTTCTCGGCCAGGGCGCGAAAATCGGAAACCGTCATCTTATTGAGCGACTCGCTTTTCTCTCCCGCCTCGCGGGCGCGCAAGTAATCCCAATGGCTCACCACAAGATCGGCGGGAGGCGTTCGCAGCCCTTCGATTCCCTGGGTGAAATTTTCGATTTCGCCATCGGAGAATGACAGGAACAAAAACAGCACCATCGAAATCAGGGTCATCGCGGTATAGATGACCAAGCTGCGCTGCCGGTTGGCGAAAATATTGCGAAAGGCGAGCTTCAAGGAAAGCATCACTGGGTCTCCCTGAGCACGTCCACCGGTTTGAGCTTCAACACCCGCGACACCGGAATCAGCGCCGCCAGCAGCGCGCCGGGCAATACGAACAGATAAGCGAGCAGCAGATGTCGCGCATTCCAGTCGAGATAGAGCAGGCCATCGTGGAAAAACACCACGCCCGGCATTCCGAACGCCGCGAACGCCGCGACGGCGATGGAGCCCAGGATGGAGCCCCCGACCCAAGCGACGGTCACGATCACGAAGATTTCGCCCAGAAACAGCAAGGCGTATTCCCGAGGGCTCATGCCCAGGGCCACGGCGGTGCCGATCTCGCGCCGGCGCTTGATGACGGCCAACAGAATCATGTTGGCCACGAAGATGATGGCGGCGATCACGAACAAGCCCGCCAACACCGCCAAACCGATCTTGACCCCGAGCGCGGTCGGCAAGTAGCCGGCCCCCATTTCCTGGTAATCGAGCACTTGATAATCCAGCCCGCGAGCGGCGAGATGGTGCTCGATGCGCGCCTTTACACTGTCGGTCGAACCGACATTGGCGAGCCGGACAGCTATCTCGGTGAACTCGCGCTCCCCAAGTTCCAGGTAAGCCTTTAACGGCCCGATATCCATGAAGCTCTCGAAACCGTAGAGCGGCATGGCTTCAGCGAAGCCCGCGAAGGTGATCGGGATGACCACCGGCAGGGACAGGGCTTTGATTTCGCGCGGCGAGCTGGTCTGAAACGTCATGGGCGCGCCGAGGCGAATCGCTTCGCTGACCGGGCTGATGGCGTCCGGAAACAACGCCGAGAGCAATTGTTTGTTGGCGTAGCGGACCTGGGAAGCCTCGGCCTGCCCCTTGCCGTCTCCCAACGCCTGAGCGGCGGCGATCGCTTCCTCCAGACGCCAGTCATATTTCTGGCGATAGCGATCCGGAACTTCTCGGTAGAGGAGCGAATCGGCGAGCGCAGCGGCGAGCGACCGCAGGAATGCCGGTTTCTCTCCGCCAGCCTCGCGGGGGAAGTAGCGCGGAAACGCTGCTCTGGCTTGCTCCATGAAATGCGCGAGATCTCCATCTCGAACTCGAAGATCGCCTTCGGTGATCGAATCGGTGGCGACCTTGATGGTCTCCCAAAACTGCACGCTGCGACGTAGCACCGGCACATCCTGCTCATTCAGGTCTCGGCGCTCCGAGACTTGCGAGACGCGCAACCCCGGAAACACTCGCTGCCGGTTGCCGGGATCGATTCCCACCATGGTGGTGCTTCCCTGCTCGTCTCCGTTCAGCACCAGAAATTCGCCCGATGTTCTGACGATGGGCGCGACCGCTTCGACACCCTCGGTCGCACGCAGGAAGCTCAACAGTTCCCCGTCCGCTTCGATCAATAGCAAACCCTCCGCACCGCGTTTCCAGGGTTTGCGCTTCAGTTCGGCCGCGTCCGGATGAACAATGGCCAAGTGCGCTGTGGTGGTATCGACAAACAGCTTGACGTAGCGGTCAAAAAAGCTGTCCATCATGGCCAGCAGGAACACGATGGCGGCGATGCACAAGGCGATGAGCGCGGACAGTCGCCTGCCGCGCTCCCGGTGCCGGCGCAGGCTGCGGAGCATCAGCTTATGCAGGTACATGAAAATCCCGATCCGCTGGTTGGATGACACCGTCGACGACTCGGATGACGCGATCAGCCTCCCGCATGACGGCTTCGTCGTGCGAGGCAACCACGAAGGTGGTCCGCTGCTCGCGATTCATTTCGCGCATCAGTTCGAGGATTTTACGCCCCGTCACCGAATCGAGATTTGCGGTCGGCTCATCGCCGAGCACCAGCGCCGGTTGCGTGGCCAGCGCCCGGGCGATCGCCACCCGCTGGCGTTGCCCGCCGGAAAGCTCGTCGGGTTTGTGCCGGAGATAGGTATCGACGCCGACGGCGGCGGCGAGCCGCTCGAT
>JBAQIQ010000154.1:0-8439 GCA_049288935.1 Candidatus Competibacteraceae bacterium
CCCTGGCACAGCACGATGGGCCTCATGACGCTGACGCTGGCCGCGCTGCCTCTGCTGCTTTGGGCGCGACGCGGAGGCAGCGGCGCAGTTCCGGTTCCAGCCATTTCCGCTAATCCCCGTTCCGACCTGTCGCGTCTGTTATCGATCAGGCCACTCACCGGACTGGGGTTTCTGGCTCTCTGTGGCGGAATCGTTACGCTGCCGCCGCAGCCGGTGGACGTGGCCCGGCCGCTGCCCGCACCGGAATTACCCGGTTACATCGCCGTTTACGCCGCGCAACCCGGCATGTTGACCGATCAAGAGCAGGCTTACTTCACCCGCTACGGCGGCGGCGCGGCGCGAGCCGCGTATGGCCCCTACGGTCTACTGGTGGTGAGCACCACCGCACCGCTACGCCATCTCCATGCTCCCGAAGAGTGCCTGGCTGGAGCTGGTCATACCGTGCGCTATCTCGGCCAAACTCCCGGCCCCATTCCCAGCGCGATGTACCACACCACCGACCCGCAAGGGCGGGTCTGGCGGGTGACCGTGACGTATGTCTCGGAGCGAGGGGAACGGACGACCCACGTCGCGGAAGCGGTGTGGCGATGGTTGCAAGCGCCCGGCGTCACCTGGCGGATGATCCAGCGGATCGCGCCCTGGGATCTGCCGGTGGCCGCGATGGAATCCTTCGATATCGCGGTATGGCGGGCGCTGGATTTGCCCTCTGCACCGCTCCCAACCCACCCTCAACCCCTGCCTGTCACACTCTAACCTTGCGAGGATTCACTCATGAAGAACATCTCCTTAATCCTGATCACCCTCCTCTGCTGGCTGCCGGTCCCTGGCGCACTGGCCGCTGCGCCTGACGACCTGGGCGGACGCATCGAAGCACAGCTAGACGGCAAGCCGGTCACCTTGCCGCTGCTCAAAACCGACATTGACGCTGACGTACAGGGCGACGTGGCGCGGGTCACGGTCACCCAGACCTTCGCCAATCCCCTGGATCGGGCGGTACACGCCACCTATTTATTTCCACTCAGTGAAACCGCCGCCGTTAACGCCATGACCATGGAAGTGGGCGATGAGCGGGTTCAGGCCAAAATTCAGCGCATTGAGGAAGCCCGCGCCACCTTCCAGAAAGCCAAGAGCGAAGGCCGCAGCGCCGCGCTGTTAAGCCAGCATCGCCCGAACATGTTCACCCAGGACATCGCCAACCTGATGCCGGGTTTGCCGATCAAGGTGACGCTGACCTACGCCCAGACCGTGCCTCGGGTGGACGGCGCGTATGAACTGGTCATCCCGCTGGTGGTGGGGCCGCGCTATCAACCCCAAGGCGCGGGCATCGCACCGGGTCAGCCCGCGCCAAAAGGCGGCGTGCCGCACTGGAATGGTCAAACGGGGACTTCCGGGGGCGCGACAGCGGCCAACAGCCAAACCGCTTACGGTCAGTGGGAAATCGAACAATTACCGGCCTACCCACCGGTGTTCGAACTGAACGTCCCGGAACAGATTGACCCGGAACGAGTGGGCTTGACCATCCATCTGAGCGCCGGCATGGCGATTGCGAATATCGCAAGCCGCACCCATCCGATCACCACGGAAACGCCGGAACAGGATCGTGCTGTAGTGCGGCTGACCCATGGCCGGACCCTGGACAACCGCGATTTCGTGCTGCATTACACCCTGGCCGGAACGCGGACTCAAGCCGGATTGCTGGCCTACCGCGACCCGCGTGGCGGTTTCTTCAGCCTGTTGCTCGAACCGCCCCAGGTTCCAGCGGCGGCGGATATAACCCCCCGCGAAATGGTGTTCGTGCTGGACTGTTCCGGTTCGATGCACGGTTTACCGATGGACGCCAGCAAAGCCTTCATGCGGGCCGCGCTGCGGCGACTGCGGCCTACCGACAGCTTCCGCATCATTCGTTTCAGCGATGCCGCCACTGAATTCTCCGCCCAGCCGCTGCCGGCGACCCCGCAAAATATTCAGGCCGGCCTGAATTACACCGATACGCTGAATGGCGAAGGCGGCACGGAGATGAGCACCGGCATCCGCCAGGCCCTGGCTCCACCGGTCCCAACGGGCGCCCTGCGCCTCGTCACCTTCCTGACCGACGGCTACATCGGCAACGAAGCCGAAATTTTGCGATTGCTCAAAACGCAACTCGGCGCGGCGCGACTGTACGCCTTTGGCGTGGGAACCGGGGTCAATCGCTACCTGATGAGCGAAATGGGCCGGGTCGGGCGTGGTTTCACTCGTTACATGGACCCCACCGAGGATCTGGAGAAGGTGGCCGGCGAACTGGCGGATCGCCTGCAATCGCCGGTACTGACGGACATCCAAATCGACTGGGGTGGCATGGAAGTCAGCGAGCAAAGTCCCGAACGCATTCCCGACTTGTTTGCCGGGCAATCGCTGCGCGTCCAGGGTCGCTACAACCATCCCGGCCAACATGAAATTACGGTGCGGGGCTTGGTGCAGGGCCGTCCAGCGACCCTGCCCTTGCAAATCGAGTTACCGGAAACCAGTACCGAAGGCGAAGCGGTGCCGATCATTTGGGCGCGCTCCCTAATCGGCGACTTGCACTATCAGTTGACGACCGGTGCTCACTCGCCGGGCCACGAACCCGTCAATACCGATGCGCTCAAACAGCGGATCACCGAGTTGGGGCTGAATTTTGCCCTGGTGACGCCATGGACCGCGTTCGTCGCCGTCTCTGAAAAGATTTACAACCCCAATCCTGAATCCACCCCGACGTTGCCCGTACCGGTGGCCCAGGTTCAGGGGACGACCGACCGGGCCTATGGCGAGCCGGCGGTACCGATCACGAGCGCGACTGTTTTCACTGGTGGCGGCACGCCGGAGCCGGCGGCGCTGCTCAGTTTGGCTCTGCTGGCGCTGCTGTTGACCGGCTTCCTGTTCCAAAGGCGTGTGTCATCTCCATGGGACGGCAGGTCTCAAACTTCCTAATCAGTCTTTGTCATTTTGATCTGGGAGTAAAACGGGCTTCTGGCCCGTTGGGCCGGCGGGATGCCGGCCATCCTCTATCAGCATTTGATCAAACGTGGGTCATTCGCCATCCAGGCCAACCGGCGCTGATGAGACTAATAGCACTATTCTCCACGATAGGATTTCACACAGGAGACTATCATGGCTCGACCGCGCCGCATCGACTCAGATTTGATTGGCAAAGCCCAAGAGATTGCAGCCTTAGCAACAGATTTGCACACATTACGTGGCGCACAAGCCGTTCTATTGCCTGCGCTGTTGAACGCCACGCTGGAACAAACGGCAGCTCTGCTGGGCGTCAGCAGGGCAACGGTGGCGCGCCTGCAAAATGCGATACGGCGCCGATGCTCACAACCGGAAGTTGCCGAACCCGCCCGTGGAGGGCGACGACACGAACTGATGACGCGAGAAGAGGAGCGCGAATTCCTGGCGCCGTGGGCGGACCTGGCCAGAACGGGCAACATGTTGGTGGTCTCGCCGTTGCGCGCAGCGCTTTCGCAAAAACTGGGACGTACGGTGAGGGCGTCCGTCGTATATCGGCTGTTGGAACGGCAGGGTTGGCGCAAGGTGGCTCCCGACACGCGGCATCCCAAAAGCGATGCGAAAGCACAGGAAGACTGGAAAAAAAACTGCCCGAAAACTTGGCGGCCATCGCCAAGCCCGACGTTGTGAAGGGCCGGCGCATACGTCTGATGTTTCAGGACGAGGCGCGTTTTGGGCGCATGGTGCGAATTCGCAAAGGCTGGGCCATGGTACCCGAGCGTCCGTCAATAACGGCTATGAACGTGAATTTGTCTATGTGTATGGTGCGGTCAGTCCGCTGCAAGGCGACCTGGATTGGATGATATGTCGGCAGATGAACACATCGCACATGGGCGAATTCCTCAGCCAGGTGAGTGAGGCACACCGTGATGACTTGATCATCATGGTGGTGGAGGGGGCGAGTTCCCATGTAAGCAAGGAATTGGCAGTGCCGGAAAATGTGCGCCGGCTCCGTTTGCCGCCCTATGCGCCGGAACTCAACCCACAAGAGCATATTTGGGATGAACTGCGCGAAAAAGAATTCCCCAACCGGGTGTTTGCAGATTTGGCCGCAGTCACTCGCCAACTCGAATCCGGCCTGCCGAAACTCGCTGCAAATACGGAGTCTGTGCGCAGCATCACTGCTTGGCCGTGGATTGTTAGTCTCAATATGAACGTGCATTAGAATAACGGCTCCGCCCGGCATTCAGTTCTTCATCCTGCCAGTAGGTGTCGATTCAACACGTTTCGGGAATGAATTTAAAAGGATAGTTCGGCTCTCGATAGTCCCCGGCCTTTTGCCGTTTCGGCAGCTTGATCTTTTCGCGGGGCACGTCTTTGTAGGGGACTTGGCTGAGCAGGTGGCGGATAATGTTCAGCCGCGCCTTCTTTTTGTCGTCGGAACGGGCCACGTACCAAGAAGCCCAGGCAGTGTCGGTCGCTGCGAACATCGCGTCGCGCGCCCGCGAATAGTCGTACCAGCGGTTGTAGGATTGCAGGTCCATCGGCGACAGCTTCCAAATCTTGCGGCCGTCCTCGATGCGCGCTTCGAGCCGGCGGGTCTGCTCCTCAGGACTGACTTCGAGCCAATACTTGAGGAGGAGGATGCCGGATTCGACCATCGACTTCTCGAACAGCGGAGTCAGTTCGAGAAAGCGCTGGGTCTGCTCCTCGGTGCAGAACCCCATCACCCGCTCAACCCCGGCGCGGTTGTACCAACTGCGGTCAAAGATGACCACTTCGCCAGCCGCCGGAAAATGCGCGATGTAGCGCTGGACGTACATCTGGGTTTTTTCGCGCTCGGTCGGCGACGGCAAAGCCACCACCCGGAAAATGCGCGGACTCACCCGCTCGGTGATCGCCTTGATCGCACCGCCCTTGCCCGCGCCATCCCGGCCCTCGAACACAATGCAGACCTTAAGTCCCTTGTGTTTGACCCACTCTTGCAGCTTGACCAGTTCGACGTGCAGTTTCGCCAGTTCCCGGTCGTAGTCCTTGGTCTTCAGTTTTTCGGAGGTCTGGGTATCGTCCGGTTCTTGTAGGTCTTTGGTTTTAGTCATGACTTTGTCACTCCAATGTAGTGGTTGCCGCCAGCGACGGCGGGCGCAGATTGTCGATCAGAATGTAGAGGCTGATCAGCAGCACCCATAGCGGGAAGACCATCAGGATTCCCTCAATGTGGCGACTGCTGAACAGGAGCAGCAGGGCAAAGGCATAGCCGAGGAACGCAATCCAGCGGGCGATGAATCGGGTGCGCAGCGCGAGGGTGGACGTCGCGATCATGAACACCCCCGCCATCTTGATCGCGTAGATGTTCATGACTTCGTAGGCGATGGCGCGGGCGGACGTGAAGGTGGTGGAGCCGACGATCCGGGTGGGTTCCGCCGTGTAGGCGATAATGAGGCCGCCCACCATCGCCGCCGACATGAACAGCATGGCGAGAAACAGCAGCCCGCTGCCGAGGAAGACGGTCGCGAAAAAGCGGTCTTCCCGCTCCCCCAGCCGGTCGCGCAGCACGCCGATGAACCATAGAAAGGCGATGCCGGCAAACGGCACCAAATTCAGCGCCAGCACCACCGTATCCGAATGGGTCTTCAACCACGCGCCTGCTTCCAGTGGGTCGGCCGGGATGGCCAGCCGGATCAGTCCGAAGCTGGTCATCAGCAGGACCGCGAACAGGATGCCGGCGATGGCGGCGGCGCGCGGCGCCCGCAAGTGCGCGGCGGTCAAGCTTTCTTTCGGCTGCATCGCGTCCTCCAAGCATTGTTCCGATGCGCTACCTGCCTGACGCCATTAGCTGCGTAGACGGGAATTCCGGCATCCAGCAAGAGCTTTTGACATCCGGCGCCACGAATTCAAGTTAGCGGTTTTTTTCACCGCCGTTCGGGTGGAGCGTCCTCGCCAGTGATGATGAACACGTCGTCCACTTCGGTGATGCGCAAGATTTGCGGCTGGCGGGCGGCCTGAAGCTCGCTCTCGCTCAGGCCGGAGGCTTGCAGCATGTACTGGTGCATGGCCGGATCGTTCAACGCCTTCTGGTCATCCTCCAACCATTCCCGGACCTTCGGGTCTTGCGGCTGGAAAATGTGTACCTCCTGATGGCCACGCCCCAGCATCGCGTAGACCGGCGGATCACCGACCTGCATGTACTTGGCGTAGCCCATCCCTTCATATCGCCGCACCGTTTCGGCCACGCTGGACGACGTTTTGCCCTGACTCTCATAGGCCGGGCCACGCTCGAAACGGTGGCCCTTTTCCAACAGGTAACCCTTCAGGGACTTAATAACGGCGGCGAGATCAGATTGGGTTTTATCGCTCATGGAAATTCCTCCAGGAAAAAACGGTTTTATGTGAAAGGGTTGGAGAGGGTTCAAGCAACCCTCATCGAACCGATTGCAGCAGGCGATTGGCTTCCTTGAAGAAATCCGGTTGCGGCAGCAATTCGTCGCTGGGAAACTGGACGAACAGCGCGGCGACGCGGCGATCTTTCCCCAGCACGATTTCCTGGAAAGTCATCGAGTTGGCCACCCGGGGCGAGTCAACAGGCACCTTGATGTTGGCGTGGTCCAGGGTGAGCGAAACCGGTTCCAGTCGCAGATGTTTTTCCGGCTCACTCAGGGTGGCGGCGACTTTGGCGAGATGCTTGTCGAGTGTGGCCGAATCGGCGCGCAGTTGGCCCAATTCGGTTTCGATCTCTTCGAGCTGCCGTTCGAGCGCCGCCAAATCGACCGGTTCCGAAGTGGCCGATCCCGCCAGGGATTCGAAACCCACCTGGGCCTTCTTCAACAGGTTGGTCTTTTGCAGAAGCAGCTTGCGCTGTTGCTGTTCCAGTTGCGTCTTTTGGATGCGGCTGGCGGTCAAGCGCCCCAGAGCGGTTTCGATCAGGTAATCGGCCGCGCGCCGCATCAGTTCCCGGCGGGTGTCCTGCTCGTTGTCGGTCAGAAAAACCAGCCGGTGGTCGCGGAAGTTGACCACGGTTTGCGGCACGTCCCGCCGGAGGATTTCTCCGTCCATCTCAATGCCGAGCACGTTCTTTTCAGCGCGGACCGCGCCGAGTCCGGCATACAGTGCCGCTGGCAGGAGAACGGATGCCTGTTTGAGATAGCTGCGGGTGCCGTCGCTGAAGCTCAGAACTTCCCGCAGGCTGTCGGGCGAGGCGAACAGGGCGCGCAGGCGGGGATCAGTCATGTAGCCCTGGCGGTCGGCGACGATGGCGGGCGGCAGGGCGTTGACGAAGTTCACCACGAAGTCGATGGTTCGCTCCACCGGTTCCCACAGCTTGCGCCGGTAGTGGCTGACCGCCCGCAGGCGGGGATCGGTGCCGTCCACCACCCGCTCGATGCCTCTCAGCATCAACTCTTTGTCGAATTTGCCGGGCTGAGGAGCGCCGGAAAAAATCGATTGCAGAAGACGAAATGCCATGTTCGTGCTCCTTTCAGGTGGGTTCGACGAGGAGCGAACTCCCTCTCTCCGAGACAGGGGAGTTCACGCCATGATATTCACGCCGCCGTCCACGTACACCGTGCTGCCGGTCAAGCGCCGGGCGTAGGGCGTAGCCAGGAAAGCGCAGGTGAACCCCACGTCCATGATGTCCACCAGTTCACCGATGGGCGCACGTTGCACCGCCTCGTTCAGCAGCAGATCGAAATCCTTGAGCCCCGACGCCGCCCGAGTCTTGAGCGGTCCCGGCGAGATGGCGTGGACCCGGATGCCCTGCCGGCCCAGCTCGTAGGCGAGGTAGCGGCAAGACGATTCCAGCGCCGCTTTCACCGGCCCCATCACGTTGTAATTCGGCGCCACTTCGTTAGCGCCGTGGTAGCTCATGGCGAACATCGTACCGCCCTCGGTCATCAGCGGCGCGGCCAGCTTGGCCATACGGACGAAGGAGTGGCAGGAAATGTCCATCGCTTTGGCGAACCCTTCGGCCGAACAGTTGATCAGTCCGCCCTGCAAGTCGTCCTTGGGGGCGAAGGCGATGGAATGGACCAGGATGTCGAGCCGACCCCATTTTCGGGTGATTTCCTCGAACAGCGCTTCGATTTGACCGGGCTGGCTCACGTCGAGCGGCATGAAGATCGGCGCTTCCAACTGCTTGGCCAGCGGCTCGACGTACTGTTTCGACTTTTCGTTGAGATAGGTGATCGCCAGGTCCGCTTCCAGCTCGCGGAACGCCTTGGCGCAGCCGTAGGCGATGGAATATTCATTGGCGATGCCGGCGACTAACGCTTTTTTGCCCTTGAGCGGGGGACGGGGGATTTCAACGGCCATGGTGTCGTGCTCCTTAAGGAATGGTGTTGAGAAGACGCTGGGTCTGCCGGGCGATCATCAGTTCTTCGTTGGTCGGAATGACCCAGACCCGAGTCCGGCTGTTCGCCGCGCTGATGCACGGACCGCCAGCCGCGTTGGCGGCGGGATCGAGTTCCACGCCGA
>JBAQIQ010000155.1:0-3952 GCA_049288935.1 Candidatus Competibacteraceae bacterium
GCCTTGGCCGGGCGGGTGAGCGTGGCCGGGCGGGCGTTGGAAAACGGCCGGGTGTCGGTCGAATTGCGTGATCGCCGGGGCCGGATTCTGGCGGCGGCGACGCCGACCACGATCAACGCGGGCGCGACGTCGTTTTCATTTCCCATCGCCGAGTGGTATCCGATGCTGGTGCAGGTGCGGGCGGTGTTGCGCGACGATGCCGGTGAGGTGACGGATGCAGTGGCTTATTTCAATGTAACGCAGCGTCATCGCGACCGGGTGGTGATCGGCAACAATGTCAAGATTCAGAACAACGTGTCGGTGTACGACAACGTGGTGTTGGAAGACGACGTCTTCTGCGGGCCGAGCATGGTCTTCACCAATGTCTATAATCCTCGGTCGGCGGTGTCGCGCAAGGATGAGTACCGGGAGACGGTGGTGCGGCGCGACGCTGGAAGCGAATTGTACGATCGTTTGCGGCGTGACGATTGGCGAATACGCCTTTGTCGCCGCCGGCGCGGCGGATCGGCTGGATGAGACAGCACGGCGAGCGGCTGGCTTTGCCGCTCGAAGGCG
This sequence comes from Candidatus Competibacteraceae bacterium, assembly GCA_049288935.1. Taxonomy (GTDB): domain Bacteria; phylum Pseudomonadota; class Gammaproteobacteria; order Competibacterales; family Competibacteraceae; genus UBA2383. Next base: position 556 of record JBAQIQ010000155.1, read on the forward strand.
AGGGCGTCGCCGTGTGCCCGGCAACCGGGGTACGCTACCAACTGCACCACGACACACTCAGCTTCTTGGAGGACTGAACCATGCGCGTCGAAGCCCTGTACGACCACGGTCAGATTAAATTTAACCCGCCTATCCATTTCGCTACGGAATGCTTCCCGGTCATCATTCAACTGCCTGATGCCGAGGTGCTGGCGGTGACAAATTCCGGAGCGGTTGAGGCGCCATCGGCTACAGCGTCCCCGGTTGGCGGTCATTTACTTGAGGACATCCGCGAGATTCTGGGGCCGCTTGCCAGGCGTCGCCCGGCGGTCGGCGTCGCCGAGGACAAGGCCACTCTCGTTGAGGTTCTGGAAGAAAAGTATGGTATTCCAAAGTCGAAACTGGGCAGGGATTGAATGCCAGGTTTCTGTTTTTTTACTTAAAACTATTTTTCCATGAAAAATCTGGTCTTTGATGTCAATGTGATTCTGGATCTCTGGTTGGAGCGCCAACCGGAAGATTGGTTATTACTCATCGCTCAATTAGTCGAAAGCCAGAAGTCAGGGGCGGCTGGATGCTGGATCGCCAGTCCCAGTCTGCATGTACTGGAATATCTGGCGCGCCAGCAATTCAAAAAGGAAGGCGTTGAACCCGCCAGGACCCGACAAGTGGTCAAGCGACTTCTGGCTCATCTGCTAAAAAATCTGAGGCCACTGACCTGCTTTGGTTTTCAGCAGGATGAAGCGCTGTTGGCGCATTCCGATCTGGAAGATGCTCAGATTATTAAGGCGGCGTCGGTGCTCCATGGGCCTGTAGCGATTGTGACTAATGAGAAACGGTTTGATACCACCGGGACGGATTTGGTGCAGCTCAGCCCTCCGCAAGCCGATCTCTGGCTCCAGGACCCCGCGCCGTTACCCGCGATCGCGTTCATTGACCTGCAAGCCCAGCAGAATCGGATGCGTCCGGCGCTGTAGGAGAAGATCCATCGGGTGCTTCACCACGGCCAGTACATCATGGGGCCGGAGATCGCGGAACTGGAAGCGGCGCTGGCGGAGTATGTGGGGGTGAAGCACGGCATCACGGTAGCCAGCGGGACGGACAGCCTGGAGATCGCCTTGCAGGCCTTGGGCCTCGGGCCGGGCGATGGAAGTCATCACCGTGCCGTTTACCTGGATCAGTTCGGCGGAGATCATCGGTCTGGTGGGCGCAACGCCAGTGTTCGTGGATATTGACCCGGTGAGTTTTAATATCGACGTGGCGAAGATTGAAGCGGCGATCACCCCACGCACCAAAGCGATTTTGCCGGTGAGTCTGTTCGGGCAGATGCCGGACTATGCGGCCATCAACGCGATTGCGGCGCGGCATGGCCTGCCGGTGATTGAAGACGGCGCGCAGAGTTTTGGGGCGACCCAGCACGGCCGGCGGAGTGGTGGGGTGACAACGATGGCCAGCACCTCGTTCTTTCCGGCCAAGCCGCTGGGGTGTTATGGCGATGGTGGGGCGTTGTTCACCGACGATGATGGGCTGGCGGAAAAGATGCGGGCGATTCGCACCCATGGCGGAATGCGGGGACATCATCACCCGTTGCTGGGGATGAACGGGCGGTTCGACACGTTGCAGGCGGCGGTGCTGCTGGCGAAGTGGCCGCACTTTGCCGGGGAAGTGGAAGCCCGGAATCGGATTGGCGCTCGTTATACTGAACAGCTCAAGGATTGTTGCATCACGCCGCAGGTCCTGCCCGGCCATACTCACGTCTATGCCCAATACACGGTCCGGGTGGCGGAACGGGAGCGCGTGGCGGAAGCGCTGAAGGCGCAGGGCATTCCCACGGCGGTGTATTATCCGAAGTGCCTGCACGAGCAACCGGTGTTTGAACCGCTGGGCTACCGGTGGGGCGATTTCCCGGAGGCGAAGCGAGCGTCGCGGGAAGTGTTGAGCCTGCCGATGCATCCATGGCTGACCGAACCAGACCAGGACCGGATCATCTCAGCATTCAGTTTTTGCCTTAAAACTTAAAGCTTTTTGGAATGAATGATGCCGAACACTGCGGAATTGATTTATCAGGAAGCGAAAGCATTGCCAGAGGCGCTGGGCGCGGAGGTGCTGGATTTCATTGGTTATCTGCGTTCCCGACATCCAGCAGCTTCAGCCGTGGTCGATCAAACGGTGAAGTTGGCGGAGTTGGAGGAATTTTTTTCGCCTTATCAATGTCATTTGAGGGATTTTCGGTTTAATCGGGATGAGGCGAATGAGCGCTGACTTTGTCGATACGAATGTCATTTTGTACAGTTTGAGCGATGAGGCTACGAAGCGGCGTCAAGCGTTGGTGATTCTAGCGAATCAGCCGGTGTTGTCGCTGCAGGTTCTGAATGAAGCCGCGAATGTGATGCGGCGTAAACTGGGATTTGAGATTCCAGCCATCCGGGAGGTGTTGTTGCGCTGGTTGCGCGAAAGCCGGTTACACCCTTTAGCGCCTTCAACCCTTTTGTCTGCCCTTGAAGTAGCGGCTCGTTATGGGTTTTCCCATTATGACAGCCTGATTATTTCAGCGGCCCTGGAGTCTGGTTGTATGACGCTCTATTCAGGAGATTTACAGCATGGGCAGGTGATTGATCAGCGTCTGACCATAGTCAACCCCTTTAAATAAGAACGGCTGTTATCAGAACTGCCAGCCTTATAGCCTTTACTTAAAACTTAAAACTTAAAACTTAAAACTTAAAACTTCATGAATCCTAGCCCGCCGCTCCATGACCCGCCACCACGGCGCAATACCAGTTTCAAGGGCGATGTGCTGCGGCTGGTTTCCGGCACTGGTCTGGCGCAGCTCATCGCTATTCTCGCGGCCCCGATTCTCACCCGGCTCTATGCGCCCGAGGCGTTCGGGGGGTGGGCGCTGCTGGAGCGGTTGGCTCAGGGGCCGAGGCGTTCAATCAGCGTCGAGCAACCGGGGGTGCGGAGTCCTGAGAGGCCCTGTTTCGTTGGGAGCGGATTCCAGGAATAGCAGTTGTCGGTTGAGCGGGAGGCCGGCTATGATGATTCATCTTTTGAACCTTTTTATCCTGTCGGCCCGATGTTGATCGAATGAACCTTTCTCAAACTTTCGTGAATGAACCCGGCTTCACGGTCCAGGAAGCCCTCCACCTCCAAATCCTGCGGCTGTTGGAAGGCAACCCCAAGCTGATCCAGCGGGAGTTGGCGCAGGCGTTGAACCTCAGCGTAGGCAAAGCGCATTACTGTTTACAGGCGCTGCTGGACAAGGGCTGGGTCAAGATGCAGAAATTCCATGACAGCAAGCGCAAGCGGGCCTATTTGTACCTGCTGACCCCGGCGGGCATGGCACAAAAGACCGCAATGACCCTGCGTTTTTTGGAACGCAAAATGGCGGAGTATGACCGACTGCGAGAAGAGATCGAGT
>JBAQIQ010000156.1:0-2598 GCA_049288935.1 Candidatus Competibacteraceae bacterium
AAATACGGAACCCGCTATCTGGCCGCCTTTGCCTACCGGTTTAACCGGCGCTTTCACCTCGACACCCTTCCTGCCCGCCTGCTCGTCGCCGCCACCGCCATCGGACCACGACCGGCCCGTTGGCTTCAGCAGGCTGAAGAATCTTGCTAATCAGGTTTAACTTTAGGGTGTCTTCACCGTCGCGATGTTCGAATAGGACGAGTTCCCGCCTTGGCCCGTGGCCCTCACACGGTACCGATAGGTCGTGGCCCGCGCGAGATTACTGTTGGTGTACTGCATGGTGTTGGCCGTCAGGATGGCAATCGCGCTGAAGTTAGTGCAGGTACTCCCCCCGCAGCGCTCCACGCTATAGCCGGTTTCGTTGGTGGCGTTGTCGCTCCAGCTCAGGCGCACCTCGGCCTTCGACCCGACCCGCTTGGCCTGGGCCTGGAGATTGGTCGGTGCGGCGGGGATCGCGGGCTGCGCCGGTGTGGTCGCCGAGAGGTGGTTGGAGTAGCCCGAATTGCCGACGGTATTGTACGCCTTCACCCGCCAAACATAGGCCGTTCCGGCAGCGAGACCGGTGTCGGTGAAGCGGGGGGCGTTGGCGGCTATCGTCGCTCTCGCCGACCAGGCGCCCGGATTGTCAGCGCAGAACTGCATCGTTCCCGCGCACCGTTCGACCATGAACCCGGTCTCGTTGGACGAATTGTCGGTCCAGCTCAGCTCCGCGCTGTTGGCGGTGAGGAGCAATTGGGTCAGCCCCGAAGGCGCGGCGGGGATCGCAGTTTGCGCCGGTGTGGTCGCCGAGAGGTGGTTGGAGCCCGAATTGCCGACGGCATTAAACGCTTTCACCTGCCAAACATAGGCCGTCCCGGCAGCGAGACCGGTGTCGGTGAAGCGGGTGACGTTGGCGGCTGTCGTCGTTCTCGTCGACCAGGCACCCGGATTGATAGCGCAGAACAGCAGCGTTCCCGTGCACCGCTCGACCGTGAACCCGGTCTCGTTGGACGAATTGTCGGCCCAGGTCAGATCGGCGCTGCTGGCGGTGAGGAGCGAGTAGGTCAGACCCGAAGGTTTGGCTGGCAGCGTCGGCACGCTGCCTTGGCCTAAACGTGCTGTGGTGCCGCCGACGACGTAAACACTGTCGTCGGTGTTCGCGAGGGCAATGGCCTGGGCGTAGCCAAACGCAATGGTCTGGGTCCAGCCGGAGGTGCCGTCACCGTTCACCTTGCACACGGCCATTTCGGACATGGTTCCGGCGGCAAGGTAGGCATTGTTGTTCGCATCGAGGCGCATGTGCGCGTGCGCCAGGAGGCCGAGCGGGCCGTCCGCATCGAGGTTTTCCCAAAGCAGGTTCCCGTTGCTATCGTATTTCATGAATGCAGCGCCCCCCGTTGTTGCACTGGGAAAGCCGCTGATAACCGGATTATTATCATTGCCTACTTCTATGCGAAAACCGGACATGGCATTGCTCTTCTCCCAAATTAAATTGCCCGCCGGCCCCAATTTTTTTACGAAACCTCCCCCAACCAGATAGGTATTTCCAGAAGCGTCTCCAGCAGCATCTCCAACGTTAAAGCTGTTGGTGAAATAATTCCATAGATTGTTGCCATTCAGATCAATTTTGGCATGACCGTTAAAATTTCCCGTCACTGATCTGCCGGTAATGACAATATTATTATCAGGCGTGAATTTGAAATTAATAGCCGCTCCTCCTGCCGTATCAAAATATGACCAGAGCGCAGCGCCATCCGGTGCAAATTTCTTGACCTTCGTCACCCGCCCGGCAGGTCCGTTGCCCATGCCGAGCACGTAGACGTTGTTGTTGGCGTCCACCAGGCACTTTCTCACGGACGAGCCATCGAAGCTGCTCTCGTACACGCGCCGCCAGAGGAGATTTCCGTTCGGGTCGAACTTCATGGCGATGCTGGCCGACTCGACCGGGTTCGAGTACCCGGACATCAGCGTGCCGCAGACGATGGCATTGCCGGCGCTATCGGTTGCAACCCAGCTCGCTCGCTCCCACGCTGTATAATCGGTCTGATCGTAAGACGCGACCCAGAACAGCGACCCTTGGGCGTCGCGTTTGGTCAGGGTCATTTCCGTGCCGAGCGCCTGCTCGTAGTCCACTGTGTAGACGTTGTCGGCGGCATCCAGCGCGACGGATACGCCACGGGTGGGTTGAACCCAGGCGAGGCCTACTTCTGCCGACGCAGGCGTCGGAAGAAAGAGCGCGACCGAGAGGGTGACAGCATGAAGGGTCGTTAAAGACCGGCATGCATGCGGATGCGTGTTCATGTTCATATTTCCACCTGCCTTTTACGTGTAGTGATAATTTGTTTTTGAGATTGAGTGGGCTGAATGAGAATACTGTCCTCAATTCATCTTTACAGCTCTAGCGGGTCACCCGCGCTGAGTTGACGGGTAGACCGCTTCCCGTCGCAGTCAGGTTTTCCAGTTCGGTGCGTTCCTCGGTGATTATACCGTTTCTCAATTTTTGTCGTCGGTGGGAAGGCACGAGCCGTCGGCGGCAAGATCATTGACGAGCGCGCCACCATTATGGATTGGGGACATGTCCCCTTTTTATCATCGAGCATGCTTTAAGTTTGGCCGATT
>JBAQIQ010000157.1:0-4412 GCA_049288935.1 Candidatus Competibacteraceae bacterium
GGGTTTGCCGAACTTCCACCATTCCATCCCGGTCCAGGCCAGCGCCCCAGCGGCGGCGGACAAATGCGTTGCCAGCATCGCCATCCCGGCATTGCCGTCGGCCGCCAGCGCGCTCCCCGCATAAAAACCGAACCAGCCGACCCATAACATGCCGGCCCCGGTCACCACGATAGTCATGTTGTGGGGTGGCATGGCGGTGGTCGGAAAGCCGTGGCGCCGACCCAACACCAGGGCTGAAACCAGGGCGGCCACGCCGGCGGTAATATGCACCACGATTCCGCCCGCAAAGTCCAGCACGCCCAGCTTGCCCAGCCAGCCCCCGCCCCACACCCAATGCGCCACCGGCGCGTACACCAGCGTCAGCCACAGGGCACTGAACAGCAGCATGGCGGAGAACTTCATCCGTTCGGCGAAGGCGCCGACCACCAGCGCCGGGGTGATGATGGCGAAGGTCAGTTGGAACATGGAAAACACGGTTTCCGGGATGTCGCCGGTCAAGGAATCTTCTTCCACGCCGGCCATGAAAACCTTCTCCAGACCCCCGATCCAGTCGTTGCCGGTCCCGAAGGCGAGGCTGTAGGCGTAGGCGAACCACAACAACGACACCAGGCAGGTGATGGCGAAACATTGCATCAGCACGGAAAGCACGTTCTTGGATCGCACCAGCCCGCCATAAAACAGCGACAGGCCCGGCAGGGTCATGAACAGCACCAGCGCCGTAGCGGTCAATACCCAGGCCGTGTTGCCCTGATTCGGACCGGCGGTCTGCTGCGCCCAAGACATCGCGGGCGCCAGCACCCCCATCAAACTCAAAAGAAGACTGTTGGCTATTCGTTTATTGTTCTGGTTCATGGATCGTCGTCTCTGTCGCTTTATTTACATCGTTTGTTTTATCGGGATCGTTCGCTCTATTCCGGGTCGAAACTGGGCCGCTTTCGGATTAAGCCGGTGCGAATCAGCAAATTTCACGCCGTCAGACAAATTTATTTTAAATCATAAAGATAATTCGTTTACCGGCCTCGCGGGCACGAATTTTTGCATCTTATTAGTGCATAGATGACAGTATTCGCACTCAATAAAGGCATTACTGAAGTTGGCGGATGGCGCATGACGAACAGGACGGGCTTTCGGGTGATCGGCATCGTGCCGATCAAACGGGTTCCGATTTTCCGTCGGCCCAATCGAAATCCATCTGGCGCGCGGTGCGGATCGCCAGTTCGCGGCCTGCCAGACGCTCCACCGCATGTAGGCTCAGATCGATGCCCGCCGAGATACCCGCCGAGGTCATGACCCGGCCTTCGTCGATCCAGCGCACGTTCTCCCGCACGGCGATTTTCGGAAACATCACTCGCAGATCGGCGATGTCTTCCCAATGGGTGGTCGCGCTCTTACCGTCGAGCAGTCCCGTCGCGCCTAGCAGGAACGCGCCGGTGCAAACGGACACGATCAGCGTGCAGCGGTCCGCCGTGCGCGCGAGCCATTCGATCACCTCGCGCTTCACCCGTTCTGCGGTAACCACCCCGCCGGGCACCACCAGCACGTCGATAGCGGGATGGTTCGCGAAATGGAAATCCGGCAGGACTTGCAAACCCCCGCGCGCCAACACCGTTCCGGGTTGTCGAGCGACGGTGAACACCTCGAAGAGCTTTCCAGCTTGCGGCGTTTCGGGCGACACGACGCGAGCGGCCGTCGAGAAAACCTCAAATGGACCCGCGAAATCGAGCACTTCCACGTCATCGAAGAGATAAATACCGATGGTGTAGCTCAAGGAAACCTCCCGCCGTCGATGGCCATCCTGTTTGAAGATGGGGTTTGAGGAGCAGTGGATACTGCTGGCGAATTCGATTCTGGAGCGAATCTCATCTGAAGTGGTGATAGAGCGCAAGTCCGAAGCGGGTATTGTTGATAGACTTTGGAGTCATTTTCCAGTTGCCGCAGGGTGGGGGAGTAGCGGGGGTTTTCCAGCCGTCGGAATCGCGCGGCCGGCGTGCGGAGAGGGCTTGCTCCAGCGCGAAGTCGGTCCGGGCGGCGCTCGATACCGTCCAACCAACGATCCGCCGGGAAAAGACATCGATGACGAAGGCGACATAGACGAAACCTTAGTCCGGTGGAGACATAGGTGAAGTCGGCGACCCACAAGGCATTCGGACGTCCGGCCGCTTTTTGGCGGGGAAAAGAGCGAATGATTGCTGTCCAGCATACCGGTGCCCTGCGATCAGCTCCATTCTAGCCGGCCCCTGAATCGGGCGATCAGAAAGTCGACGTAGGCGCGCACCTTGGCCGCGAGATACCGGCGGTGCGGATAAAGCGCGTACAAACCGTATTCAACCGACTTGTAGTTCTGGAGCAACAGGCGCAAACGGCCGTCGCGGACGGCGTCGGCGACGGCGTAGTCCGGGCAAAGCCCGATACCCGCGCCCGCGATGGTCAAGTCGCGCACCGCCCGCGTGCTGTTGACGCGACACCGCCCTTTCACCTCGATATTACGCCGCTCGCCATCGATCCAATAGGGCCAGCGTCCTGCTGCATCAATGTTGGTATCACTCACGCACGCATGGTTATGGAGTTCGAGAGGATGGGTCGGCACACCGTGCTGATCCAGATAGCTTGGCGCAGCGCACGTGACGACCCGAATCGCGGCCAGTCGGCGGGCCACTAATCCGGTGTCGGTCAGCTCGCAGATGCGGATTCCCAGATCGAAGCCTTCCTCCAGCAAATTGACGAACCGATCGCTCAAATCGACTTCGACATTGACCTGTGGGTAACGCTCCAAAAATTCGGCGAGCGCCTTATTCAGATGCAGCTCGCCGAAGGTTTGCGGCCAAGTGACGACCAAACGGCCTTGTGGGGATTCCTGACGTTCGAGAATCGCCGCTTCCATCTCATCCACCGCTTCCAGCAGCGATTGGCAACGATCGTAATAGGCCAGTCCCACTTCGGTTGGGCTCAGATGGCGTGTGGTGCGGTTGAGCAAGCGCACGCCGAGCCGCCGTTCGAGCTGAAGCACATACTTGCTGACCAGCGATTTCGACAGGCCCAGTCGATCCGCTGCCGCTGTAAAAGAGCCGGCGCTGACAACGGCGGAAAAAGCTCGCATTCCGATAAGTGTGTCCATGCCTGTGCTGTTATTGTCAATATTCTATGGATAATGAATCAATAATAGCCCGATTTTTTTGCTAAGGAAAATCGGCCAAACTTAAAGCATGCTCGATGATAAAAAGGGGACATGTCCCCAATCCATAATGGTGGCGCGCTCGTCAATGATCTTGCCGCCGACGGCTCGAGCTTTCTCGCCGACGACAAAATTCGATTGCAGAATAATTGTTGACGGCGCCCGATAGGCGTATTCCGACGCCGTACCTCACCTCTGTGCCGCCATACGAGCGTCGCGCCCGACCCGGCATACCCAATCCCTCAGGAGAAGAACCCTATGACCCACCCGCTGTTGAATCACGCGGCGAACCTGCTGAAGGCGACCGTCAGTTTCATTGTGGTCGCTTTGGCGTTCATCTCCACCATGGCCTTCGCCGAACCGGTTCAATTGGCCGACTGGCGACAAACCATCGCTGGCGGCGTGGGGGGCTCGCTGGCCCAGGCACCCTACGGCGACTACGTGGCGCTAGGCATCGAATCGCCCAACATCTATGATCCAGCTTACGGCGCCAACTTGATCCTGCAACGCTACAGCAGCGACGGTCAGCCCGTCTGGCCGGCGCCCGTGCGTTGGGCTACCACGAACCCAGGCGTGCGGCCCTACGGCCTGGTGGTCGATGCGTCCGGCAATACCTTCGTGCTGGCCACGGACGGAGACTACAACTACCAACTCTGTGCGCCGCCCCCCTGCCCGGATCCGCCGCCTCCGCTCACTCTTTTCAACGGCTATTGGCTCGTCCAGAAGTACTCGCCAGACGGCATCTTGCTCTGGCAACGCAGACAACTACAGGTGGGAGTGACGCCTGTGCAGGGTGTGGTTGATCCCGCCGGTGACTTGTATGTCGCATTCGATCCAAGCTCGGCTAGCCGCACGGCCATCACCTCCAAGTTGTCGGGCGTCAACGGCGCCACCCTCTGGACAGCCACCACCCCCGACGGAGCGAAACCCGGAGCGATCGTGTTGTCGTCATCGGGAACGGTGCTCGTTGCTGCGGCCGGCACCTTTTTTGGTCTTTCTATCAACGAATACGCGCAAGACAGCGGCGCACGACTGACCCGCACGGTATACGCTGACGGGGTCGGCTATTACGCGCCGGGGATGGCGCTGGGGCCACGAGGCGAAATCGCCTTCACCGGGAAGTCGGCCAATGGTCTGTTCCTTGGTCTTGAAAGCGCCGCACGGCAAACGGTGTTCACCTCATCGACCACGCCGGGCGCGCAGGGACGCCAGGTGACTGTGGACGCACTCGGCCGCGTGG
>JBAQIQ010000158.1:0-32907 GCA_049288935.1 Candidatus Competibacteraceae bacterium
CCCTTGGCCCCTGATGCGCTAGGCCGATTGGAACAGCGCGTTCCGATGACCCGGCTGCGCGCCCGTATCGCCGAGCGGTTGCTGACCGCCAAGAACACCACGGCCATGTTGACGACCTTTAATGAAATCAACATGAAGCCCGTCATGGAGTTGCGTAATCGTTACAAGGACGAATTCGAGAAAAGGCATGGCGTGCGGCTGGGCTTCATGGGCTTTTTCGTCAAGGCGGTGGTCGAAGCGCTGAAGCGCTTTCCTGCCGTCAATGGGTCGATTGACGGTAACGATATTATTTACCACGGCTATTATGATATCGGTGTGGCGGTATCCTCGCCCCGTGGTTTGGTCGTGCCGATCCTGCGCAATGTGGACCAGATGAGTCTGGCGGATATCGAGAAGACCATCGGTGAGTTCGGCAAAAAGGCGAAAGAAGGGACGCTGACCGTTGAAGAGATGACGGGCGGCACCTTTACCATTACCAATGGCGGCGTTTTTGGCTCCTTGATGTCTACACCGATTCTCAACCCGCCCCAGAGCGGCATTCTCGGCATGCACGCCACTAAGGATCGTCCAGTGGCGGAGAATGGTCAGGTGGTGATCCGGCCCATGATGTACGTCGCACATTCCTATGATCACCGCATTATCGATGGCCGCGAGGCCGTGACCTTCCTGGTGGCGATCAAGGAGTGCGTTGAAGATCCAGCCCGGTTGCTTCTGAACGTCTGAGACAGCCAGACGATGGAACGGGGAGCGGGGTACAGCGCATCTCCGTTCCCTATCTCCTGTTTTCTGTTTCCTTAAGATAGGTACAAGCATGGCCAAAACTTACGATGTAGTCGTCATCGGCGGCGGTCCCGCCGGCTATGTGGCGGCGATTCGCTGCGCGCAACTCGGTTTGGAAACCGCCTGCGTGGAGAAGTGGATCAACTTCAAGAACGACCCGGCGCTGGGCGGCACCTGCCTGAACGTGGGCTGCATTCCGTCCAAAACCCTGCTGGAATCTTCCGAGCAGTATCATCACCTTCGGGAGGGGTTGGACAGCCACGGTATCCACGTTGAGGGCGTCAGCTTAAATCTGGACAAGATGATGGCCCGCAAGGAAGACATCGTCCTGCAGCTGACCAATGGCATCAGCGCGTTGTTCAAGGCGAATGGCGTTGAATGGCTCAAGGGTCACGGCAAATTACTGGCGGATCGACAGGTCGAAATCACCGCCCGCAACGGTTCGGTGGAGGTGGTGAATGCCGATCACGTTATTATCGCCACAGGTTCCAAGCCAATTGATATCGGCGCGGCGCCAGTGGACAACGCCGAGGGCCTGATCGTCGATTCGACTGGCGCTCTGGATTTCCGCCAAGTTCCCAAAACCCTGGGCGTCATCGGCGCCGGCGTGATCGGTCTGGAACTGGGCAGCGTCTGGAGCCGGCTTGGCTCCAAGGTTGTTATGCTGGAAGCGGTTGAGGATTTCCTGGCGCTCGCTGATCAGCAAATTGCCCGCGACGCCTTGCGTCAATTCAAAAAACAGGGGCTGGATATTCGCCTGGGGACGCGGGTGACCGCGACCGAGAAGATCGGCCATGGCGTCAAGGTCTACTTCAAGGACAAGGACGGCAATCACGAAATCACGTTTGATAAACTGCTGGTGTCGGTGGGTCGCCGACCCAACACCGATAATGTCGCGGCGCTGGAATCCGGGTTGCTGTTTGACGAGCGCGGCTATATCCATGTGGATGACCATTGCGAGACCAATCTGCCGGGCGTGTACGCCATCGGCGACGTGGTGCGCGGTCCGATGCTGGCGCACAAGGGTTCCGAGGAAGGGGTCATGGTCGCCGAAAACATCGCCGGTCAACACGGGCATCTAAATTACGAGGCGATTCCGTGGGTGATTTACACTCATCCAGAAATTGCCTGGGTGGGCAGGACCGAGCAAGCGCTTAAGGCTGAAGGTATTCCCTACCGGGTCGGCACGTTTCCATTCAGCGCCAATGGCCGCGCCAAGGCGATGGAAGCGGCATTTGGCATGGTCAAGATGCTGGCTCATGCGGAAACCGATGCGTTGTTGGGCTGCCATATCATGGGTCCGTTTGCATCCGAGTTGGTGCAGGAAGCGGTGCTGGCGATAGAATTCCACGCCAGCAGCGAAGATTTGGCCCGCACTATCCACGGTCATCCGACCCTGTATGAGGCCATGCATGAAGCGGCGCTGTCCGTCCATGGCCGCGCCCTGCACAAGATCAATACCTGATTTGGGTGATTTATCCTTGGAAAGGGCGCAAATCGCGCCCTTTTTTCTGGTGTGAATTTTCCGGGGATGGTCTATGCCGTGGGAACAATCTGATAAACTGAAAAAACACTCGCGATAACCGGTATCTTGAGCGATTGATTCCCCATGCCGCCCCTTGATCGTAACAAGCTGAAAATTCTGCTTGACCAGAACTTGACCTATCAGGGCATTTCCTGTCGGGTCATTGACCTCCTCGTTGACGAACTGGCGCTGGTCCTGCGCGACGGTGACGATCACCGCATTCTTCAGGCCAATCAGTACGGCGATGCCGGCGATCATCAACCCCGTACCTTTACCGTCCCCCTGCTCAATGCCCGCCGCGACCGCCTAAACCCGGACCTGCCGGAATTGGTGGCGTTCGATCTATTCACCTGAGCGTTGGAAATGCGCTGCGGCCCGCGCTAAATCGGCCTCGGTGTCCACGCCGGGCGGAGGAACTTCGACGGCCTCGGCGACGTAGATGCGCACGCCATGCCATAACGCCCGCAATTGTTCCAACGATTCTGCTTGCTCAGTGGGAGCGGGCGGCCAGTGCGGATAGCGGGCTAACACCGCTACCCGATAAGCGTACAGACCGATATGCCGGAACCAGGCCATGCTCGCCGGTAGTTTGCTCAATCCTTCCCGTCCTGCGCCAAAAGCCTCGCGATGCCAGGGGATCGGCGCACGGCTGAAATACAGGGCATAGTCTTGGGCATCCCGTGTCACCTTGACCACATTCGGATTGAACAACTCGTCAGGATCGGCGATGCGGGCGCAAACCGTGGCGATACCGGCGTCAGGATGCGTCGCTAATCCCGCCGCCACTTGCTGAATCAGCGCTGGCGGCAGATGGGGCTCATCACCCTGTACATTGACCACGATAGCCTCCTCCGGCCAACCGAGACGCGCAGCAACTTCCGCGAGCCGATCCGTACCGGAAAGATGAGCCGGCGAGGTCATGCACACCGTTGCGCCAAATCCTTCAGCGACTTGCTGAATGCGCGGATCGTCGGTGGCGATCACCACCTCGCCCGCGCCACTCGCCCGCGCCCGCTGATAGACATGCTCGATGAGCGGGCGACCTGCCAGCAAGCGCAAGGGCTTACCCGGCAGCCGAGTTGAAGCGTAACGGGCGGGAATGGCCACCCGGAAAGCGGGTCCGGCGTTGTCCGGCGCTGTTTCCTCTTGTGGAACAAGATCGAGGTGAGAGGGAGGCGCATTATCCACCGGCAACGACTTCGTCCTCCGCCAAGCGCCTCGCCTCAGCTTCCAGCATCACCGGAATGCCGTCGCGAATGGGGTAGGCCAGGCGGCTCTCCCGGCAGATCAATTCCTGTCGGGTTTGATCGTAAATCAGCGGTGCCTTGCTCACCGGGCAAACCAGGATGTCCAACAGCTTTTTGTCCACTTTCAATCACCTCTAAGATGGGTAGCGAGGCATCGGATCGGGGGTGTTCGACCGCCCGACGTCCCACAGGATCACGTCGTATTCCCTTGGCCATGGCGACCGTCGCCAACCGCCGGAGTAATTGCTCCTCGAAGTCCGGGTCCAGTTGCGCGCTGACCGGCGCCACCCACCAGTTTTCACTGGCGAAAGCCCGGCATTTGATCGCGTCTTTTTCCGTCATCAGGACCGGCAAATCCTGCGGGAAGCGTAAATCTTCCGGGCGAAAGGGATGATGGTCAGGAAACGGATGTTTGATCAGCCGCAGCCGGGCATGGCGCAGATGATCGAAAAATCGTCCCGGATCGCCAATGCCGGCCACGGCGTGGACGGTGCTGCGGCGAAAGCTGGCCAGGGTGGCGGTGATGCAGGGATCGACCAGATTCGCTGCCGTGTTACCGCGCAGGCTCATGAGATATTCGTGACCCCGAGCAGCGCCGTTGCCAATGACAAAATCCACTTCACGCAACCGGGAGGGGGGCTCGCGTAACGGCCCGGCCGGTAAGCAGGCGCCGTTGCCCAAGCGGCGCAGGCCATCTACCACAGCGATTTCAATGTCGCGTTGCAGAGGGTAATGTTGCAAGCCATCATCGCTGATGATGACGTTGCAATCATAGTGGGCAAACAGCGCCCTGGCGGCGGCGACCCGATCCGGTCCCGCCACCATCGGACAACGACAGCGCTGCGCCAGCAGGACCGGTTCATCACCGACTTCGCCGGGATCGCTGTCGAAGGTGACATGGCGTGGCCATTCCTTGGAGCGACCGCCATAGCCCCGGCTGACCACACCGGGTTTGTAACCGGCCTCGCGCAGCAACTCCACCAGACGGGCCACCAGCGGGGTCTTGCCCGTGCCACCGACACTGATATTGCCGACAATAATGACCGGCGCACCGACGGCTTCACTTTTGAACAACCCGATGCGGTAGAGCCTGCGCCGTATCCGAACCCCGGCGCTGAACAGCAGGCTGAGTGGCCAAAGCAGCACCGCCGCCCAATTGAGGGAATAGCCATAACGATCCAGCCAGGTCATTTTCCGGGACCTGCGGCTGGCGTCGTCAGGGGCGCATGCGCTGTGGCGATCGTCAGTTGCTTTAAACCTAATTGACCGGCCACATCTAACACCGTGACGACCGCTTGATGTGGCGTCCGGCCATCGGCGCGCAGGGTCAGCGGCAAGGCCCGACCACCGGCGAGCAGGGTGAGTCGCTCTTTCAATGTCGCCGCGTCAGCCGGGTCCAGCGGTTGACCATTGACAGCGTAACGGCCTTCCGCGTCAATGTGGATTTCCAGCGCCGCTGTTGCACCCGATATCGGCAGAATAGACGCTTCCGGCAGGTGGAGTTCCAGTTCAGATTCACGCCGCAGGCTGGTGGCGATCATGAAAAAGATCAGCAGCACCAACACGACGTCAATCATCGGTACGAGATTCAATTCCGGGTCTTCACGGCGCCGAGGGCGCAGGTTCATGGTTGACGCTCCTCTTCCGCCTGTATCGCCACAATCGTTTGAGTATCCAGCAAATCAATCAATTCCAGCGTCTCTTGTTCCATGTCCACAACCAATTCATCGATTCGGCGCTGGAAATAACGGTAGAACAGCAAGCTGGGAATTGCCACGGTCAGCCCGGCGGCGGTGGTCACTAGCGCCTCGGCAATGCCAATCGATAGCAGGCTGAAATTACTGTTGCCCTGCGCAGCGACCACCTCAAACACTTTGATCATGCCCGTCACCGTACCGAGCAGACCCAGCAACGGGCTGATCGCGGCGATGGTGCCCAAGGTGTTGAGAAACCGTTCCAGTTCATGCACCACATGTCGCCCCACATCCTCGATCCGTTCGCGGAGCAAGGTCCGGCTGCGGTGGCGGTTCGCCAGCCCTGCCGCCACAATCCGGCCCAGCGGTGAACTGAGCGGCAGCACGTCGATATCAGACGAATGAACCGCGCCAAGTTCGGCCCAGCGGCGCAGAATCGCCACCAACTGTCCCGGCAACACCCGCGCCCGGCGCAACGCCAATAACCGCTCGGCAATGAGAGTCGCCGCCGCCAGTGAGCAGGCCAGAAGCGGGATCATGAGCCAACCACCGGCCTTGATCAGATCAACAAGCACCACGCCTCCTATGGGTCTTTTACTGAAGATTGTTTCTTACCCGATATTTTCCCCCGGTTCAGCACTGAGGGGAACCGCCAGGAGCGCTCATTCTGGCAATCGCCCCGGTTCGGCAAGCCGGGTCAACAGCTACCGCCGTAACCGGGATAGTGGGAAAACCGCTGGCCCTTCGTTGCGAGAGCGTGCTTGGTTCGGCAACGGTCCCCAGGCGTGGCCATAGACTACTTCACAACTGACCGGCAGCAGCCCATCAGGGCGGCGATAGCGCTCATAGGCGTCTCGCACCGCTTGCCAGCGTCCCTTACCGGTCAAGCTGACCGGGCGCCCCAGGGTAACGTTACGGGCGCCCATCCGGCCAAGATCCCGCGCCAGGCTATCGACCTCCCGATAAGTCAGGGTTAGCCGCTCGACATCCATCACTGGCTCGGCCAACTGCGCCCGCAATAGAGCGTCCCCGATGTCATGCATGTCCAGAAAAGCGTTGACATGATTGTAGCCATCGTCAGCCGCTGCCCAACTGCGGCGCAACTCTAACAGGGTGTCAGGCCCCAGCGTACTGAACAACAGAGCGCCGCCCGGTTTTAGCAGCCGACGAAATTCGGCTAGCGTCCGATCCAAATCCAGGGTCCAGGGCAACGCCAGGTTAGAGAAAATCAGGTCAAAGCGAGTGTCGGCCAGTGGCACGGCGTCCAGTTCAGCGCAGAGTCCATGCAACGTCCGCAGCCAGGGCGCCCGTTGACGGGCTTTGGCCACCATCGCCGGCGCCCGCTCCAGTCCGATCACCCGCGCCCGGCGATATTTCTTCATCAATTGCGCGGTAATGACGCCGGTTCCGCAGCCGACATCGAGGATGGCCTGCGGTTGCAGCTTGAGCAAATCCAGCCGTTCCAGCAGCCGCCCGCCCACTTCGCGGAGCAAAAATGCCGCATCGTCGTCATGACCCGCCGCCCGCTCGAAAGCGTGCCGCACCCGGCCTAGGTCAGGGACGAAGGGTAAATTTTCGCGATTATCCTGCATTGAGAAATGCTCCGAGTTGGGCGACGAGTTCCGGCCGATGGGAGAAAAATGGCGCATGACCGGCGCGAGGAAAGACGTGCAACCGGGCGTCCGGCAACAGCTTCAACAGAGCCTCTCCCGCGCCTGCCGGAACCAGTTGATCGCGCTGCCCCATCAACAGAAGAGTTGGGCATTGAATCCGCGCCAACCCGGCGCGCAAATCACTGGTTTCCAGAATCGTCAACCCATTCTCCAGCGCCGCCACTTCCGGCTCCCCATGCTGAAACAGCATGGCCTTCAACTGCTTTAACTGGGCGCTGGCCTGTTCACTGCCGTGAACTTCCAGAGCGATAAAACGCTTGAGCACGGCGCGATAATCCTGGCGTAACTCCTCGGCGAAGCGGCGCAATACGGGTAAAGCAATGCCGTGCGGCCAGCCCGGGCGCTGGACGAAGCAGGGCGTGCTGCTGACCAAGACTAAACGGCGGACCCGCTCTGGGGCGATCAGCGCCGCCTGTTGCGCGACCAGTCCGCCCAACGACCAGCCAACCCACGCTGCTGCCGCTGGAGTTGCTGCCAATACGGCCGTCACCAGATCATTCAGCGTGGATCCTGTATTCAGCAATCGGCTATAACCATGACCGGGCAAATCCAGAACGGTGACCTGGTGGTAGTCGGCCAGTCTTTCCACCACATCCTTCCAGACCCCGGAGTGCATCCCCCAGCCATGCACCAGCACGACGTCTGATCCTTCACCGACCGTGTGAGTGTAGAGAGTCATTTAGCAACAACCGATATGCGGCGCTGCATTCTGGCCGGGAACGATAGACTGTGTTACTCGGTTGCGGCCTTCCTTCTTGGAGCGATACAGCGCCTGATCCGCCCGCCGCAGCAGGTCTGCGCCCTCTTCGTGGGCCGCCAGCATCGCCACGCCAAAACTGGCGGTGAGCCGCCCGATTTGCGGCGCTACTTGTGGCGCCAAGGGTTGTGACTCCAACCGCTGGCGAATCCGCTCTGCACAGGCGGTGGCTCTCGCCAAATCGGCATCCGGCAACAGCAGGACGAACTCCTTGCCGCCGAAGCGGGCCACCAGATCGCTTTGCCGACAATGATCACGCAGCAGCGCCGCGAAGCGCTTCAATATCTCGTCGCCCACCGCACGACCGCACCGGTCATTCACTTCCTTAAAATGATCCAGATCGGCAATCAACAGGCAGAGGGCGTCGCCATAGCGCCGACCCCGTTCGATTTCGGACGCCAGCGCTTCATCCAGTTGGCGTTGGTTGCCGACCCCGGTCAGTGAATCGGTATGAATCAATTCCCGAACCGTCGCCTCGCTGCGTTTCAACTCGCGGTTAGCGCGTAACAACTGTCGCTGGGTCTCCGCCAGCTCATGGTTCAGTTGCATCACCGTCGCGCCCAACATCTCCAGTCCTTCCACATCGTATTCAGCGGCCACCAGCAACCGCCCCTGCTGCCAGCGGTAAATATGCCCCTGCAGAGAGCGGCAGGGCTGATCGCCATGCGCGATGTTCAGAATACCCCGGTAGAGCAGCAATGCACTGCGTTGATATGACACCAGCATTTGCACGTCTTCCAGGCGGGGATTGACGAACAGCGAGCGAACATTCCACAGTTCGCCAGGGGTTTCCGGCGGGGATGCCATGCGCAGAAAACCCCGGTTGGCCGCCAATACGTTGCCGTTTTCGTCCAGCAATGCAATCACCACGCTGGTCAGTTCCTGCAAGAACAGCGGTAGCCCCATCTCCTCCAGAGAGCGGACCAGATCAGTCATAACATCCCGCGCTGTGCGGTTCGCGCATCGGGATACCAGGCGTCCGCCTCGACGCGCCGCCAAAGCTCGTCCACGCTGTTCATCACCAGCCCCCCAACCAGAATGGGCGGACATTGTTCGCCCAGATTCAGCCGGCACAGTCGAATCAATTCACGCACGGCCTTTACTTGTTGCAACAGGGAGACCGACAGCCCCACCACATCAGGACGGCTGGATTCAATCTCGCGGAGCAACGCCAGGGTCGGCACATCGGCCCCCAGGTAAGCGCTGTCCCATCCCGCCAGATCGAAGGCGTCCGCCACCATACGCAACCCCAGACAGTGAAAATTACCCGCCACACAGGCAAACAACGCCCGCCGGCCATGGCGTGGCGCGGGCTCTACCCGCAGTAGCGCGCCCGCCAGCAATGTTTGGCAGATCGCGGTCGCCAGGTGTTCCTGCGCCACCGAAATCTGGTGGCGCTGCCAGCGCTGGCCCACTTCGTACAATGCCGGTTGCATCACGGAGACCTGCACATCGATCAGGTCAACGCCGGCATCCAGCTTTTCATTCACCACATTTCTGGCGCCAAACCGGTCACCGGCCAGCAGTGCCTCGGTGAAGATCAGGCTTTCCGGAGCGGAGGGCGGGAGCTGGCGATAGAACGCGGGCAAATTTTTGACGGGCGTCTGCGCCGGAATTTGGATCGTGCTCATTCATTGGCTCACGCCGGATAGCGGATGGCCTGCATCGTCCAGCGGAATATCAATCCATTCATCCCGATAAATCCGTCGTAGATCCAGGATCGACCAGGGAAGCAAAATCAGCGCCGCCACAATCCAGGCGGTCAAATGCCAAATCCAGCCGCCGCCAGGAATGAAGGTCGCAGCCACGACGAAGAAACCGGTGACTCCGTAGAAACGGTAGGCGGCCTGTTGTGTATAGTGACCCACCTTGGGATTAGGGTGGTGACGATTCATGGCGTACACCAGCATCGACGCGCCGAACCAGAAAATAAGCAATGGAAACGGAATCAGGATGGCGATCATATTGCCATAATTCATCAGGGCGGAGGCCCGTTTGGCCGATGATCCCCGCGCCATTTTGCCAATTACCGTATCTTCGCTTTGTTCCAAAATATGCATCTGCATGATTTTAAGCCTTAAGAATATGGAAATAAGCCGGTGTCTATCCTCAGCGGTCATCTTCGGTAACCG
Source organism: Candidatus Competibacteraceae bacterium (assembly GCA_049288935.1). Classification (GTDB taxonomy): domain Bacteria; phylum Pseudomonadota; class Gammaproteobacteria; order Competibacterales; family Competibacteraceae; genus UBA2383. The sequence goes on from JBAQIQ010000158.1 coordinate 9,809, forward strand.
TTTTAACCTTGTCAATTATCAGGCGCGTTGTGTGATGACCACCGGGCTGGAGCGATTCCACCACATTCTACTACCTCCTACCTGTTTATTGTGCGGCGCAACAGGCGTAGAGGGATACGACCTCTGCGCCGGGTGCGTTGCTGATCTGCCGCGCAACATGGCGGCCTGCCCGGTTTGCGCCCTGCCGTTGCCCACCGGGCTAACGGGGTGTTGCGACGCATGCCGCGCCCATCCTCCTCTCTATGACCGCACGTTCGCACCTTTTTGCTATCAACCACCCATTGATTTCCTGATTCGCCGACTGAAATTCAGCGGCCGGCTGAGCCACGCTCGCCTGCTGGGCGAACTGTTTGCTCTCGCCCTCGCTGAACGCGGCGAGCCGTGGCCGGACTGTATCATCCCCGTCCCGTTGCACCCGCTGCGTTTGCGCGAGCGCGGTTTTAATCAGGCGCTGGAACTGGCTCGTCCTGTCGCTCGTCGCTGGCGGATTCCACTGCTGGCCGAGGGGTTGCGCCGGGTGCGCTACACACCGCCACAAACCCGGCTGGACGCCCGCGCCCGCCAGACGAATCCCCTGGGCGCATTTATGCTCAGCAAACCGCTGGCTGATGTGCGCGTTGCGCTTCTTGACGACGTGATGACGACCGCCAGCACCGTGGCCGAATGCGCTCGGGTGCTGCGGGCGGGCGGCGCGACTGATATCGAGATTTGGGTCATTGGCCGCGCTGGCGGCGCTGACTGACGGCGGCCTGGTTCTACCCTGCAACCGGCAACCGGCGCATAATACCCCTGATAAATTCCAGTAAAACCCAAAGGAGAACCCCGTATCATGAGCGTTGAAACTATTGCTACCCAACCGTTTACCGATCAAAAACCCGGCACTTCAGGGCTACGCAAAAAAGTCAAGGTGTTCGAAAAGCCGAATTATCTGGAAAACTTCGTACAGTGTATTTTCGACACGCAGCGCGAGATGGAAGACGCGCCGCTCGTCGTGGGGGGCGACGGCCGCTACTACAATCGGCAAGCTATCCAGATCATTTTGCGCATCGCCGCCGCTAACGGGTGTACGCGGGTCTTGATCGGCCAGGGCGGCATTCTCTCGACGCCCGCCGCCTCCCACCTGATCCGCAAACATCGGGCCCGAGGCGGCATTATCCTGTCGGCCAGCCACAACCCGGGCGGCCCGGACGAAGATTTTGGCATCAAATTCAACACCCCGAACGGGGGCCCGGCTCCGGAAAAAGTGACCGAGGCGATCTATACAGCCACTCTACACATCAATCGTTATCGTATCCTGGACGCTCCGGCTATTGATTTGGACAAGCTCGGCTCAACGATGGTCGGCGACATGCATGTGGACATCGTGGATTCAGTGAGCGATTACGCTGATTTGATGGAACAGCTATTCGATTTCGACAAAATCCGCGACCGGTTTCAATCCGGTTTCCGTATGCGTTTTGACGCCATGCACGCCGTCACCGGTCCCTACGCCCGTGAAATTATCGAAAATCGGCTGGGCGCGCCCAAAGGCACAGTGGTCAACGGCGTGCCGCTGGAAGATTTTGGTCACGGTCACCCTGATCCGAATCTGGTTTACGCCAAAGAACTGGCAGACTACCTGTTCGGGCCGGACGCGCCAGACTTTGGCGCCGCCTCGGATGGCGACGGCGACCGCAATATGGTGTTGGGTCGGCATTTCTTCGTCACACCCAGCGACAGCTTGGCGGTGATCCTGGCCAACGCCAAACTGGCCCCAGGTTATCGCGCCCACTTGACTGGCGTGGCCCGGTCGATGCCCACCAGTCAGGCTCCGGACCGGGTGGCGGCCAAGCTGGGGCTGACCTGCTACGAAACGCCGACCGGCTGGAAATTCTTCGGCAATTTGCTCGACGCCGGCAAGATCACGCTGTGCGGCGAGGAAAGCTTCGGCACCGGCTCTGACCATGTGCGTGAGAAGGATGGGTTGTGGGCCGTGCTGTTCTGGATGAACATTTTGGCTGAACGCCAGCAGTCAGTGGCGGAAATCGTTCGTGAGCACTGGCGGATTTACGGGCGCAACTACTACACCCGGCATGACTACGAAGCCGTTGACAGCGCCGCCGCCAACGGTTTGGTCGACACGCTGCGCGCCGCAACAGCCACCTTGCCCGGTCAGCAATTCGGCTCGTACACGGTCGATTATGCTGATGATTTCCGCTACGTCGATCCCATCGATAACAGCGTCAGCGAGAAACAAGGCATTCGCATCGGTTTCAAGGACGGGTCGCGGATCGTCTACCGGTTGTCCGGCACCGGCACGGAAGGCGCGACGTTGCGGGTTTATATCGAAGCCTATGAAGCCGATCCAGCCCAGCATGACCTGGACACCCAGCAGGCGCTGGCGGAGTTGATCAGCATCGCCAACAGCCTGGCCGGTATCCGCGAGCGCACCGGGCGCGCCGAGCCGACAGTGATCACTTGATGTGACCCTCATTCATTGTCTTTCCCGATCATAGCCGGACATCCCAGTTCCCCTCCTTGGCTAAGGAGGGGTGGCGCAAAGCGCCGGGGTGGTTCGGGATGTCCGCCTCTCAGGCGGAAAGACTATAAATCCTGCTCCTCGTCCTGGAAATAGCCAAGATGATCGGCATCATCTTTTTCCACGAGAGGGCGCAAACCCTCCAGAACTTTTTCATGCGTCCAGCCGGATAGGCGGGTGGCGCGTTCCTGTACGAGCGCGGGTTCGACAAGTTCGCAGCCGTTTGATAGCACCTCATCGAAAAATTTGTTGCTACGGATTCCGGCGCCGGCAAGAACCTTGTTGAGGATGTCCCAAGCCGTATCCAAAGTCTGTGGAGACTACGCATCGGGTCCCGCCCTCGATCCATTCGTCGATCAATGACGGATTTCCTAAAAAAGCCTCGGCATTACAGCGGAGGCTTTTTTGGTTTGTGGCTTTACCGACAATCGCAACGGTCGGGCTGTGGCAAAGTCCACAGTCCAGCGATCTTCTTTAATAAAAAATTAGTTATGGCAAAGGATTAGCTTTTTTTTCCTATCCGGCACAGCACTTGCTAATAGGTATGGCGCCGCCCCATCCCGGCCGGTGGCGAGCCGCTACCCGCTCCGCCTGATTTCGCGACTTTGGGGAAACCGCACATGGAACTGATGAGTCCGACCGCCACCGCTGGCGCCTCACCCTCGCTTCACCCTTGCTATTCTGAGCAGGCGCATCGACATTTCGCCCGCCTGCATCTGGCGGTGGCCCCGAAATGCAATATTCAGTGCCATTATTGCAACCGCAAGCACGATTGCGCCAACGAATCGCGCCCTGGCGTTGTTTCGGAACTGCTGACCCCGGAGCAGGCGGTACAAAAAACCCTGGCGGTCGGTTCAGCCATCCCGCATCTGGCGGTTGTGGGTATCGCCGGGCCTGGTGATCCATTGGCCAATCCCGAAGCCGTGTTTGCGGTCTTCCGGGCGCTGACCGAAAAAGCCCCTGACCTGACTTTGTGCCTGTCCACCAACGGCCTGGCATTGCCGGATCATATCGACGAACTGTGCCAGCACCATGTTGGCCACGTCACGATCACCATTAATTGCATCGATCCCGACATTGGCGCGCAAATTTACCCGTGGATCGTTTGGCAGGGCTGCCGACTGCGCGGACGTGAAGCTGCCGAGGTTTTAATCGCCCGCCAGTTGCAGGGACTGGATTTGTTGGTCGAGCGCGGGGTGCTGGTGAAAATCAATTCAGTACTGATCCCCGGCGTCAACGATCAGCACTTGGTGGAAGTCAATCGGGTTGTTAAAGCCAAGGGCGCATTCTTGCACAACATCGTGCCGCTGATCTCCCGCCCGGAACACGGCACGCATTATGGCAAGACCGGTCAGCGCGAACCGACTGACGCCGAACTGGCGGCGCTGCGGGAGGTCTGCGCCGGCGAGGACAGCGAAACCGGGGTGATGAAGCATTGCCAGCAATGTCGCGCCGACGCGGTGGGTCTGCTGGGCCAGGATCGCGGCGCAGAATTTACGCTGGAAAAAGTGGCTGCCCTGTCGGTGGACTGGCAAGCGGCCATCGCCAAACGAGCTGCGGTGCGCGCTGCGGTTGAACAACGGCTGGCCCTGCAAGCCCGTTTTCTCCAGTCAGCCGCTCGCCCATCCGGGACGGTGCGCCGGTTACCCACGCCGGCGACACCCACTTTGCGAGTGGCGGTCGGCAGTACCGATGGTCAGACCATCAACGCCCATTTTGGCCATGTCCGCGAATTTCTAATCTACGACGTTTCACCCAGCGGGGCGCAGTGGGTGGAGCGCCGCCCACTCAACAACCGCTATTGCAACGGCCCGACGACCTGCGGCGATGGCAACGCCACGCTGCCGGACGCCCTTGAGGCGCTTCGCGATTGCGCGTTGTTGCTATGCGCCCGTATCGGCTTTGAACCGTGGCGTTCATTGCAGGAGGCCGGTATTCAGCCCAACAGCGAACATGCTTTGGAATCGATTACCGAAATTTTACCGGCAGTTTATGAGAAATGGCGAAAGAGCGGGCAAAGCGACGCGACGCTGGCCAACATCCGCTCCATGGCGCAAAGCGGTTTTGCCTGACGGTCAGTTGTGCCGAACAGGCCATCCATCCGATTCATCCCCTTAACCGAGAGCGCCCAATATGGCCAAAGCACAACTGAGTTTTACCGATATCAATGTCACTGTCACCGTGCCAGCCGGCACCCGGGTGATCGAAGTTTCGGACCGGCTTAACTCCGGCATCATCTATGGCTGCCGCGAAGGCGATTGTGGAACCTGCCTGATGAAAGTTGTTGAAGGTATGGAGAATTTAACCGAACCCTCGGCGCTGGAAGCCCAAATCCTCAAAGAGCACTTCGCCGGGCAAGATACTCGCCTGGCCTGCCAAGCCCAAGTGTTAGGCGACGTGGCCGTTCGCCCCGCCTGATGCTCACCGTCCACAATTGAATACCGGAGACTCGCTGATGCCATTAGTCACTTTTTCGCATCCCGAACATAAGATTAAAACTGTTTACGCCGTGGCTGGCAGCCACACCGAAACGGTCCTGAACCTGGCGAAGAATCATCAGATTCCGATTGCCTTCGATTGTCAGGACGGTGAATGCGGCACCTGCCTGGTGAAAGTGTCGAGCCTCGCCAAGAAGGATCGCATGGGTGGCCCGCCGACCGAGAAGGAAAGAAATCTGCTCAAACAGTTAGGCAAACTTACGGATGAGGAGATCAGCCGCATCCTGGTGGATGATATTCCGCCCTCCTGGCGTTTAGCCTGCCAAATGATTGTGCGCGACGAAGACATCCTGGTCGAATACTAACGGGACACGCCCGTGTCGTTTTCACTGTGCAGGGAACCCTCGATGCTGCCCGCTGCTGACCTCCGGCGGGCAATGTATGGTGTGTTGATGCATCATAGTGGTGGGTTGCCCAACGATGACACGCTGGCGCGAATGCTGGCGACCCAGTTTAGCGGCGGGGGTGCGTTGCCTTCCGGGCTGGGTCTGGAACCTGAAGACTTCAATGCCTTGCTGGTGCGACGCTTTCCGGGTCTGCCGAATCTGCATACGCCGCCGCGTCCGCCGCCCCGCTGGGATCCGCGCCTGCTGGAAGAGCAGGAAGAATTGGTCAATCTGTTATTTCTCCATCGCGCCGGACAGGATGAAGCGGAATGCTGGCTGAGTGTGATTGTCGCCACGGGGTGTATGGCCAACGATCATCTCTGGGAGGATCTGGGCTTATGGTCGCGGCAGGATTTGAGCGAGCTCATGATTCGCAATTTCCCGACGCTGGCGGCGCGTAATGATCGCGATATGAAATGGAAAAAGTTCCTCTACAAACAACTGTGTGAACAGGAAGGCGTCTATCTCTGCCGGGCGCCTTCCTGTGCGGTTTGTCGTGATTACCCGATCTGCTTTGGACCGGAGGAGTAGCGCTTTTAAGATGAACTCACCTGATCGCCCGGGACCTCGTCTGAGACTGGAAATAGACCTATCCATTCGTTAAACCCATCTTTGCATACGGTCTGGATCACGGAAAAATATGCAGTAAGGATAGAATTGGGCTGGTGTCGAAAACCTTGGGCATCAACCATGAATGATCAAGACCAACGGGATAAAGCCAACGGACTGCTGGAGCAGTTACAACGCAGTCGGGCTTTTCATCAAGATGGCGTGGTGGGCATGGAGCGAGAGTTCAGTCGGTTGCGGCGCTGGCAGTCAGCGCGGTTAGCCCGCACCCATGCCGATTTGTTGCATGATCCGCGTTACCAACCGGCTGCGAAGTTCTTTCTGGAGGAGATCTACGGCGACCGTGACTTCCGCCAGCGGGAACAGGATTTGACCCGTATTATGCCGATGATGAACCGTATCTTACCGGCGGGAGTATTGCGCACCGCCGCGCTGGCGCTGGAACTCAACACGCTATCCGGTGAACTGGATGCGGAAATGACGCAGATCTTGATGACTGAGTTTCCCGTTCGCGACGCATGGGATGAAGCCACTTATATCGCTGCCTACCGCTATTGCGCCCGCTACGAGCTGCGCCGCTATCAGATCGACTTGGTTGAGCAACTCGGCGAGGATTTGCAAAAGATCGTGCAAAAACCCTTCATCCATACGGCGCTGAAACTGGCAAAAACCCCGGCGCGACTGGCGGGCGTCGCGGAATTGCACCGCTTTTTGGAAAGTGGATTTCATGCCTTTCGCAATATGAACACAGACGCTGGCCTGTTCATCACCACCATCACTCGCCGGGAACGAGCCATCATCGAGCAGATTGGCGCTGGCCATCCGACTCCGCTGGAATTAGGGGAGGCATTGAGCTATTAAGCAGAACCCAGCATTTCTTCCAAGCGCCGCTCAATCTCCTTTTCCAACAACGACCTCAGCGACGCCAGCAAAAAACCCAGCCGCACATTGACCCGGATCACGCCCGGTTCCAGGTCGATTTGTCCACTGACCCCGGAACGTTCAAAGTGCAATGAATCCTCCTGCCAGTGATGACTGATTTCATAACGCTCAGCCAATTGGTCAGCCAGGGACTCTGCCGCCGTGCGGGCTTGGTCCAGCGTGAGGGTGTGGTCACGATGAATGACAATATGGGACATGCTTTTCCGCCTTGGCGCTTCAGCGCTTTTTTTTACTCTGGCAAATCCGCCAGTGACTTCGCTAGCCGCAGATACCAGTTACTGACCTCACGAATCGTGCCGATGCCAACGATATCCATGTGATCCCAGCCAGCCAGGACGCCGCGATCATTCCAGACGCCCGGTTGCAGCGGTCCGCGCCAAGGAATGATCCGATCGACAGCGTCCAGCGTCGGGCCCGCCATAGAACGGGTGTTGACCACGCCATCATTTTTCCACCAGCGTTCGTCGATGACGACCAGCCCCGGTTCATGGCGGGTGTAGGAACCCATGAACAACGCCGTCCCCCAAAATTGCGGTAACAGGGTGGGATGGGGCCTGTGGCGGCGGGATGGCCAGGCCGGTGCGGTCGCCGAGGTTGACCAGGAAAAATAGTATACGTTAGGCCGAATCGGGAATTTCCGATTCAATTCCCGTGCCCCATCGGGACTGAGATCCCAGGCGCTGATGTCATGGGATTGCCAGATCGGACTGTGTTCAACCCGCGTCAGATACGCCATGAACAGTTCGTCCGGCGGGCGGCGTAATCCCCACTGGTCCAATTTGAAATCATAAAGCAATTCGTTGGGCTGCCCACCGGCAAGGGCGGCGAAACCCAGCAGGGTCGTGCGGATGAAGGGCAACAGGTTGGCGCCCGTCGCCAGCGTGGTGCCGTCATGCGGAGAGGCCAGCGTGGTGATGCTGTGCACCCAGGATTTGCCGCCCTGGAACAACGGTGACCGCTGACCTTCCGGGGTCGCGGCGATTTCCACTGGGTTGCCCTGTTCCAGCAGCCCGGTCAATACTCGAATGGTTTGGCCGCCCTGGCTGTGACCGATCAGGTGAATCTTGCGTGTCCGGCCTTGGGGGTTCGTTGTCCCCCAGTCGGGATAAAGACCTGGAAAGTTTCGGCCATATCGGGCATGGCCGTGGGCCGCAGCGTGGGCCTGACCGTAATCCACCAGGCCGCCCTTGATATAGGCATACAATTCGCAAGCCCGGTCCCAGTTGCTGGCGAACGGGCCGACGACTCCGGTATAAGTGCGATAGCCCGCCTGATTGAGTGTTTCCTGTACATCCTCGAATCCACCCCAGTATTTGAAACCGAGCAGTTCGTCCCGGCCCCAGCCGGTAAAGCCGTGAACCAGCACAAGGGGATAATCGTTGCCGGCGCGGGCCGGGCTGGCGGCCAGCCAGAGCACGAGCAATAGGATCAGATGCAGTGGTGAGAAACGCATGGAGCAGTGGCCTGGACAGGTAGAGGTATTTTCCATGTTCAGTTAGTGTAGCGCTATGGCGAGGACCGCGCTGCGGTTGAATGCGTCACCCGTTTAGCATGGCGTCCGCACACCGCCCGAACCTGATTCGGCATGACTCAGATCGACCCCACGATGCCATTGGTGACAAAGTTGTTCAGCAAACGGTAAAGCCGTCAGTTCCGGGTTGAGTCCGGGCTGCGTCGAGGAAATGAAAAATCGTCACTTCCTTGCAGGGGAAAAGTTGACAACCGTCATGCGGCGACCCAAGGAGCGGGTTTCTCAGCAGAGTGGGTGATACGTCTGCCAGATCAATAATAAAGGAACCTGAAGAAGCAGCGTATGGCACTCAAAAGAGACTGTTGAGACAGGCATAAGAGTGTAAACTTGCAGGCAAGCGACTGGCGGGAGGGGTTATGCGCACCAGCAACACCGAGTCTGACCATCCACTCTTTAAAACGAAGGAACCTCGGCGGTTTTATCGAAACGCCCTGTTTGACGCAGTGTGCGCTGAGATCCTGGACGGCCTTCGAGAGCGGCGGGGTATCATTTTATTAACTGGGGATTCTGGTGTCGGTAAAACGGTTCTGCTGCGTCGTTGTATGGCGGAGGCTGATGACATCCGTTTTGTCATGCTGACCAACGCCAGCCTTGATTTTCCCGATATCCTCAATTACCTGTGCGCCAGCCTGGAATTGCCCGCCGATCACCTGAATGCCGGGCAAAAGAGTCGGCTGCTACTGGACGCCTTGGCCGCTGGCGCCCGCCGCAATCAAATCATTGCCCTGCTGATGGACGATGCCCATCATTTGCGCATCGGGGTGCTGCGTTGCCTGCACGAGTTTGTGGAGATGCCGGCGATCCCCGCTCAGCGCCTGCAAGTCGTGCTGGCGGGATTGCCCGATATTGAAGGCCAACTGCGCCAGCCCACCCTGCACCGACTTCAAACCAGCATCACCACCCGCAGCCGCCTGAGTCCGTTGAGCGATAGCGAGACTGCGTCGTTTATCCGTCATCAGTTTGCAGTCGCCCAACACTGGCATGGCGAATCACCCTCGACGGCGGTGATTGAGCGCATGGCTCAATACTGCCGGGGGATTCCGCACGCCATCGCCATGCTGTGCGATACGATGCTGCTGTTTGCCGGTCTGGAAATGGGCGTTGACCTAACACCAGCGCTCGTTGATGAAGCCGCTAAAAGCTGTTTTCTCAGCGACTCGCTCCGTCCCTCCGCGCCCGCAGCCGCGCCCCTCCTGCGGAATGAGGTCGCTGCGCCGGCGACCGATGACCGGTTTAATCTGGATTTTCCCGATCTGGGCCTTGAGTTCGACTTCGAGCTTGAGGAAACGATGAAGACCGATGCGAATACGCCGGACGCTGAGCCCGCGACTGCGCTTGAGATTACCCTGGAGAGAGAGTTGCTGGCTGAACTGGCGCCCGCCGCCGCCTTCGACGCACCGCCAGTTGGCGAGTTAGTTGCTCAGGCTGAATCAGGCCAGTCGGCGCAGCTTCCCTCGGCGCCGGCACTGCGTGAATTCACCCATTTACTGACCGATTTGAGCGTTAAGTTGGATCGTAAAGAAGTGCGGGTGCGCGACGGGCTACAGTATCTCCGTAATCATTATCTACAGCTATTGCAGGGCGGCGATCCAGCATCGGTGACGGTCTGCGAGCAGCGGTTGGCCCGGTTGCAGGAAATCCGGCAACCGGTGCTGGTGAGTCTGGCGAAGACGGCGCCGGCAGCTTTACCGGGTGAGAGAATGCTCTGCGCTTTGCTGGTCAATCCGACTTGGTGGCTGTACCGGGAAATTCAGTTGCGTCTGCACAGTCCCCACCTGGTGTTCGACCACGATGGGCAGGCGTCGCCTGTTCGGTTACTGGACGGTCGGGATGCTCATCTGGTATTTCTGAGCTACCAGGATTTGCATAACGCTCCGGCACAGGCCACGGTCTGGCTGGAATTGAATCTGTGTGACCATCGCGGCGAATGGTTTGCTTATGGGAACCGGCAGGAGATCCGTCTGGGGTTGGACAAAGACGGGCCGGATCGCTTACCTCCAGTGGTTGGCGTTGAGCTGCAGCATGACGACTTCTGGCCAGTCTCCTCCAGCGGCGCGTGGTTGCTGGACGGCGGTGGGGCGCTGAGTTGCACCTTGCCGCTGGAGCTGGAAGAGCATCCCCAGCAGACGCGCCACCTGCGCGCTACTCACGAGCAGACGCTGAGTCGTGGTACGCCGCTGACGCGGGCGTTGTTATTAGCTGTCCATCCTGCTCAAGTTCAGGCGCCAGCACGTATTGAGCTGGTCTCACGCCCGTTCATGGTATTCGGTCGGCAAAGCGCTGCGGCGGGTACGGGATTTGGCGATTTCACGCTGGGCTTCGTGGCCAAATACAGCCGGGTTTCCCGGTTGCACTGTGTCATCTGCGCTCTGGGTGATCAACTGGCGCTGATGGCGGTCAGTAACCAAGGGCATACCTACACCGGACGCAATGGCCAACGGCTAGAATGCGGGCGTTGGGAGATGCTGGAAGATCAGGATGTGTTGGACGTTTGCGATTTGTATCGCCTGAAGCTGTCCCTGGCCTGGGAGCGCAAGGAGGAGCGTAAAGGGCCGGGCTGGAATTTTCAGGAACCCCGTGATCGGTTTGGCCGCTATCTGCTGGATTTGGTCGAGGTGCTGCGCCAGCGCGATCAGCAGGCTGACAACAACGCCTTGCGGGCGAATCTCCGCAACCGTTACCTCCATCTCACGCAGATGCAGGATCGGGTGGCGGAACTGAATGGAGTCGGCAATCCCGGCGCACTGTTGTATGCCCGCTTCGAGCGCGACGACCACGCCAGCCAACAAATTGTGCATTACTATGTGCCCAAGTGGTTGCCCATCGGCAGTGCCCCAGAGGACGGTCTGCGTCTCACCGCGCCGAAAGTGAAGCCTCATCATGCGGAGCTGCTGTTCCGCGATGGGATGTACTGGATTCAGAATCTGGCGTCATCGGGATCAGTGCGGGTGGGTTGTCACGGACTGGCTACCAACGAAGTGCTGGCGTTGGCCGCTGGCGACACGTTGGACATTGGTTCTGCGCAATTTACGTTTGAAGGGTATTAGCAGCAGGGGTTAGCGGGAACGCCGCTTCGGCGAGAAAACCGCCCTCCGCTTCGGAGCGACCCAAAGTAAGCGTTCCGCCGTACTGCGCGACGATATCACCGGCGATGGCCAGTCCCAGACCATGCCCAGCCCGGGATTCGTCGATGCGTATCCCGCGCCGTTGTAACCATTCCAGTTGTTTCGGTGGACAACCCGGCCCGTCGTCTTCCACCCGCAGCGATAAACATTTCGTGTTCAGTTCGGCAGTCAACCGCACGGTAGTCGCTGCCCACTGACAAGCATTGTCGAGTAGATTGCCCAGCAATTCCAGCAGATCGTCCCGGTCACCGAGGAACAGGCAGCCGACTGGAACCCGGATAGAAAACCGTATATCCCGGTCGCGATGGATACGCCCCAGGGTATCGATCAAATCGGTGATTTCCCGCTCCAGTAACACCCGCTGCCCTGGCACGCCGCCGCCGGCGATCCGCGCCCGCTTGAGTTCGCGTTCGGTCAGGGCGCGGATGTGTTGAAGTTGTTGGCGCAGGTTGGGCCACCATTGAGCGTCATGCGAAGGCGGTGGTTGTTCCGCCAGATGGGTCAATACGGTCAATGGCGTTTTCAGGGCATGGGCCAGATTGCCGAGCGCGTGCCTGGATCGCCGCCGGCGCTGGTCGAGTAACGTGAGCAACCGGTTCAATTCAATGACCAGTGGCCGTACTTCGTCGGGCGCATCAACCGAGAGTTGGGGAATCTCGCCCTGCGCTAATCGAGGCAGTTCACGGCGGAGTTGCTCCAATGGGGCCAGACCGCGCCGCACGACCAGCCGTTGGAACAGCAGCAGCACACCGAACAGCAACAGAGCGATAGCGGTTATTTCCAGTAGTAATTTTTGGATACCTTGCCGCACCGGAGTGAAATTCTCGGTGACGGCGATGGCGACAGACCGGTCGCTCACCCGGAAGGTGCGCCCGACCAGCAACAGTTGCTGGTTTTGCGGGCCTGTGATGAAGTTTCGGGTCACTCGGTCGGTGGTCAGTGGCGGCAGCGCCAGATCAGCGTCCCACAGTGAGCGGGAGCACAGTTCGCCACCGAGGGTTTCAATCTGGTAATAGTGTCCTGAAAAGGGCTGTTGAAAGGAGGCGCTAATTCGCTCGGCGGGTAGGCGAGGTTGACCGGCTGGATCGAATTCCAGGGCGGCCAACAGAGTTTCCAGATCGCTTTCCAGGCGGGCGGCGACGAAGTTTTCCGCCAGCCGTTGCAACGAATAACCGCCGACCCCGACCGCCAGCGCCATGAGCAGGGCCAGCGCCACGATCAAGCCAGCAGAGAGTCGGGCTTGCAGAGAAGTCATATCGGATCGGCGCCGAATACGTAGCCCTGGCCTCGGCGAGTGGTGATCAGCGCATGGCCGAACTTGCGGCGCAGTCGATTGACGTAGACCTCCAGCACATTGCTGTCGCGTTCGGTGTCAAAATCGTAGACATGTTCGGCCAACCGGGTTTTGGACAACACTTGGCCAGGGTGGCGCATGAGGTAGCGCAACAGCCGAAATTCGACGCCGGTCAATGCGAACATCTCACCGGTAGCGAGCACTCGCGCCGTTTGGGCATCCTCATTCAATTCCAGACCCGCAACCCGCAGCGGGCCATGTGGTCGAGCAACCCCGCGTCGCAACAGCGCTTGCAACCGGGCGACTAATTCAGCCGTGTGGAACGGTTTGCCGAGATAGTCGTCGGCGCCCGCCTTGAAACCATCCACTTTTTCATACCAGGCATCGCGGGCGGTCAGGATCAACACCGGCAGGAGGCGACCGGCTTCCCGCCAGTGGCGCAGCACGTCCAGACCGGAGCGGCCGGGCAGTCCCAGGTCCAATACCACCGCGTCGTAGGGTTCACTGCCACCCATGAACTCAGCATCGACCCCGTTATCGGCAATATCTACCGCAAAACCGGCCTGCTCCAATTCGCCGCGTAACCGACCGCTTAATAGCACGTCATCCTCAACCAGCAGCAGGCGCATGATCAGTCCTTCTTTCCTTTGCGCTCGACATGCCACAAATTGCCGGTGCGGGCGTCATATTCAAATTCTCGCACCACACCATCATCGCCCAGGAATTTGAGTTCGTAGACGTAGCGACCTTTTTCCAATTCCAGTTCCGCTTCCAGCAATTGGCCGGACGGGTTCTGGTGGCGATGACGAGCGATGATGGTTTCCAGCGACAGGATTTCCCCGGCGCTGCGCAGGCGACGAATTTCGGCTTGATCGCGCTGGGCAAGGACCGGACCGAACCCACCCACCGCCAGCAACAGAGCGGCGGTAAACAGGAGAGGTTGGCGCATTGATGCGCTCCAGGGAGGGATCAGTTGCGTTCAGTTCCGTTTACGGCCAGTCAACATGGCGTGGGTCAGATTTTCGCGGTGCAGCAGACTTTCCCAAATGACGCCGGTCAGATGCCCAACCACCAGGATCAGGGTGAAGTTGGCGAAAAATTCGTGAACGTCCTGCGCGGCCTCGATGAGGCCATCGCTGCTGTTCATGAGCAGGCCCGCCAGCGGTCCCAACCCTTTGTCGGCCCCGTACAACACCAGTCCGGCCACAACCGTAATCGTCAGGCTCAGCAATAGCAGGATGATCATGGCGCCGCCCGCAGGATTGTGGCCCAAATGGCGGGGAGCGCGCAGCATCAGCACCTGTTGGGTGTACGTGAATATTTCCCGTGGTCTGTAGACAAAGTCGCTGAATCGGGCGTAACGCGATCCGGTAAAGCCCCAGATCAGGCGGAAAATTAGTAGCCCGACGATGACGTAGCCCGACCAGACGTGAATGCGCTGCAGCCATGCGCCATCCATATCTTCCAGTAATGCTTCGAATGGACCCTCCTGGATAAAATAAGCGAGGGTAAAAGCAACCACCAGCGTCCAATGAAACAAGCGGACCCAGGGGTCCCAAACAGTAACTTCGGCAGTATTAGGGTCCGTCATGACTTTTTACCTGATGAGGGTCTTGCGAAACAGCGGGCTGCCCGGATGCCGACCGGCACCCGGTTCTGATCATGGATTACTTGTCTTCCTTGTCATCCACCAGTGCGCCGGTAGTGATTTCGTAGTACGTCTTCCACTTTTTACCATCGACGCCGTCGATTTTGACTTCCCAGGTCTGCTTGCCTTTATGGCCATCTTCATACGCCTTGGTCACTTTGCCAGGATGCGCTTTGAGCGCCATTGCAATCGCCTGTTCCTTGGTGATGGCGCCAGTGGCGGCTGGCGGCTGGCTGACGGTCGCTGGCGCGGCGTCCTTGGCCTGAACGGCGATGGCGGGAACGGTGAAGGCGGTAGCAGCGGCCAGAGCGAGGGCTGCGAACAACGCTTGACGAACGATCATAGGTATTCTCCGTAAAGTCGATTCAAGTGACAACACAGTCAGCGGTTGGCCACACTGATAGCGCGCCGGTAACCCGTGACTTCGGTGATGACTGTACGGCATCTGCCTTAAACCAGGCTGAATTTATGGAGCCAAAATGAAACAGGCTGCCTATAATGTAGTCATTATCGCTCCACGTTTACCCTTCCCCGGTTTTTATCAATGGAGTCCGCTATGCAATCTCGCTATCGCTCATCGACTTTTCCATTGCGCGCGCTGGCGCTCGGTAGTTGCCTGGGGGTCGGCATGGTTACGGGCCTGGCAGGCTGTGGCGATCGCACCACGGATGTTGAGTACGTCCAGCGAGCCAGGGAGCACCAAGCCAAGCAGGAATTGTCAGCCAGCGTCATCGAACTCAAGAATGCGCTCCAGAAAAACCCGGAGAACCGCGACGCTCGTCTCCTGTTGGGACAACTCTATGTAGAGACCGGCAATGGCGCGCCGGCTGAAAAGGAATTACAGCGCGCCCGCGAATTGGGCGCCGGACGCGACGCCTGGTTGTTGCCACTGGCGCGTGCTTACCTGCTGCAGGGCCAGAATCCGAAGGTGTTCGAACTGAACCCGGAGACAACTGATCCCCCGGCGACTCAGGCGACGTTACTGGCGCTCCATGGACTCGCCGCCCTGGGGTTAGGCCAACCCGACGTTGCCAGGACCCACTTCGACCGGGCGCTGAAATTGCAATCCGATGATCCGGATGCGTTGCTGGGCATGAGCCAACTGGCGCTGGTCAACCGGAATTACAGTGAGGCGGAAGCTTTCGCCAGCCGGTCTAGCGAACGTGATCCGCGTGATGTCCGCCCCTGGTTCATTAAAGTGCGGTTGCACCGGCTGCAAAACGACGATCCAGCAGCGTTGAAAGCGTTGCAACAGATTCTGGAACGGCAACCACAGAATGCCGCAGCCCTGCTGGAGCGGGCGGAAATTCTGATCGGCCAAGGCAAGCAGGATGAAGCGATGGCTGATGTTGAGGCGGTGCGCAAGCGCCAGCCGAACTTGCCGGAAGTGAATTATCTGCGTGGCAATCTTCTGTTCCAGAAGAAGGATTTTGTCGCGGCCCAGGATGCACTGCTGCAGGTGGTCAAAATCGCCCCTGATCATCCCGGCAGCCTGTTCCTGCTCGGCTCCATCCATTATGAGCAGGGCAATCTCGCGCTGGCGGAACAGTATTTGACGTCATTTGTCACCCGCCAGCCCGGTTATCTGCCGGCTCGACTGCTGCTGGCCGCCACCCAACTCAAAATCGAGAAGCCGCGTCCGGCCATCGATACGCTGACCCCGGCGCTGGCCCAGGCGCCGAATGATGCTCAGCTATTGGCCCTGCTCGGCAGCGCCCATCTACAAAACCGTGAGTACGCCAAGGGTTCGGAATATCTGCAAAAAGCCTCCCAGATCGCTCCGGACGCCGCCAATATCCGCACCCAACTGGCGTTGTCGCGGCTGAGCGAGGGCAAAGCGGACGAGGCGGTTCGTGAACTGCAAGGACTGGTGGATCTCGGCCAGGATGTGTTGCAGGCCGATTTGCTGCTGGTGCAAGCCTATTTACAGCAGAAGGATTATGACAAAGCCATCGCCGCCGCCAGCGAACTGGTGAAAAAGAAACCGGATGATCCGGTGGCCCGTAATCTTTTGGGTGGGGCCTATCTGGCCAAGGGCGAAGATGACAAGGCCCGTAGCGAGTTTGAACAGGCGCTGCGACTGAACCCGGATTTCACCACGCCGACCTTGAATCTGGCGCTCCTGGAAAGCAAGGCGGGCAACCGCAGCGCTGCCCAGGCACTGTATGAAAAAGTCATCACCCGTGAGCCAGGCAATCTGGGCGCATTGCTGCGTCTGGCCGGGTTAGCTGATCAAGCGGGCCAATCCGAGCAGACATTGCGCTGGCTGGAGCAGGCCTGGGACAAGAATCCGGCTTCGCTGGAAGCCGGTTTGGCGCTCATTGGTCAGTATCAGGCTGCCGGATTGAATCTGAAGGCCGCCAATGTCGCCCGTGGGCTGCAAGCGGCCAATCCGAACCATCCCGCGGCGGAACGGGCGCTCGGTTTGGCGCTGCTGGCGGATGGCCGGCCTGGGGACGCGATTCAGGCGTTCCGCAAGCTGGCGGAGTTGCAACCGCAATCTCCGGAACCTTGGCATCTGATCGCGTTGACCCAAGTCCGATCCCAGAATTTCAAGGACGCGGCGGCGGCTATCGACAAGGCGTTAGCGCTTCAGGGCGACTATCTGCCTTCACGGGTGGCGCGAGTCGAACTACAGGCGCAGCAGGAAAAATTTACGGAAGCGCTGGCCGGCGCCAAGGCGCTCCAGCAGCAATTTCCCAATCTAAACATCGGCGAGCGACTGGAAGGTAATTTATATGTGCGGCAAAAGGATTTCGCCAAGGCGCTGGTCGCGTACCGGGCGGCTTACGCTAAAACGCCCGATAGCCAGACGGTGCTGATGCTGGCTGGCGCGCTGCAAGTGACTGGCGATGGCGAAGGTGCATTGAAGACCCTGCGCGACTGGCTGACAGCGCACCCAGGTGATGCGCAGGTGCGTACTCGGCTGGCGGCGGAATTGCAGCGCCTGGGCCGGCGCGAAGAGGCTATCGCTGAATACGAGCGGCTGGCGAAGCGGGAAGGTGCTGACGGCGCGGGTGCTGACGCCGTGACCCTGGATCGCGGTTTGCAGCAGGCCGACACCCTGCTGGTGCAGGCTTATCTCCAACAGAAGGCCTTCGACAAGGCCTTGGCGTCCGCCCGGGAGCTGACCGAAAAGCGACCCGACGAACCGGGTGCGTTCAATCTGCTGGGTGCGGTTTATTTGGCCAAGGAGGAGGACGCCCCGGCGCAGGCTGCGTTTGAGCAGGCGTTGAAGCTGAAACCGGATTACCTGCCGGCGCAAATGAATTTAGCGGTGCTGGAGATCAAGGCTGGCAATCGAACCGGTGCGCAGCTACGCTACCGGCAAATTCTGGAGCGCAATCCGGACAACCTCGTTGTTCTATTGCGGCTGGCGGCACTGCTCGGGCGTACCGACGAATCATTGCGGTTACTGGAACAAGCCTGGAACCGGCAGCCGAATTCGGTTGAAGCGGGTTTGGCTCTGGCCCAGGAGTACACGAACCGGACCGATAAGAGCAACGCATTGGCGACGGTGAAGAAGCTGGCGGCGACGCAACCGGATGATCCACGGGTGGTGCGGGCGCTCGGGTTGACCCAGGCGAACAGCGGCGAGACGGCAAACGCCGTCGCCAGCTTCCGGAAACTGGCGACACTATTGCCGCAGTCCCCGGAACCCTGGTATCTGGCGGCCATGGCGCAAGGCGCGGCCAAGGATATGAAGGTGGTCGCCGAATCGCTGGACAAGGCGCTGGCGATTCAGAGTAATTATCTGCCGGCGCTGGTGGCCAAGGTGCAGTTGCAGCAGCAGGGCCAACAGTTCGAGAGCGCGTTAGAGGGCATCCGTAGTATCCAGGCGCTCTATCCGGATCAAATGACCGGTTATATGCTGGAGGGGGATTTGCGCTTGCGGCAAAAGGAGTTTGCCCCGGCGGTAACCGCTTATCAGTCGGCTTACGCTAAGACCCCGAACAGCCAAACGGCCATGCGGCTGGCGAACGCCCAATGGCAGGCCGGTGAGCGTGAACCGGCGTTGGCCACGTTGCAGCAATGGCTGACCAGTGAGCCGAAAGATCGTCAGGCGCGATTGCAATACGCCATGTATTTGCAGGAAGCGAACCGTAAACCGGATGCTATTGCTGAATATGAGAAATTGTCAGAGCAGTTGCCGGATAACGGTGTGATTTTGAATAATCTGGCCTGGTTCTATTACGAGACCGGCGACCCCCGCGCTTTGCGCTATGCTGAGCGAGCGCATGACAAAGCCCCGGATAATCCCGAAATAGCGGATACCCTGGGCTGGATTCTGGTGCAGCGTGATGAGGCGCTGCGAGGGCTGGAATTATTGCAAAAGGCGGCGGTCAGGGCGCCACAGCAACCCTCCATCCGCTATCACTTGGCGGCGGCCTACGCCAAGTTGGGCCGCAAGGACGCTGCACGGGAGGAATTGGCGAAGCTGACAGGCGTTTCGGCGTTTCCAGAGCAAGAAGAGGCGCGCAAGCTACTGGAGAGTCTGAAGAACTGAAGTATTGGCGATCCTCATAAAAATTCCCTTCATCCCTGGCGGGGGATGGGGGGACAGCGTTGTGCATGAGGTGGGAGATTCAGTGGGTTTATCGGAATACTTCTTCCGGGCGATTTCAGGCTAACATGGGCGCATCCATCGCATCGAGACTTCTTCGCATGGCCAAACGCACCTCTCTTTACGCCCATCACCTCGCCCTAGGGGCGAAGATGGTGGATTTCGGCGGCTGGGACATGCCGCTGCACTATGGTTCGCAGCTCCAGGAGCACCACCAGGTCCGTAACGCGGCCGGCCTCTTCGATGTGTCGCATATGACCATCGTCGACTTTCCTGATCCTGCGCCCACCCGTGTTTTGCTGCGTTATCTGCTGGCCAACGACGTGGCCCGGCTCTACCCTGGCAAGGCGCTGTATACCTGCCTGTTGAATCAAGCCGGCGGCGTCATCGACGATTTGATTGTTTATGACCGGGGGGAAAGCGGCTATCGGCTGGTGCTGAACGCCGCCACCCGCGACAAGGATTTGGCCTGGATTGCGCCCATCGCTGAACGTTTCAACGCCGCCTGGCAAGCGCGCGATGATCTGGCCATGCTGGCGGTGCAGGGGCCGGAGGCGCTGGCGAAACTGGACGCCGTATTAGATCCAGAAACGGCGGCGGCGGTGCGCACCAGCTCGCGGTTTCACGCTGTGGAAAGTCACGGGCTGTTCATCGCCCGCACCGGTTATACCGGCGAGGATGGCGTGGAAATCCTGCCGCCCGTTGCCGACGCGCCCGTGCTCTGGGATCGGTTACTGGCCGCCGGTGTTGCGCCTTGTGGCCTGGGCGCCCGCGACACGCTGCGTCTGGAAGCGGGCATGAGCCTTTACGGCAGTGACATGGATGAGACCACTACTCCGTTGGTTTCCGGACTGGGCTGGACCGTTGCCTGGCAACCCCTGGATCGTGATTTCATCGGCCGCACTGCGCTGGAGCAACAGCGGGCCTCCGGTGTCCCACAAACCTTTATCGGCTTGGTGCTGGAAGCGCGTGGCGTCTTGCGCAGCCACCAAACGATTTACGACGGTCATCGCGAAATCGGGGTGACGACGAGTGGCGCATTCTCGCCGACTTTGAATCGAGGCATCGCTCTGGCGCGAGTGACCGCAGGCGTCGGTGAGCGCTGCCAGGTCGATATCCGTGGCAAGCACTTGCCCGTGCGAGTGATCAAACCGCCTTTTCTGTCCCGTTGACTGACCCTCTCCCGACCGTATCGACTTGATTCAACTTTGTTGAGGAACCAACCATGAGCAGTAACATTCCTATTGAACTGCGCTATGCCGAAACCCACGAATGGGTGCGTCCCCAGGAGGACGGCGTCGTCACTGTGGGCATCACTGACCATGCCCAGCACTTGCTCGGTGATCTGGTGTTCGTGGAATTGCCGGAAGTGGGTCGAGTGGTAGCCGCCGCTGAAGGTTGTGCGGTAGTCGAGTCGGTTAAGGC
Source organism: Candidatus Competibacteraceae bacterium (assembly GCA_049288935.1). GTDB lineage: Bacteria > Pseudomonadota > Gammaproteobacteria > Competibacterales > Competibacteraceae > UBA2383. The sequence goes on from JBAQIQ010000158.1 coordinate 30,307, forward strand.
AGCTTCCGACGTCTATAGCCCGGTGGACGGTGTGATCGTCGAAGTGAACGAGTTGCTGGCGGATAATCCGGAATTGATCAATGAAGATCCCTACGGCGAAGGCTGGATTCTGCGGATCAAAACCAGCGCAGCGCTGGATGATCTGCTGGACGCTGCCGCCTATGAGGCTATCGCTGTCGATGAGGATGAAGACGAAGAAGGCTCATTGACCAACGCTAAACTGGCCGGCTAGGCGATTCTGATCATGTCGTTCATTCCCCACACGCCGGACGATATCCGGGCTATGCTGGACGTAATTGGCGTCTCGACTCTCGACGCTCTGTTTGATGAAGTTCCGCCGGCGCTGCGGATTGGTGATCTGCCGGCCTTGCCCGAGGCGTTGAGCGAAGGACAAATCAGCCGACTGATGATAGAACGGGCAGCGGAATCGCAGCCGCTCTGTTTCCTCGGCGCTGGCGCTTATGAACACTATATCCCGGCGGCGGTTTGGGATATCGCCGGGCGTGGTGAATTCTATAGCGCCTACACACCCTATCAGCCGGAAGCCAGCCAGGGTACGCTGCAAGTGCTCTATGAATATCAGAGCATGATGGCCGGGTTGACCGGGATGGCGGTGTCCAATGCTTCGTTGTATGACGGCGCATCGGCGCTCGCCGAAGCGTTGTTGATGGCGGTGCGCGCTAATCGCAAATCCAAATCGAAACGGGTGCTGATGCCCTGCACCCTGCATCCGCTCTATCGCCGGACTGCGCACACTATTGTGCATAATCAGGGTATTGAATGGGTGGAACTGCCCTACGATCCGGCGGGAGGCCATACTCCGATGGAGGCGCTGGCGCCGTATGCCGGGCAGGATTTTGCGGCACTGGTCATTCCGCAACCCAACTTTTTCGGGGTCCTGGAGGACGTAGAGGCGCTGACCGACTGGGCGCATCGTCAGAATATGCTGGCGGTTGCGGTGGTCAATCCTACCGCGCTGGCAATTCTGCAACCGCCGGGCGTATGGGGCGCCACCGGCGCCGATATTGTGTGCGGCGACGGCCAGTCGCTGGGTGCGCCACTGTCTTCGGGCGGCCCTTACTTCGGCTTTTTGTGTTGCCGGCAGGAACTGGTGCGGCAGATGCCGGGGCGACTGGTGGGCCGCACGGTCGATCTGGACGGCAAGCCCGGCTTTACCCTGACGCTCCAAGCCCGCGAGCAGCATATCCGCCGCTCCAAAGCGACGTCCAACATCTGCACCAATCAGGGCCTGATGGTCACGGCAGCCACCTTGTACTTATCACTGCTTGGCCCGCAGGGGCTGGAGCAGGTCGCTGCAACCTGCCACGCCAACATCCGAGCGCTGGTCGAGTCGTTGACGCAGATACCGGGTGTGAGCCGGTCGTTCAATCGTCCTGTATTCCACGAGGCCGTTGTGCAGTTGCCACGCCCGGCGCGGGAAGTGCTGGACGAGTTGCTGAAACGTGGCATTCTCGGCGGCTTCGATCTGAGCAGCGAGTATCCCGAATTAGGCGACGCTCTGCTGGTCTGCGCTACGGAAACCCGCAATGCGGCGGATTTGCAGCAGTATGCGGAAGCGTTGGCAGGGGTGCTTTGAGGAAATTTCTATCGAGTTGTCCCTGCTCAAGGCGGGTCGCGGCTAGCCAAGTGGTGCGAACAATGGGTTCTGTACCATCGGAAACCACCTAAAAGCAAATGGGCATCGGGGAGAGTAGCGAGTAACAAATCACACCGTCAGCTCGCTATCTCCCGGTCAGCTACTTCTTTTCTTCCTTGACAGCTTCTTTAGCAACAGCGGCTGGCTTGGCCTCGCTGACCTTAATTTCCGTGACCTCGATCTTGGCGCCGGACTTCAATTTTTCCAGATAGTCGTTGAGCATTTTACTTTGCAACATTTGCTGGATCTGCGGTTTCAACTCATCCAACGACGGTGGTGTGGCGTCGCGGAGATCTTCCAGCAGGATGACATGCCAACCGAATGGAGTTTGTACCGGTTCTTCGCTAAATTTGCCCTTTTCCATCTTGGCGACCGCCTGCGCAAACGGCGGGACCATCATGCTGGGCGTGAACCAGCCCAGATCGCCGCCGTTGGCAGCGGAACCATCGCTGGATTTGGCCTTGGCGAGTTCGGCGAATTTACTGCTGTCCTTCTTTAGTTCAGCAATGATTTCCTTGGCTTTATCCTCAGCATCGACCAGGATATGAGCCGCTTTGTATTCCTTACCCTTCATCGCTGCAACGGCGGTTTCATATTCCTTTTTGATGGCGTCCTCGCTAGGCGCGCTTCCGCTCAGCATCCGGCGCACCACAGTGCTGGCTAGCGAACTACGCTCAACCATTGCCAATTGCTGTTTGATCTCCGGAGAGTCGACTAGCTTCTGCTTGTTGGCTTCCTGCACCAGCAACTCTTCCATGACCAGTTGTTCGACCAGCGCTTTGCTGGCTTCCGGCGTGTCCGTTTTGACCCGGCCACCCATGCGCTGGGCGTATTGATCAAAGGTCAATTTAGGAATCGGCGTTCCATTCACCACTGCCACTGGATCAGGAACGGTGAACTCAGGTTTTGGGGCGGCGACCGGTGTGGCCGGAGCGGCGGCGGGC
>JBAQIQ010000159.1:0-1714 GCA_049288935.1 Candidatus Competibacteraceae bacterium
AGCAGATCCTGCTCACGGCGCATCTGGTGGTGCGCGACCTGCGGCAGTGGGAAACGGTGCTGGACGCCAGTCATACCCTGCTGGCCGAGCGTTTCGGCATTGACCACGCGACCCTACAACCGGAACCGGAAACGCGAACGGTGCATTGGATGACGCCGCACAACAGCCCCTCCCCTGACGATCACGTTCACGAACATTGAAATTGAACCGCATGAAAACGAAAACGCAACGTCTCCGCTTAGCGCTGCTGGCCGTGGTTCTAGTACTGGCGGGTGCCGGCCTGTATCGCGGGCTGATCGCCAAAGCGCCACCCGCCGTCGAGGTCGCGGCTGCACCGTCTACCCCGACAGCGGGTCTGCCGCGCATGGTGGAAATCGGCTCGGATTCCTGCGCGACCTGCATCGCCATGCAACAGGTCGTGGCTGACCTGCGCACCCACCACGCGGACCGACTCGAAGTGGTCTCCATCAATTTGCGCCAGTACCCGGAACAGGTGAAAGTCTGGAAGGTGAAATTCATTCCCACCCAGGTCTTTCTCGATGGCCAGGGGCGGGAATTGTACCGGCATGTGGGTTATCTGCCCCGGCCTGCCGTGGAAGAGCGCTTTGCGGCGCTTGGCTTTCCGCTGACTGCTGCGGCTACCCCAGCCTCCGGGTCAGTACGGGAATAAGCGCATGGAACTGTTGGCCCCACTCAGTCAAGCCTTGAGCAGTGCGCCGGTCTGGGCTGGCGCTGCCGCCTTCGTCTGGGGAATCCTGAGCATTTGGCTGAGTCCGTGTCATCTGGCGGGCATTCCGCTGGTCGTCGCGTATTTGGCGGTCGGGTCGGAAGATCGCCGGCGGCGGACGTGGATCGTGCTGGCCTTTGCCGTGGGTGCATTGATCGGTCTGATTCCTCTGGCCGCTGTGACCTTGCTGTTGGGTCGACTGGCCGGTGATGTGGGCGGGTGGGGTATCTATCTGGTGGCCGTAGCCTGCATTGCCAGTGGTCTGTACCTGTTCGACGCCCTGCCGCTGCCGGATTGGAGTCGGGGGTTGCCGACGCCCAAACGTCGGGGACCGGGCATCGCGTTCCTGCTCGGTGCAGCCTTTGGGTTTGCCCTGGGACCGTGCGCCTTTGCCTGGATTGCCCCGGTACTGGGCGCGGCCTGGATTAGCGTACAGGACAATGTGCCAGCCGCGATCCTGTTGCTGGCGCTATTTGCTATCGGTCATTGCGTAGGCGTCTGGCTGGCGGCTGATTCGCTGGATCGCGTCCAGCGCTGGCTGGATCGGTTTGAACGCCAGAGTGGTTTGCGCTACGGCCGGTTCGCCTGTGGCGGGCTGTTGCTGCTGGGCGGCGGCTATCTGCTGGCGGCGGCCTGAAACGGCGGTTTCCCATCATGACCAATCTCGATCACCGCTCCGACCCGATTGCGCCGGCCTGCCTGGCCCCGGAAGCCCCACCGCTGGGCTTTATCGAGGAAGTCCACGGGGCGGTGATCGACATTCGCTGCCTGCGCCTGCCCCCGCTCCATCAGGCGCTCTACACCTGCCTGAACCAGGATCGCTACCATTTCGAGGTGCATCGCCACCTGGACGAACAACGGGTCCGCGCCATTGCCCTGCACCGTACCGCCGGTCTGAAACGCCAACTCCCGGTGTTCGACGCTGGCGGCCCGCTGGCGGTACCGGTCACGTCCGCTGTCCTGGGCCGCTTGCTGGATGCGTTTGGC
>JBAQIQ010000160.1:0-2782 GCA_049288935.1 Candidatus Competibacteraceae bacterium
CAATAATGTCTTCTAAAGTTGACATGGCGGCTTCTCCTTGCATGATTTTTTCGATCATCACTATTCTTTAATGATTAGACAAATCATGTAGTTGAAAATTCCACAACCGGCAAAGGAACGCTATATAAGGAGTGGGGTCGTAAGACCGATCTCGATCCGGCGCGCCGGGTTTTGCACCGCCGCCGGTTCGCCGACCATCGGCTGGAACGAGGTCGCGTCGCTGTGGGTGGATTGGAGGGGGCATCCGCCGGGCGGTGCGTTATACTGCTTCCATGCATGACGCCAGTTACAAATTGCTGTTTTCACACGCCGAGATGGTCGAAGACCTGCTGCGGGGCTTCGTGCCCCACGCCTGGGTGCAAGCGCTGGATTTCTCGACGCTGGAGAAACTGAACGCCAGCTATGTGACGGAGGATCTGCGCCACCGCCACGATGATGCGGTGTGGCGAGTGCGTTTTCAAGATCAGTGGCTGTACGTGTATTTGCTCCTGGAATTCCAGGCGAGCGTCGATCGCTTCATGGCGGTGCGCATCCTCACCTACACCGGCTTGCTCTACCAGGACCTGATTCACAGCCACGCCCTCCACCAGGGCCGGCTGCCGACGGTGCTGCCCATCGTGTTGTATAATGGCGAGACACGCTGGACGGCGGCGGTGGAGCTGGCGGCGTTGCTTGAACCGGCCCCGGCGGAGCTCCAAGTGTATCAACCCCAGCAACGCTACTTGTTGCTGGACGAAGGAGCCTACAGCGACGCCGACCTGGCCGGCCTGCGCAATCTGGTGGCGGCCGTGTTCCGATTGGAGAACAGCCGGACGCCGGACGAGGTGCTGGCGGTGGTCACGGCGCTCCTCGAATGGCTCCAGCACCCGACCCAAACCCGCCTGCGACGGGCGTTCACGGTCTGGATTCAACGCGTGATTCTGGCCGATAGCGCCTCGGAGGCGGTCACCGAATCGATCATAGAACTGGACGAGGTGCGCACCATGCTCGCGCAACGGGTACAAGAGTGGAAACAGCAGTGGCGGAAGGACGGCTTTGCCGAAGGGATGGAACAGGGTCTGGAACAGGGTCTGGAACAGGGTCTGGAACAGGGCGTCGCGCAAGGACGAATCCAAGGTGAGCGCTTGATGCTGATCCGGCAGAGCCGCTTGCGCTTTGGAGCGATGACCGCCGACGCTTTGGCCCCGCTGCTGGATCGAGTGGACGATCCCGAGTCACTGGCGCAGATCGGCGAGTGGATCATCCAATGTCCTTCGGGCGAGGTGTTCCTGGTGCGGGTGCGGGCCATGCTGGACGCGCCTTGAGTAGGAGTGGGAGCCTCCACCGGCGCCGGGCGCACGCTGATTTGAGATACATGGACCCGCTTCTCCGGTTTCCAATCCATTGTTGTGCGTTCAACCCCGACGAGGGGACGACTTTCACCTCCCCTCTCGATCCGGCGCGCCGGGTTCTGCACCGCCGCCGGTTCACCGATCCTCGGCTGGAGCAGGGTCGAAGACCTGCCGGCGACGAGCAAGGCGGCGGCAATCGGATCAGCATTCAATTTGATTTTTCCCCAACGGCATCACCGCTGGCCTGATTCACTCCTCATGCGAAGCGGGTGCCGTCCACCGCGCTGGCCGTGCATCCTTTCGGCATCACCGCTGGCCTGATTCACTCCTCATGCGAGGCTATCCGTATCCCTTCCCACCACGGAGCCGCCATGAACGCACCCTTACTCACTTTAACGCCCGCCGCCGCCGTGGCCCTGCCCTTTCATCCGCACGACGGCCAACAAGCCCTGCTGCCCTTGGACTGCCTGTTCGTCAAGCCTGGCTTCAATCCCCGCCAGTTTTTCGAGGATGCCGAATTGGCCGCCCTGGCCGAATCGGTGCGCCAGCAAGGCGTGGCGCAAGCGCTGTGGGTGCGCCCACAAGAAGATTTCGACCCCGAAACGCCGCGCTTTTGGCTGATCGCCGGGGAACGCCGGTGGCGCGCCGCGCAGATGGCCGGCCTCACGTCAGTGCCGGTGACGATCCGCGTGGTCGGTGAGCGCCACGCCTTGCTGTTGGCTGATCTGGAGAATAACCCGGCGTTGCGCATGGGCCTGTCGGTCGCCGAAGAAGCGCGGTTTGCCCAACGGTTTCTGGCCGAGTGCGACAGTGACCGGGACGAGGCCGCCCGCCTGTTGGGGTGGTCGTGCGCAAAACTCGATGCGCGGTTGCTGCTGTTACACGCCACCGCGTCCGTCCTGGACGCGCTCACCCAACGAAAGATCAAAACCGGCCATGCCGAACTGCTCGCCGGACTCCCCCCGTCCACTCAGGACGGCACGTTGGCGAGAATCCTCCGCGACGGCATCCCCATCGCCGATTTGAAAGCGCGGATCAAAAGCTTTGCCTTGGATTTGAGCACGGCGATCTTTGATAAAACCGACTGCGCGACCTGTCCGCATCATTCTTCGCTGCAAGCAGCGCTATTTGCCGAAGCCGTCACGGACGGACGCTGCCAGAACCGCACCTGCTTTGCCGAGAAAACCCAAACCGCTCTCCAGGCGCGCCAAACAGAACTTCAGAGCGAGTACGCCACGGTGTTTTTGGACACCGAGCGCCCGACCGACACCTACACAGTGCTGGCCAAAACCGGCCCGCAGGGGGTGGGCGAGGCCCAGTTCACCGCCTGCCAGGGTTGTCAGCACTTTGCCGCCCGCCTCTCCACCCAACCTGGTCGTGAAGGCGTGATCCAAGGGCCGCTGTGCGTGAATCTCACTTGCCATCGGCAAAAAGTCGCCGCCGTGCAGCCC
>JBAQIQ010000161.1:0-21228 GCA_049288935.1 Candidatus Competibacteraceae bacterium
TATAGCGTTCCTTTGCGAGTTGTGGATTAGGTATTTTCGCCATCCGTTTTATCTTAAAATATATTTGAAAATATTTTCAATTAGTTATAAATCATGGTGAAATTTTAAGAATTCCACAACCTGTATAGGAACGCTATAGCTGAACTGAAATGGCAGATGAAAGATCGGATGAGTCTGTTTTCTGGGGTAGATTTTACTTTTGATTCCAGCAAGGTTTAAATGGCCGCTGCGATTACATTATTTCCAAAGCCAAGGAACAACTCACGGTTAGCGCTCCGGTCATTATGCTGGTTGAAGCCAAGAATGAAAATATTGTCAACGGCATTCCGCAATGCATCGCTGAAATGATCGCAGCACAACGTTTTAATCAGGCTCGACACAATAGGTTTCGACGTTACATGACATGGTAACAACGGGTAGCCTGTGGCGGTTTCTCAAACTGGAGGATACACTACTGGCTTTCGTGGACATCAAGGAATACTGCATCGAAAGCTTATCCCAGATCATGGGTATTTTGGAAGAAATCGTAGACAGTTAAACCTAATGCGCCCATAGAAAGACTTTATTTTCCATTTAGCCCGATGTCGAGTTTTTGCCATGTCCCAAGCCAAACCATTGCTGTTCATTGAAAACCCGCGCCAAGACCCGGATAAGAAACCGGCCCGTGAGCGCGTTCTCGAATTCAAGGAAATTTACGGGCAATTCGACGCGGATTCCGCTGCCGTCCAGGCCGGTCGTTGCCTGCATTGCGGTAATCCCTACTGCGAGTGGAAATGTCCGGTGCATAACTACATTCCCAACTGGCTGCAACTGATCGCCGAAGGCAATCTGTTCGAAGCCGCGGAGATGTCCCATCGCACCAACTCGCTGCCGGAAGTGTGCGGCCGGGTCTGCCCGCAGGATCGGCTGTGTGAGGGTGACTGCACACTGAATGACGGCTTCGGCGCGGTGACCATCGGCGCGATTGAAAAATACATCACCGACGAGGCGCTGAAAGCGGGCTGGCGTCCCGATCTGTCCCAGGTCATACCGACCGGGAAACGGGTGGCCCTCATTGGTGCGGGACCGGCAGGTCTTGGTTGCGCCGACATCCTGGCCCGTAACGGGGTTCAGCCGGTGGTGTTCGACCGCTATCCGCAAATTGGCGGCCTGCTGACCTTCGGCATTCCGCCATTCAAGCTGGAAAAGGAGATCGTGCAGACCCGCCGCGAGATCATGGAAGACATGGGCGTCGAGTTTGTATTGAACACCGAAATTGGTCGCGACCTGCCGTTCCAACGCCTGCTGGACGAGTACGACGCCGTGTTTCTCGGCATGGGAACCTATACCTCGATGAAGGGCGGTTTTCCCGGCGAAGATTTACCCGGCGTCCACGAAGCGCTGCCCTATCTGGTCGCTAACGTCAACCGGCTGCTAGGCTTGGAAAAGGCGCCTGGGGAATTCATCGATATGCAGGGCCAGCGGGTCGTCGTGCTGGGCGGTGGCGATACCGCGATGGACTGCAACCGCACGGCCATTCGGCAGGGCGCAGTCAGCGTCACCTGCGCCTACCGCCGCGATGAGGCCAATATGCCCGGTTCCCGGCGCGAAGTCGCGAACGCCAAGGAAGAAGGTGTCCGCTTCCTGTGGAATCGTCAGCCGTTGGCTATTGTCGGGAACGGGCAGGTGGAGGGGGTCAAGGTCTGCGCCACCCAGCTTGGCGCGCCGGATGCGCGGGGCCGTCGCGCTCCGGAAATCCTCCCCGGTTCCGAGGAAATCCTGCTCGCTGACCGGGTGATTATCGCCTTTGGATTCCAGCCCAATCCCGCTCCCTGGTTCAGCGAATTTGGGATTGCCGTGGATTTGCGGGGCCGGGTGCAAGCTTCACCCAAGGGCCGGTTCAAGTTCCAGACCCGCAATCCCAAAATATTCGCGGGCGGCGATATGGTGCGGGGTTCTGACTTGGTAGTGACGGCGGTGTTTGAAGGTCGGGAAGCGGCGGAAGGCATCCTGGATTATCTGGGGGTGTGAGCTGTTGCCAACCCACCACCTCAACCCTCCCCCACAAGGGGGAAGGGAGATAAGGACTCACTCAACGATCAAAAATCAGCTCCGCCCGCTCCACCCGGGCCGCGTTCAATAGCCAGGCTTGCAAGGTTTCACGAGCGTGACAGGCCCGTAAGCGATCCTCGATGTTGGCGTCCACCGCCAGCCCCCGCCCCTGCAACAAAGTCAGGATGGCTTGAACCATACCCTCCTCGCGCCCTTCCTCGCGCCCTTCCTCACGCACGTCATTCAAGCTGGCGTAGCCTCGACGTTGCAACAGATTCCGTAACACCACCTCATGCGCCGCATCCCGGTCGAACAAGGCCCGCACCGGCACCGGATTACGCAACACCCCCGGCGCTTCGAGCACATCACTGGCAATATAAATCTTCATCGGCCCATCCGGGCGATGCACTTCCACCCGCTGCGGCCCGACCAGCCGCACCACCCAGATTTGCTGCGTCCCCGCCGCCAGCAACTCAGCAATTTTATCGCGCAGATCGCGCTCGTCCTGACCGGGACCGGCATATTCCACAGCTAACGGCGGCGCTTCCGTCAACCAAGTGCTATTGCCGCTGGGCGGCGTCGCCCGCACTGCCACATCCGGCGCTCGCAGGGTCCCCGCTTCCGGGCTGATGCCCACATCGGCGCCCGTCCACTGCACATCGGGGTCGCTGTCCAGCACCAACCCCCCCTTGACGCTGCCCGAGCCATGTTGCCAGCCAGACGGCATACAGTAAATTGGATGGCCATTGGAGAGTTCGTAACGGTCGCCATCGCGTAATTGATTCGCACGAAATGGGCCACGGTCAGGATGTCGAAGCCGGTCAGTCATGAGAATCTCCTAAGATAAAAAAACATTTAGTATTCTGATTTTCTTATGTAAACAGAAAAATGTCAAAACAGCGTGTCCCTGTTATCAATCCATGCATGGACGCCGTTTCGGAACATTGGCACACTTAGCATAGAATTGCCGTCACATACTGGGCAACCCCATTCGAGTACTCATGACCGCCACCCTCCACAATGACCGTTTGTTACGCGCCTTGCGCCGGCAACCGGTCGACATGACGCCAGTCTGGTTAATGCGCCAGGCGGGTCGTTATCTGCCGGAATACCGCGCCACCCGCGCCCGCGCCGGCAGCTTTATGCGCCTGTGCCAAACCCCGGAACTGGCCTGTGAAGTCACTTTGCAACCGCTGGCCCGCTTCCCGCTGGACGCTGCCATCCTGTTTTCGGATATTCTGACCGTCCCTGACGCTATGGGTCTGGGCTTGTCGTTCAGCGACGGCGAGGGTCCGCAGTTCGCGCATCCGGTGCGTTCCGTCGCCGATATCGAACGTTTGCCCAGCCCCGACCCGGAGATAGAGCTGCGCTATGTCATGGACACGGTGCGGCTTATCCGCCGCGAACTGAATGGTCGAGTTCCGCTGATTGGCTTCGCAGGCAGTCCATGGACGCTGGCGACTTATATGGTCGAGGGCGGCTCCAGCAAGGACTACGCCCGAATCAAGGGCCTGCTGTATGACCAGCCAGCGGCGCTGCATCGATTACTAGAGGTCATCACCGAGTCGGTTGTTGCTTACCTGAGCGCCCAGTGTGTTGCCGGCGCACAGGTTCTCATGGTCTTCGACACCTGGGGCGGCGTTCTCACGCCACGCGCCTATCGAGAATTCTCGCTGACCTATTTAGCGCGAATCGTGGCTGGCTTGAACCATTCGGTTGAGGGTCAGTCCATCCCAGTCATTTTGTTCACCAAAGGCGGCGGCGCCTGGCTGGAAGACCTCGCTGCAACGGGCTGCGATGCCGTAGGCGTAGACTGGACGATGGATCTGCGCGAAGCACGCCAGCGGGTCGGTCACCGGGTGGCGTTACAGGGCAATCTCGATCCCACCGCACTGTACGCCACACCCGAACGCATTGGCGAACTGGTCGCCCAGACGCTGGCCGATTTCGGTCCCGGCGCGGGCCATATCTTCAACCTGGGGCATGGCGTTCAGCCAAGCGTTGAGCCGGATCGAGTCCGGGCGCTGGTTAACGCCGTGCATGAACTGAGTAAACCCTACCATGCGAATTCCGTTGATGCCGGACGATGAACGGGATCGCCGGCGGGTAAACCGCACAACACCGGCCAGACCGGTCAGCGCCCGTATCCTGTCCTCCGGAGTCGTGGTTGTCCACTGGACCCGCGATCACTACGATTACTTGCTGCTGCGCGCTTACAACTATTGGGATTTTCCCAAAGGGGTCGTGGAGGCCAACGAATCACCGCTGGCGGCGGCGGTTCGTGAAGTCGAGGAAGAAACTACCTTGACCGGGCTACGCTTCCGCTGGGGCGACGCCTACCGTGAGACCCATCCCTATAACCAAGGTCGCAAGGTCGCCCGTTACTACATCGCCGAATCACCCAGCACCGAAGTCAGCCTGTTACTCAACCCGGAGCTGGGTCGCCCGGAGCATAGCGAATTCCGCTGGGTCCATCGCGCTGAGGCCTGGACCCTGTTGACCCCCAGAGTACGGGCCATTCTGGAGTGGACGGACGGAGTCATTGCCCGCCCGGTGCGCAGGTTCTGAGCCTGGAAGAGCCTAAAACATGGCCATTTCCACCGTTCACACCAGCACCTCTGCACAACCCGGATGGCTGAGAAACCGCGCCGGGCTGGCGGTCAATCCATAAGCGCCGGATTGAAACACCACGATTAAATCGCCGACTGCCGCTTTCGCTAGCTCCATCCGGTCCGCGAGCAGATCCAGCGGGGTGCAGAGCGGCCCCACCACCGACACGACTTCTCGTTCCGCTCCCATCACCCGATTACCGACCACTACCGGATAGTTCTTGCGTACAACCTGGCCGAAGTTGCCAGATGCCGCCAGATGGTGATGCAATCCGCCATTGGTCACCAGGAAGGTGTGGCCACGTGAAACCTTGCGATCCACCACTTCAGCCACATAAACACCGGCCTCACCCACCAGATAGCGGCCCAGTTCCAGCACGATATGCACTTCCGGCAACCGTTCCTTCACCACCGGCATCCAGCGTTGCAGGTTGTCAGCAATCGGCGCCAAATCCAGCGGCGTATCGCCAGGGAAATAGGGGATGCCAAAGCCACCCCCAATGTTGAGCAATCGCACCGGCGCCGGCGCATCCGCCGCCAGCCGCAGCGCCAGCTCAAAAGTGCGATCATGGGCCTCGATCAGCGCTTCGGGACGCAGGTTCTGTGAACCAGTGAAAATGTGAAAGCCCCGGAAATCCACTTTGAGTTCGCCAATCCGCCGCAGCAAGGCAGGAACCTGCTCAGCGTCCACTCCAAATGGTTTAGGGCCACCGCCCATTTTCATCCCGGACGCTTTCAGTTCGAAATCGGGATTGACCCGCACCGCAACCCGGGGGAGCCGACCCTGTTCATGGCCCAGGCGAGCAACGGTTTCCAGCTCGCCGCCGGACTCCAGGTTAATGGTAATACCGGCGGCGATAGCGGCGGCCAGTTCCGGCGGGCATTTACCAGGGCCGGCAAAGCTGATTTCCGCCGGGTCCATGCCAGCGTCCAGCGCGACCCTCAATTCCCCCAGTGAAGCCACGTCCAGACCGTTAACCTGTCGCGCGAGGTGTTGCACCACTGCCGGCATGGGATTGGCCTTGACCGCGTAATGCAATTCAATCGCGGGCGGCAAGGTGCGGCGCAGCAACGCAACCCGCTCATCCAACAGGCGGCGATCATAAGCGTAGAACGGCGTCTGCCCAACCCGCGCCGCCAGTTGGATCAGGGGAACGCCGCCCACTTGCAAATGATCGTCGATCACCGGGAACTGGCTCATCGGCCAGTGACGGGGACGGGCGGTGCTCATGGGCCACTCTCCGGAAACAGATCGCGCAATTCTTCAACCAGACTCTTGCGGTCGATTTTGCCGTTGGGATTGCGCGGCAGATCAACAGTGCGGGTGATCATTTGCAGCGGGACCATGAAGTTAGGCAAATGCTGCTTGCAGTAAGTCGTTAATTCGGCTGGGTTAAAATCCCCGCGCAACGGCTTGATCACAGCGACGACCGCCTGACCCAGCGCCGGATGCGGAACGCCCAGCGCTGCCGCTTCCGCTGCCTGACCACTACTGTACAAAACCTCCTCGATTTCCGTGGGGCTGACCCGATAACCGGAGGTTTTGATCATGTCGTCCTTGCGCCCGATGAAATAAAGAAAGCCTTCTTCATCGGTACGCACGGTGTCGCCGGACCAAACCGCCAATTCTGTGAGGGGCAATCCGGGATTCTGTCCAGGGGCTGGGCGATAACGTTCAGCCGTCTTGGCCGGATCGTTCCAATAACCCAATCCCACCAGCGCGCCACGATGCACCAATTCCCCTGGTTCACCGGGCGCACAGGGCGTCCCATCTTCCCGGATGACCAGAATTTCCGCGTTGGGAATGGCCTTGCCAATCGAGTCGGGCCGACGATCAATTTCCGCCGGCGGCAGATAGGTGGAGCGGAACGCCTCGGTCAGCCCGTACATCAGGAAGGGTGTGGTTTTCGGCAGCGCACGACGCAACCCTGCCAAGGTTGTACGCGGCATAGCCCCCCCTGAATTGGTGATGTAGCGCAGGCTATTCACCGCCGCCGCTGGCCATTCCAACATCGCCAACTGCACCCACATCGGTGGCACCGCCGCCAGGCCGGTAATCGCTTCGCGGGCGACCATCGTGACCACATCGCGGGGTAACAAATAATCCATCAGCACTACTCGGGCGCCAGCGACAAAGGCGGTGGTGAGTTGGCTGAGACCATAGTCGAAGCTGAAAGGCAGCACGGCCAGTAACCGGTCGTCAGCCCGATTGTCCAGGTACTCAGCAACGCTGTAAGCGCCGGCCAGCATATTGCGATGGGAGAGCACCACGCCCTTCGGCTTGCCGGTGCTGCCGGAGGTGTAGAGAATGGCCGCCATATCGATATCGATGACCCGCGCCGGCGGTCGCTCGTGATCCGCCGCCAGCAGGCTGGACCAGCTCAGAACTTCCTGGTGGTGCGGGTGCGGCGCAGAGGGCGCGGTCTCATCGACCAGAACGATGCTGTGCAGATCGGGGCAATCGGCCAACAGCGGCTCCAGTGATTCCGCCCGGTCGCGAGCGGTGACCAGAATGCGGACGTTACAATCCCGCAGGATGTAAGCCACTTGCTCAGGCTTCAGCAACGGATTGATCGGTACGAAGACCCCGCTGCCCAGCGCCGTTCCAAACAGGGTAGCTACTGTTTCCACTCGTTTAGGCAGATAAACAGCGACTCGTTCCCCCCGCTTCAGGCCCAACGCCAGCAGCCCACGGGCGGTTGTCTGAATCAAGCCAGCCAATTGGACGTAATTTAGCGTCGTTTGCCGATAGACAATGGCGGCAGCGTCGGGGCAACGCTCCGCCTGTTCGAGAATGAGTTGGTGCAGCAGTTGAGCCATGGACGATTCCGGGATCAGAGATGAGCAGTGAGAATGGTCAATAATAGTCTTTTTCGGGCAATCCAACCTACGACGGCGAAAAGCAGGAATCGGGAAATGAAGGTCACTTTGTTGCTGTACGCTACCCAAGGCTGTCATCTATGCGAGCAGGCTGAAGCCTTGTTGCAGAGCGTCGATGTGCGGGTCGAATCCGTGGAAATCGCTGATGACGAGAATTTGCTGGAACGTTATGGCGTCCGCATTCCGGTCGTGCGCCGCCCGGAGACCGGTGAGGAACTGGACTGGCCTTTCGATCCAGGAATGATTCGATGCTGGTTAAATTGAGCAAACCCAGTAGTAATTCACTATTCTTTTTCATCAGGAATGGCTGTGGCAGGAATCCCCTATAAAGCACAACATAAGTTGTGTGCGCAAAATGACAACCACACTCCGAGTAAAATAACGATGAAGCAACACCACCATCCCTTCATGTTCGTCCTGGGCCTCACCGGGACCCTCGTCGCTGTCGGTCAAGCCCAGGCTTCGGGTTTGCAAATCACCGAGCAAAGTGTGACCGGCTTGGGCCGGGCATTCGCCGGGGGCAGTTTAGCGAATGATGACGCTTCCGCCGCTTACTTCAATCCCGCCGATATGATGCTGGGTCAGGGTACGCAAGCACAAACGGGTTTGACGTTTGTCGGTATTACCACCGAAGCAAACAACGCCGGATCGACCATCCGGTTGCCGGCCAATCTGGGCAATGTGCTCACCCAACCCGGCGCCATTCCGGTTTTCGTCACGATCCCCGCCCAGGGGCGCAACGACGATGGTGGCACTGATAACCTCGTGCCGAATGGTTACTACATCATGGATATCAACGACCGGATGCGGTTTGGGGTTAGCCTCAACGCGCCGTTTGCGGTGAGCACCAGTTATGGTAGGAATTGGGTGGGCCGCTACCACGCAGTCGATTCGGAATTGACCACTATCGACATCAATCCATCCATCGCTTATCGGGTCAACGATAATCTGTCGCTGGGTTTCGGCGTCAGTGCGCAGTACGCCGACGCGACGCTGACCCAGGCCCTGTTCAACCCGTTGACCGCTTTTGTTAAGGACGGTTATGCCGAGATCGCGGGCGACGACTGGGGATTTGGCTTCAATCTGGGGGCGACCTATGAATTCGACTCCACCACCCGGTTTGGTCTGAGCTATCGGTCGCGGATCGAGTACACGCTGGAGGGCGACCGCACCATCAGTGACTTCATTCCGGGACGCAACGGCGAGTTGCCCGCTACAGTGGACTGGACTGCGCCCGACTGGCTAGCGCTGAACGCCTACCAGCGGCTCAACGACCAGTGGGCGGTGATGGGTGGCGTGCGCTGGACCAATTGGAGCCTGTTCCAGGAACTGCGGTTTCAATATGCCGATGGCACGCAAACCGTAATCGAGGAAAAATGGGATGACAGTTGGACCTTCAACATCGGCGTCAGTTACGACTACAACCCCGAATGGACCCTCCGCGCCGGTTATCAGTACGATCAGACGCCGGTACAGTCTGCTGAATTTCGCACACCGCGCATTCCCGACAGCGACCGCCAGGCGTTCGCCTTTGGCTTCACCTATCACCCGAATGCGCAACTGTCGGTGGATTTCGGCTATATGTATCTTCTGTTCAAGGACGCCAGCACCAACAACTCGCTGAACTTGCTGTCAACCGCACCGGGATTGGTGACCGACACCCTGCGGCTGAATTATGAAAGTGATGGCCATCTGCTGGGCCTGCAAGCGAGTTACAAATTTTAAGCCTTAAAAAAACCGGCGATATCAGCGCTGAATAGAATCAGCAACTGATATCGCCGATGGTTTGGATGGTTTGATCAGATCAAGCGGCGGCCTGTTCCAACGTCGGTTCGAGGGCCGATGAGGCTGGGACTTTCGCCACTTCCGCCCGCCGCTCCAATTCCTTGGTCACTTGCGTCTGCACCATCTGGTTGAACAAATCTCTGAGCACCAACGAGAGAGCCGCTGCAGTCAACAACATGCCCGCAACGCCAAACGAGAGGGCGAAATCGCCGGTCGCCGCTTTCATCATCTCGGAAGCGCGTCCCAGAACAAAGCCGCCGATGCCCCATGCGGTGAATAGCAATCCGTAGTTGGCCCCAAAGTTCTTGATGCCCCAAAAATCCTTGGTAATAGCCGGGAACAGCGCCAGATTAGCTCCATAGTTAAAACCGATCAGGGTGGCGATCAACACGATCAACACGGCGCTGGGGTGTTCCGCGCCGATCACCGGGATAGCGATGAACATCAGAATCGCCTGGAACCCAGTCATCAACGCCAGCGTCAGGGTCCGACCGATGCGATCCGATAGCACACCGCCAATAATCCGGCCTGCGGCGTTGCCCACCGCCAGGATAACCACCGCCAAGAACGCCAATTCACCCATACTCTGCTTGGCCATGCCCGCGATGCTGCCAATGACCATCAGACCGGCGCCGGCGCCGATGAAGAAAGAGACCCACATGACGTAGAAGGAAGGTGTTTTCAGCACTTGCATTGGGGTGAGATCCTGCACTTTAGCAGGCGCGGCGGCTTTCGCTGACCCCTGAGCTTTAGTCGGGCCACCCTGTGGCACATAGCCAGCGGGAGGATTGGCCAACAGGAGGGAGAAGAGACTGACGATAATGACAAACGCAATGCCGAAAATCATCATGGCCCAGGAGATGCCGCCGATTTTGAGCAGATACGTGCCTAATGGCGCGATGTAGACGGACGCCAGGGCGAAGCCGGACACCACGATGCCAACAATCAAACCGGTCTTGGCCGGCGGAAACCATTTCAGCGCAGGCGGAGTGGCTGAGGAATAGCCAAACCCAAAGCCCATTCCGGCCATTACCCCGAAGCCAACTACCCAGAGCCAGTAATTAGTCGTTTGGGACATCAGGATGAAACCCGCGCCAACCATCAGACCACCCATCATGGCCGTCAGGCGGGGGCCAAGCCGATCCTGGAACTTGCCGGCCAGGATCATGGAAAAGGCGAACATCAGACAGCAAACGGCATAGGGATCATTGATCGAGGCGGGGTCCCACTGGAAAGCGTCCGGCCCCCCCTGCTTGATCGAGTCGCTAATCGCGCCCTTGAAGATACTCCAGGTATACAGGACGCCAAGCGCCAGATTAATGCCGGTTCCCGCTAGAGCAACGGACCAGCCCTTGCTGTTCGATAGAGCCATGGATTGATTTCCTTATGGTGTGTTCGTTAATGATGGAGTAGCTATCATTTTGTAATGATGATCATTACTGGCCTGGATCAGGATTGGGCCGGGACACCGGATTCGGCGCTCCCGAACAACTTGTCCATAGCCCGGGTTAGACGCACGGTTTCCTCACAAATAATCTGAAGAAACCGCTGATGCGTATCATGATCATCAGCCGGATAACTGAGCAGGATTTCAGTAAACGAGCGGATACTGGTGAGTGGCGTCCGCAGTTCGTGATTCAAAACCGTCATGACCTCACGATCAAATTGCAGTGGAAACACTGATCCACCACTGAGCATAGCGGTCGGCGGATGACTCACGACCGAGGATGGGACAGGCTCCTCTCCCTCTTGGTGGAGATAGCACCTGCTCAATTCCTCGTATCTGGCGCAATCCTCATAACGTGAAACGCAATGCCGGACAATGACTTCCACGTGATAGGGCGAAATGTAGCCAGACCCGACATCACAAGGGTCTATGCTCTGCCCGTAAAACGGGCAAATGCGCAAGCAGTTCACGTTCGCTCTCATCCTGGTTGTTAGCCTGACCTCGATAAGGCAAACCTCGTACCAGAAACACAATTTATTAAAATAATTTTATTTATCAGAATATTAACCGAATAAAACCGGTCAATTCGGCGAAGAGAACATTTGCAGTACTGCAAACGGGAAGGCGCAGCGTCAGGGCGCAGTCCGTGCAATCCGGTCGGCGTCCTACCTGGGCGGGCAATCGCAACTTTGCGAATGTGGTTTTGCAGAAATGTCAAAAACCTTCCGTGGCGGTCAACCATGACCCACGCCAATCTGCGTTTGCGTCCCTGTCACCCAGCCAAAAAATCAGGAAGCCATCAACGCAACCCATATTTTTTGATCTTGCGGTAAACCGTAGCGATATTCATTCCTGCTCGGTGGGCAACCTCCTCGATATGGCCGTCGCTGATCTGGAGCAATTGCTGGAAATATCCGGTTTCAAAGCGGGTCAGCGCCGTCGCATAATCGAGTTCGCTGATCTCTCCGGCGAGCGCAGCCGCTTTTTCAGGAAATTCGACGAGCTGGGCCAGAACAGCGCGGCTGAGGTAATCGCTGCTGTCAATCGCCATGGCGGCCTGAATGGCGTTACTGAGCTGACGAATGTTGCCCGGCCAGTGGTATTGCACCATGGCTTCCATCGCTTCCCGGGTCAGGCCCTTTACCTGAGTGCCAAAGCGCTGGTTTTGCTCCTTAATAAAGTGGGCAATGAGCAGGGGAATATCAGAACGGCGCTCGCGCAAGGGCGGAAGACGCAGATGAACCACATTCAGACGGTAGTATAAATCTTCGCGGAATGCCCCACTCTGCACGGCAGTCGGCAAATCCAGATTGGTCGCGGACAGCACTCGCACATCGACCTTGAGGGGGGAGGTGTCGCCGACCCGGTAAAATTCCTGCTCCTGAAGAAATCGCAACAGCGTTTTCTGGACATTCAGCGGCAGCGTACCCACCTCGTCGAGGAACAGCGTACCGCCGTCCGCCGTCTCAAGCAGGCCCTTGTGCTCGCGATCCGCCCCGGTAAATGCGCCCTTGCGATGGCCGAACAGTTCGCTCTCCAGCAGCGTCTCAGGAATCGCGCCACAGTTGATCGCCACGAACCGGGCATCCTTGCGCCGGGAATAATCGCAAATCGCCCGGGCCACCAGTTCCTTGCCCGTGCCGGACTCGCCGCTGATCAGCACCGGAATGTCGCGGGCCGCCACTTTTCGCGCCGTTTCCAGCACACTGAGCAGTTGGGGGGAATGGCCGATGATGGAACCCTGCCAGGCGGCCAGTTCATCCTTGAGTTCGCGATTTTCCCGGATCAGCGCCGTTTGCCGCAGCGCATTGCGAACCCGTGACAGCAGCTCTTCCGGTTCAAACGGCTTGGTCAACAGATCGTAGGCGCCCTTACGCAACGCCTCAATCGACAGATCGACCGTAGCGTGCGCCGTGATCATGATGACCGGGATCGCCGCCTCCTGCGCCTTGACCCGCTGCAAGATGTCCAGTCCACCGATAACGGGCATCCTGATATCGGTAATCACCAAATCATATCGGCCCGGCGTAAACGCGGCCAGTGCGGTGGGCGCATGGGTGTACACCGAAACGGCATAATCCTGATCAGCGAGAATCATCCCGATCATTCGGGACACGGCTTCATCGTCATCCACCACCAGAATGTGCGATGGTGGGCGAGTCATCCGGTGGATTCCCGGTGTAGCGGCAGGCTGACGGTCACTCGCGTGCCTTGGCCAACTTCACTGGCGACGGCGATCTGACCCCCGTGTTGTTCAATGATCGTTTTAGTGATAGCCAGACCCAGGCCCGTACCGCGCGCCTTGGTGGTGAAAAAGGGCTCAAAGATTTTCCCCAGGTGGTCCGGCGGAATACCGGAACCAAAATCCTGGAACGTGATGCTAACCGATTGATCCTCGCTCAGCGCCGTACTGACTTCCAGGCGACCACCTTCCGGCATCGCGCCGCTGGCGTTGAGCATCAGGTTCATGGCGACCTGGCGTATCTGGTCGCCATCCATCCATACCTTGGGTAGTTGGGGGTCGAAAGCGGTAACGATATGGACCGCATCCATATCGGTATGATGAGCCGCGAAATCGACAATCTGCCCGAGCAGGGCGTTCAGATCGGTTTCCGCCAGAGTGGGCCTTGGCACCCGGGCATAGCTCAACAAATCCTGCACGATATTTTTGCAGCGTTTGCTTTCACGCTTGATTTCCTGAATGTATTTAAAGTAAGGGTCGCTGGAATCCATCTTATTTTCCAGATGCGCGGCGTAGCCCAGAATGACGCCGAGCGGGTTATTGATCTCATGAGCAACTCCAGAGGACAGGATGCCGAGCGAAGCCATCTTGTTCTGCTGGGTCAGCAGGGCTTCCAATTCCTTGTTCCGGCGCAACGTCTCGATCATCTGGTTAAAGTTCGCCGCCAGTTCTCCCAATTCGTCATTCGCAGTGATGGTCAACCGGGTGTCCAGCCGGCCCTGTTTGACTTTGCGCACGCCGGCGATCAGATGTTGAATGGGATCGGTCAGGCGCCTGGCGGCGAAAAACACCAGAATGACGACGAACAGCCCCATGACGAACGTGAGCAGGCCCGTGCCAGACAAAATGCGCCGCTCGATAACGTTGGCGGCTTCGTAGAACTCGTCTTCGTAGGAACCCACCGCGATGACCCAGTCCCAGGGTGCAAAATACTCATAGCGCACGATCTTCATACGCGGTGCGGCGTCGCCCGGATTCTGCCAGGGATAGCGAATCCAGCCGCTCTTGCGGGCGCACATTTCGCGGATGAAGTCATGGCCGTTGTGATGATCCTGCGCATCGTAGACATTTTGTCCTTCCCGAAAGGGATGGATCGTTAGTTCGCCACGGGTCGTCATCGCGTAAATGTAGCCAGTGGCGCCGACCGACTTGCTCAGAATTTTCTGCTTGAGTTCCTGCAGCGCCTGTTTTTCAAACACCACATCCTCATAGGTCTCTTCCAGATAGCCACCGGCTGCAATGATCCAATCCCAGGGCGGGAAATACAGGTAAGCCGCTACCTTGTTCCGGGGGCGGGTTTCTCCCAACAGCGCATTGCGCCACGGGTAAACGGTATAAAGAATTTCCCCCGATGGGGCGGCGACGGCCTTTTCGATCATCTCGCGAATAAAGGGGTGGCCTTGTTCATCCTGGATGTTCAGGATGTTTTCGCCTTCCTGTGCAACATGGATCGTCAGATCGCCCTTTGACGTGATCGCGTAGAGATAGCCGGTTTCGCCTACGCTGACATTTTTAAAGGCGTTGCGGGCTTCCTGCTGGGCGTCGGCCACAGTGTGCTGACCGCTCGCAACTCGCTCCTGCTGAACCAGGATCAGATTGTGAGCGAATTGAACCAGCGTCGCCAGATTGGCGTAGACCACCCGACGCTTGTCTTCCTGGTATAACCTGAACTGCTGGTTGTGCGCCTTGAGCAAATCGAGCGTGAAGTAGGTCATGTGCTCAAGGTCAGCCCGGGTGGCCTGAGTAATGCCCAGATGGGCTTGCTGCTGGGCCATGTAGCCGACGATGACGCCCATGACAAGAACCGGCAATAACACCAGCGGCAACACGACAGCCAACAATTTGCTACGAATCTTCAGGTCGCGCATGAAACGCAGCATCGTAATCACCTGTGACAACTTGGCAGGGTGCGGAGGACCGTGATGCGCTCCTACCGTCAATTTTCGGTGGGTAATTATTTTTTATACGAAAAAGATAAAAAATGAGGTTAGCTGCTTAACACTACAGGATGATTCAAAGTAATAGCAGAACTTTCACTCTCCGTCATTTCTACCGGAAGTGCTATTTTTTATTGTCTTAAAAAATCGGTGATTAGCCAAATCGAAAAAGCCAGAGCATAGCCCCCGGCCTTATTTTGGCGTCATCGTTCCCCCGTCTTTCCCCGTAGGCAGAGCAGTTGGGGGTGAGGGGCGTTCCGACATCCTGAGAGGACATTCACGCATGAATAACGCAGTATCCATCCGCCGGGTGGCGGTTCTAGGCGCAGGAGTGATGGGAGCGCAAATCGCCGCCCATCTTGCCAACGCCGAGGTGCCGGTCGTGTTGTTCGACCTGCCAGCCAAAGACGGTGATCCTAACAGGATCGTGACCCAGGCTATCGCCAGCATGGCCAAGCTGAATCCAGCGCCGTTTGCCGTCAAGGAACGCGCCGCGCTGATCCAGCCGGCCAACTATGACCAGCACTTGGAAGCGCTGCGCAACTGTGACCTGCTGATCGAGGCCATCGCCGAGCGCCCGGACTGGAAAGCTGACCTTTACCAACGGGTGACCCCTTATCTCAACGACCGAGCCATTCTGGCGACCAACACCTCCGGCCTGCGCCTGAGTCAATTGGCTGAATCGGTGCCGGAGAATCTGCGTTCACGCTTCTGCGGCATCCATTTTTTCAACCCGCCGCGCTACATGGCATTGGTGGAGCTGATTCCCTGCCAGACCACTGATCCGGCGATTCTCGATCTACTGGAAACCTTCCTGGTGAGCACCCTGGGCAAGGGCGTGGTGCGCGCCAAGGACACGCCGAACTTCGTCGCCAACCGCATCGGCGTATTTTCCATGGCAGCGACGATTCATCACACCCAGGCATTCGGGCTGAGTCTGGATCTGGTGGATGCACTGACGGGCCCGGCGATTGGCCGACCCAAAAGCGCCACTTATCGCACCGCCGACGTGGTGGGCCTGGACACCATGGGCCATGTCTTCAAGGGTTCAGCGCTGACCTTGCAGGATGATCCATGGCGGCAGTATTTCAATCCACCCGCCTGGTTAAATACGCTCATTGAGAAAGGCGCACTGGGTCAGAAAACCCAAGTCGGCATCTACGCCAATAAAGGCCAGCAGGTGCTGGATCCAGCGACCGGCCAATATCGAAACGCTGGGGCCAAGCCAGATGAAACGGTGCAGGCGCTCCTGAAGATTAAAAATCCCGCTGAAAAGTTCGCGGCGTTGCGCGCCAGCGACCATCCACAAGCCCAATTTCTGTGGGCGATTCATCGTGATGCCTTCCACTACGCAGCGACCCTGCTGGCGGGCATTGCGGATAACGCCCGTGACGTCGATTTCGCCATTCGCTGGGGCTTCGGCTGGAGCAAGGGCCCGTTTGAAATCTGGCAGGCGGCGGGCTGGAGGCAGGTGGCGGCCTGGATCGAGGAAGACATCGCGGCGGGCAAGGCGATGACCCAGACGCCGTTACCGGCCTGGGTTCAGCAGGTGGACGGCGTGCATCGTCCCGAAGGCTCATATTCCGCAGCGGAGAATGCCTACAAACCCCGTTCAGTGTTGCCCGTCTACCAGCGCCAGTTGTATCCCGAACAGGTGCTGGGCGAAGCGCCGCCGCGCTACGGCGAGACGGTGTTTGAAAATACCGGAGTGCGGCTGTGGACGACGGGAGATGACCTCGGCGTCCTCAGCTTCAAAAGCAAGATGCACGTCATCGGCGACGAGGTGTTGGATGGCGTGCTGGAGGCGTTGAAAATCGCGGAACAGCGCTTTAACGGGCTGGTGCTGTGGCAACCGGAAGCGCCGTTTAGTGCAGGAGCGAATCTGGCACAGGCCGTGCCGGTGCTCATGGCCGGTGATTTCGTCACCTTCGAGAACACCGTCGCCAAGTTCCAACAAACGACAGCGGCGCTGCGCTACTCGGCCATTCCCGTGGTTGCGGCGGCGCAGGGCCTGGCGCTGGGCGGTGGCTGCGAGTTTTTAATGCATTGCGACCGGGTGGTCGCGGCGCTGGAAAGTTACATCGGCCTGGTGGAAGTCGGGGTCGGTTTGATTCCGGCCGGCGGCGGTTGCAAGGAATTCGCTCTGCGCGCCATGAACGAGGCGAAAGGCGGCGATTTATTACCTTTCCTGCGGCCGTATTTCGAGGCGATGGCGATGGCCAAAGTCTCGCGCAGCGCCGAGGAAGCCAAGCAACTCGGCCATCTGAAAGCGTCTGATATTATTGTGTTCAATCCCCACGAACTGCTGTACGTCGCCAAGGCGCACGCTCGGGCGCTGGCGGAAACCGGTTATCGACCACCGCAACCACGCCCCATTCGGGTAGCGGGACGCACCGGCATTGCTGCTTGTCAAATGGCGCTGGTCAACATGCGTGATGGCGGATTCATTTCGCCCCATGACTATCGGCTGGGCCTGAGCATCGCCGAGGCGCTGTGCGGCGGCGACGTCGATCCTAACACCCTGGTTGACGAAGCCTGGCTGCTCGGGCTGGAGCGCCGCAACTTCGTGGAACTGGCGAAAACCCCGCTGACCCAGGCCCGGATTGAGCAGATGCTCAAAACCGGCAAGCCGCTGCGTAACTGATCGATAGGAGAATCCTTCATGAGCAAGCAAGTACAGGACGCTTATATCGTGGCTGCGGTGCGGACGCCGGTGGGTAAAGCACGCGGCGTATTCCGCAACACCCGCCCGGATGATCTGCTGGCGCATGTCCTGCGCGGCATATTGGCGCAATGTCCGGGGCTGGACCCGAAGCTGATCGGCGATGTGATCGTCGGTTGCGCCATGCCGGAAGGCGAACAAGGCATGAACGTAGCCCGGATCGGCCTGTTGCTGGCCGGGTTGCCGGACAGCGTACCGGGCGTCACCATCAATCGCTTCTGCGCCTCTGGGGTGCAAGCAGTGGCGCAAGCCGCTGACCGCATTCGATTGGGCGAGGCGGATGTGATGCTAGCCGCAGGCACGGAAACGATGACCATGATTCCGATGGGCGGCAACAAAATCGCGCTCAATCCCGAGGTGTTCGCCAAGGATGAAAATATCGGCATTGCCTACGGTATGGGTCTGACGGCGGAGAAAGTAGCGGAGCAATGGAAAATTTCCCGTGAGGACCAGGACGCCTTCGCGGTGGAAAGCCATCGCCGGGCGTCCGCCGCCATTGCCAGCGGTGAATTCCGTCAGGAGATTCTGCCCTACACGGTGCTGGATCGGTCGCCGGATGTCAAAACGATGCAGGTGCGAATTCGGGAACGGGTGGTGGAAAACGATGAAGGTCCGCGTCCCGACAGCCATCTGCCGGCCTTGGCTAAGTTGAAACCGGTGTTTGCTGCCAGAGGCAGCGTGACGGCGGGCAACAGTTCGCAAATGAGCGATGGTGCCGGGGCGGCGCTGCTGATGAGCGAGCGGATGGTCAAGCAATTGAACCTAAAGCCGCTGGCGCGGTTCGTCAGCTACGCGGTAGCGGGCGTACCAGCGCATATCATGGGCATCGGCCCCATCGCCGCGATTCCGAAAGCGCTGGAATTGGCTGGGTTAAAGCAAGCCGATATGGACTGGATCGAACTAAACGAAGCGTTCGCTGCACAGAGTCTAGCGGTGATCCGTAATCTGGACCTTGATCCAGCCAAGGTCAATCCGCTGGGTGGCGCGATTGCATTGGGTCATCCGCTGGGCGCTACCGGAGCGATTCGGGTCGCGACACTGGCGCACGGGCTGCGTCGGCGTGGCGGCAAATACGGCATGGTGACCATGTGTATTGGCACAGGCATGGGCGCAGCCGGGGTGTGTGAGTCGCTTTAAGCTCAGGCCGGATGTTGGAAAAAGCCCGCTGACGCACGCAGCGGGCTTTTTTGCGGGCGCTTGGATGCGGAGAGGCTTGCCGGATAATGGCTTTGCGTTATGCTGGCTTATCATTCATGTCGATCAGGAGGAAGTAGTTCATGATGGCAATTCGTGCAGAGGCCGGGCGCGGCTGGGGCTGGATCGTCGACGGCTGGCGACTGTTTGCCAAATCGCCGGGGGTTTGGGTGGTCATTTTGCTGATTTACCTGGCGATGAGCGTGGTGCTATCGCTCATCCCGCTGGTCGGTCTGATCGGCCATACCTTGCTGAATCCGGTGCTGGTCGCTGGGATGATCTATGGCGCAGCGGCGCAGGCGCGGGGCGAGACGCTGGAAATCGGCCATCTGTTCCAGGGATTTCGCGATCAGGAGCGAATGGGGCCGCTCATCATCCTCGGCGTGTTCAGCATCGCCGGTGGGGTGTTGATGCTATTGATTATCGGGCTTTTCGTGGGCGGTAGTATCGCCACCGGGGTCGTTTTGGACAGCACTGGAACGAATGTGCCCGCCGAAGCCATGGGCGGTGTCCTGGCGGGCGTTGGCCTGATTGTCACGTTGATTTTGATCGCCATTGGCGTCCTGGTGGCTATGGCGCTGTTCTATGGCATTCCCTTGGTCATGCTAGGCCGACAAAACGCCTGGCCAGCGGTGCAGGCCAGTATCGTTGCCTGTTGGATCAATATCCTGCCTTTTCTAGTGTTCGGACTGATCTACATCGTACTGGCGTTCATCGCCGCGATTCCATTCGGGCTGGGTTTCCTGATTTTGGGGCCAGTGACCGTCTGCGCTATTTACGCCAGTTATCGAGAAGTATTTGAGGAGCCGACCCAGCCCGCCGGAATCCGGTTGGCCAAATAGCAACGACGGCCTTGCCTGCTCTGAAACGGGTGGACAGCCCGGTCAACCCCGCCAACCCCTCCTCGAAATCAGGAGGGGTGACGCGCACCACGGGGGTCATGTGATCTTCAGAATTTGAATTCCTCGATCAGCAATTGAAGCTGTAACAGTGCTGATGATCCGATGTTCAGGATACGGAAGCCGGTATCATAGAAGTCCGGATTAATATCCCGGCCACACCACAAACTTTCCGCCTCAAGGAAAATGCGCTGATGCGTACTATTTTCCTTGGGTACATCCAGCCATAACCGAAACAAGTGGTTCGATGGAATCGGCTTGTCGCTGACCAGGCGGATGCCGTCCTTGTTGATGTCTACAATGTGACCTAATAATTCCTGCGTGTCCTGATTGTAGACCCGCAGATACATCACGAGATACCAACGCTTGAGTTTGCGTTGTTCAGCGCCGGAAGATTCGACGGAACTCATAGTCACCTCTGAGTAAACAGGAAAGCGGGGAATCGGCGCGCTGCCACTTTCTTTAGCCAGCAGGACAGCGCGGGTTGCCGGAAATGGGGAGAGTCAGGCTGGCACTGCCGGGTTCAGGCTATAAGTAACAGTCAGGCTGGCCTGATCCAGCACATGACCGGCGATCGCCGCCAACACCTCAGGGCCGGTGAAATCGCCAGCGACTGGGCAGTGTTCGACATCAAGCGCATAAAGGGTAAAAAGATAGTGATGAACGATGCTGTCGTTCCAGGGGGGACAGGGGCCATCATAGCCGAAATAGCGGCCCGCCATGTCCGGGTCGCTGGCGAACCACTCCCGGTAATTGTTGATGCCCTGGCGCGTTCCTCGCGGACCTTCCGGGCCAGGTTTACCGCCTGGTGTTACTCCCTTGGAAAATTCACCTGCCAGGATATGATCTGGCGTCGGCGCGAGATCCACCAGAATCCAGTGATAAAAGTCGGTGCGTGGCAAATCTGCCGGCACCCGCCGCCCTTCCTGATTGACATCATCCGCCCGGGTTGGCACATCCCGGTCATGGCAAATCAACACCAGAGAACGGGTTTCCACAGGCCATTCACTCCAGGCCAGCGGTGGGTTAGTGTTGGCGCCCAGTACGACGTGCTGTTCGGGGTCGGCGACGCCAAAGGCGTACTCAGCGGAGATCGGTTGGCCGTCGCGCAAGACGGAACTGGTGAGTTTCATGAGTTTCCTCCTTAGCAGGGCGCATCAGCGTTGTTCAGGACGCCGGTCGATGGTCACGAATCCAGCAACCAGGATCAGGAATTGACCCGGAGTCAGTCTATACAATCATAATAACCCATACACAGGTCACACAATCAATCCGCCGTGCTGACTCGCAAGTTTTCTCAGTGGTAGCGTGTGCATAGGATTCATTATATGGGTAGTGCTCCAGACGTGGATATCGGGGCGGCGGATAAGCCGCGAAGGGCGGAAAGCCGCAGGCTTTCTCGGCCCGAAGTCGGCTTGATCCGCGGGTTGTGCGGCGCGAAGCGCCAAGCAGCCAGCGGATACTATCCGCCGCCCCGTTGTC
>JBAQIQ010000162.1:0-21838 GCA_049288935.1 Candidatus Competibacteraceae bacterium
GGGCGGACGTCCGCCCAGCCGCCGGTGGCGGTTCAGGATAAGGCGCTGCGGTTGGCCAGGAATACGGCGCCGGTCAAAACCAGCGGGCAGCACGCTGCTGTAGCGAAACTTCAATTAGCTGCCGCTGCGCCGTTTGCGAAGGCTAAACCGATACCCGTAGCCAAGGGCAAAGAGGCAACAGCGAGCGGGAAATCGACACAGAAGATTGCACAGAAGCCTGCCAAGACTACCGCAAGCCGTGTGGCGTCAGCGAGCAAGAGTAGCGCTCTTTATGTGGTCGGGACGGTCACGGAACGCAACAGTGTCCGCCAGGTGCAGAATCGGTTGAGCAGCCAGATGCAGCGCAGTGTCCAGGTCGAATCCGGAGCCGGTAAACAGTACGAAGTCCGGGTGCCCTTGCGCAATCCGGGTGAAGCCAAACAGGTGGCGATGCGGTTGGCTAGCTTGGGCGTCAGCCGCTCGCGCATTGTGACTGATTGATAGGGCGCCGATCCTGCCTCACCAGTTAACCCCGCCCGTCGGTGGGAGAGTGTGAGGAGACTGCGGTTTGTTTTCGCCGTGCTTCTGGCTAGAATCACCCGGCTTTATTTCTCAACCACGGGAATTGTTTTGATCATGGCGTATTCAACCGCGTTTCGCTCCCTATTGTTGCCGTTGTTCCTGGTTTTGGCCTGGCTGGGGTTGGGCTGGACCACCGCCCATGCCCAGACTATTCCGCCACCGCCGTCGGTGCCAGTACGCAGTTATATTCTGATGGATTATGAAAGCGGCAACGTTTTGGCGGAAATGAAAGGCAATGAGCGGATGGAACCAGCCAGCATCACCAAGCTGATGACCGGCTATGTCATTTACAAGGCGCTGAAATCGGGCAAGATTCGTCTGGAAGATCAAGTGACGATCAGCGAAAAAGCCTGGCGGACCCAGGGTTCCAAGATGTTTGTCAAGATTGGCAGCCAGGTGCCGGTGGAAGACCTGCTGATGGGCATGGTGGTGCAATCCGGTAATGACGCTACGGTAGCGCTGGCCGAGCATGTGGCCGGATCTGAGGAAACCTTTGTTAAGTTGATGAACCAGGAGGCGACCCAACTGGGATTGACCAGCAGTCACTTTGTCAACACTCCAGGGATGCCGGACCCGAATCACTATATGTCGGCCCGCGACATCGCCGTGTTGTCCAGAGCAATTATCCGGGACTTTCCCGAACATTACGCCCGCTACTCGGTCGGCAGTTTCAAGTACAACAATATTGAGCAGCAAAATCGCAACCAGTTGATGTTGACGGATCGCTCGGTGGACGGGATCAAAACCGGCCATACGCAGTCAGCAGGCTACTGTCTGGCCGCCTCGGCCAAGCGTGATGGCACGCGGTTAATCAGCGTGGTCTTAGGCGCGCAAAAGATGTCGGAGCGGTTTCAGGCGACCCAGGCGTTGCTTAATTACGGCTTCAGTTTTTTTGAAAGTCGCAAGCTGTACGATCCGAGTGCATCCATCGTCACCGCCCGGATTTGGAAGGGCGAAGAGAGTGACCTGCCGCTGGGCGTTACCCAGGGATTGTACGTGACCGTGCCCAAGGGCCAGGCGCCGCAGGTGAGTACGACCACTACCGTGCAGCCGACTATCATCGCTCCGGTTCAAAAGGACCAGCTCCTCGGTGAAGTCGTGGTTAAAGTGGGCGACCAGGAAGTCAGTCGGACACCGCTGGTGGCGCTGAAGGATGTACCGGAAAGCGGCTGGTTCGGGCGGATGATCGATTCGATTCTGATGTTCTTCTCTTCCCTGTTTTAGGGACATCGGCATGGATGATGCGTCTCTATTACAGTTCCCCTGCGATTTTCCGATCAAAATTATGGGCGGCGGCAGTCCTGATTTCCGGCAACTGGTCGTGGAGCTGGTGAGTCGCCATGCGCCTGATCTGGACGAAGCGCGAATCAGCGTCCGCGAAAGCCGCGCTGGGCGCTATCAGTCGGTGACAGTGGTGGTCAACGCCTGCGACCGCGCCCAACTGAATGCGTTGTACCGGGAACTGAGCCGCCATCCACGCATTACGATGGTGCTGTGAATCGCGGTTGTGAGCCGTTGCTGCTCCGTCGCCTGGGACGTCGGGCGTATGCGCCGGTGTTTGACGCCATGCGAGCGTTCACCGAGGCCCGCGATGCCACGACCCTGGATGAGCTGTGGCAAGTCGAGCATGCACCCGTGTTTACCCAGGGGCTGGCCGGCAAGGCTGAGCATCTGCTGGCGCCGGGCGACATTCCAGTGATCCGGGCGGATCGTGGCGGACAGGTGACCTATCACGGTCCCGGTCAGGTGGTGATTTACTGCCTGCTGGATGTGCGGCGACTGGGCTTGAGTGTGCGAGGGCTGGTAACAGCATTGGAACAGGCTGTGATGGAACTGCTGGCGACGCACGGCGTTGCGGCTCAAGCCCGCCCCGAGGCGCCGGGCGTTTATGTCAATGGCGCCAAGGTTGCGTCCCTGGGTTTGCGCGTCCGCCAGGGTCGTTCCTATCACGGCCTCAGCCTGAACGTGGACATGGAGCTGGAGCCGTTCACGCGCATCAACCCCTGTGGTTATCCCGGCCTGCGCGTGACCCAGTTGCGCGATCTGGGCGTTTTCCTAACCCCTGCCGCTGTGGCTGAAGAGCTGTTGCCGGTGCTGGGTCGCCAATTCGGTTATACGACTTTTTGCCACACCGAAGGTCTACCTTGATAGACAGACTCACCCTTCATCCGATCCAGGAACTCCCGATGTCCGAATCCTCCATTACCCGTGGCGCCACGCCCTCACGAGCGGTCGGTGAGAAGTTGCGCGGCGCTGACAAGGTCGCCCGTATTCCGGTCAAGGTCGCTCCGACCGATCCGCAACAACGGCTGCGCAAGCCGGCCTGGATTCGTGCGCCTTTCCCCGGTACGCCCGAAGTGCAGCGCCTCAAGCAAATTCTGCGGGATAACCGCCTGCACACGGTCTGCGAGGAAGCCAGTTGTCCCAACCTTGGGGAGTGTTTTGGCCAAGGCACTGCGACGTTCATGATCATGGGGGCGATCTGCACCCGCCGCTGTCCGTTCTGCGATGTCGGGCATGGCCGGCCTGAACCTCTCGATCCGCAGGAGCCGGAGCATCTAGCGCATACGGTGGCGGCGATGGGTTTGAAGTACGTGGTGATGACTTCGGTGGACCGGGACGACCTGCGCGATGGCGGCGCGGCGCATTTTGCCGACTGCATCCGGGCAGTGCGGGCAGCGCGACCGGGCATTGTCATTGAGGCGCTGACCCCGGATTTTCGGGGGCGGATGGACGTAGCGCTGGACCTTCTGGAGCGCGAACCGCCGGATGTGTTCAATCACAATTTGGAAACGGCGCCGCGCTTGTATCGGCAGGTCCGGCCCGGCGCCGATTATCAATTTTCACTGGAACTGCTCCAGCGCTTTAAAGCCCGATGTCCGCACATTCCCACCAAGTCAGGGTTGATGCTGGGGTTGGGGGAGACACTGGAGGAAATCCGTGAAGTGATGCGTGACCTGCGCGCTCACGATGTGGAAATGTTGACGTTGGGCCAGTATTTGCAGCCCAGCATCCATCACTTGCCGGTGGCTCGCTACGCGCCGCCGGAAGAGTTTGAACAGTTGCGCGTGGACGGCGAAGCGATGGGTTTCACCCATGTCGCTTCAGCGCCGTTGGTGCGTTCTTCCTATCACGCTGATGTGCAGGCCCATGGGGCAGGCGTGGTTTAGCGAGGCGAGGGGTTTGGCGGTCAGGCGTTTGGGCGTTCGGGAGTGGCTAACCGACTGGAATCCGGATTTCTCTAAATTCCAGCCGATGGTGATTTTAAGCCAGATACACTCGCTCCAATGCACTCCGTGAGACGTTGCCTTTGCCATCCTCCGCCTGGATGTAATAACGCACATCGCCCGCGCCGACCGGCAATTGGGCGGTGAAATAATGCGCCACGATGGCGGCCCCGGTCTGTGAGGGATACGGGCCGTTATCGGTCATCGGGATGCCGATTTCGCCCTGGTGGTCGCGCAGCACCAGCGTCACCTTCTTCAGGCCGCTGATGTCGTGGATGAAGGTATGCACTGTTCCTTCACGCGGCGCGTCAAGCAGACAACCTTGCCCCCAGCGCTTGCCGCCCGGATTCTCCGGTGTGATCCACGGGGCGAAGATCGTTGGCCCGGTGCGATCCTTGCCCGCCGCGAGCAGCGCATCGACTTCGCTTTTGACCAGGGCATAACCCGCATTTGCGGCGTTCGTGACCTGCTGGTCCCAAATGTGTTGCCCGGTCCAGTACCAGTAGCAACTGGTTTCGGCGGTCAGCATCAGCCGACTAATATCGTCCAGCCACAACTTGCCGGGAATAGCGTCTTCCAGCGTATGAACCACATTTTGGAACGCCGTCAGCACTGCCCAGGAATTCAGGTCTGGCGAATAGGGTTGATCGTAGCGGCTGAACCACTTCATGAACTGTGGATCGCCATTATCGGCGCCGCTCCAGGAACCCGGTTCAATATGCGCGGCCTGAGCTGGGTTCGGCGGGAAGCGGTCGAGATAATCATTCACCGTGGTCAATTCAAAGCGCGGGTCGCCTTGTAACCATTGCACCATTTGCCCCGTGTTGTGGCCGTAATAACTGTCCGCGCCACCGCCGTGATTATCCCCGTCCGAATGCAGCAAGAAGAACGGCGGATGCTGCGGATCAAACGCGCCGGTTTCGGCAATCTGATGGTAGACCTGCCCCAGCACATCGGGATATTGCAGCGCCCCAAAGCCGCCCCGGGCGTCTTCGTTGCCGATATAGCGTTCCGCAGGCACGGCAATAATTTTGTGTATCTGGCCATCCGGGTCTTCGTACTGCACATATTCCGGTTTGAGCAGGCTCGGTGAAATTTTCGATCCCGCCCAGATGTTGCGCAGTTGCAGCCAGTCATTGACTGGTGGATTGACCTGCTCGGCGGGATTGGGCGGCAACATGCCTTCGTTAATCCCGGCGTAGGGGTAATCCTTGCAGGCGCGGAAACGGTGGATGGAATCGTAAATCACCGCCTTGACGCCGGCCTGATTCAGCGCCGGAATCATGCGGACATGGAACGCCGTTTCCGGGGGAAACATCACGTTGGACGCTTCAATACCAAACGCGGAACGAATGATCGAGCGATGCCATTCGACCTGCTTGACGATATTGCGGGCCGGGGTGAGCGCCATCAGCGGATGGAAGAAACCAAAGGCCGAGAAGTCTACGCGGGGATGACCGAGCGCGGTCTTTTCCTGGGCAATGGCGCGCAGATCATGATTCCAGCCGCCGAAGCCGCCGCCGCACAGACCTTCCGCGCCGCAACGGTCGAGTTGCTCGATCAGCGAACCGCTCCAACTGGTGGACAACCCGGCATGGGGCAAACCGCCATCGACATATTGGCGCACGGCGTTGGGGATGAAATGCGTATACGGGCCATGCCGCGAGCCAAAGATGCTGTCCTTTTCGCCATCCCAGTAGTGGCGGTCCGTCGCGTTATAGTAGGGCTGGTGCATGTGCTTGTGGATGCCGAAATACAGCTTGACCGGCGTATTTCCCGGACCCGTGGCGACTCGGATAACCGGTTGGATTTTGGCGTTCGGCGCAATCCGCAACTGGCGGAATTCCTTGATCCAGTCGCTGCCGCCGGCCTGCTGAATGTCGGCTTTGCGACAACCTTCCGCCTGCACGGTGATCGTACTCGGCCACAACAGTCCGGCAGGAACCGTTGTGGTGTACTCATAATCTTCTGCAACGACCGTCTCTTCCAGCGCCTCGCGCGTGATCAAGCGTTGCCCTTCGGAGGTATGCAGAATAATCTGCGGGAAGGGGATTAGGCCATCGGCGACAAAGGCGATGGTAAAAGCCGGATTCTTACCGGATTCGTCGCATTGCAGCGATTCAGGCAGTTCGATGCGTAGAATACGGGTGAAAACGTCAGCCATTGATAACCTCGTGTAGGTCTGGGTTGGTATGCAGACATCATTTTAGAATTGATTGGATGAAGCCTATAGGATTGTAGAGCGAATTTATTGTAAAGCGCCGTGATTGGCTGCGACGCCTGTTTTTGATCCACTACTCTGGCTGGGGACGACTGCTAACATGTCTAGCAACCTGATGAAATTCACCAAGATCGTCGCGACGCTGGGGCCTAGTTCCCGCAATTCCGACACCATTGAGAATCTGTTGTGGGAAGGGGCGGACGTGATTCGGCTCAATTTTTCGCATGGGAGCCATGAAGATCATGCCTTGTCGGTACGGCTGGTGCGGGAGGCCGCACGGAAGTTGAACCGGCATATCGCTATTTTCCAGGATCTCCAAGGGCCGAAAATTCGCCTCGGTCAGTTAGAGGGCGATTTTCTGGACGTAGCGACGGGCGAAACGCTGGTATTGACCACGGATGATCGGGTCGGCGGCGTCCATGACGGGGTGAAGAAGATAGCTATCGATCATCGGAGGTTGCATGAGGAAGTCCAATCCCGCGACCGGATTCTGATTGACGATGGTTTGTTTGAATTGATCGTCGAGCGCATTGAGGGATCGGAGATTTTCACCCGGGTAATCAATGGCGGCCGGCTCAAGCCGCGTAAGGGCGTCAACCTGCCCAACATCAAACTCAGCATTTCCGCCATTACCGATAAGGATCGCCGTGATTTGGCGTTCGCTTATGAACACGAACTGGATTATGTGGCGCTGTCGTTTGTCCGGGACGCCAGCGATGTTAAGGAATTGATCGACTTCATGCTCACCACTTATGGCCGCAAGATTCCGGTGATCGCCAAGATTGAGAAGCCGGAGGCGTTCCGGCATATCGAGGGCATCATTGCCGTGGCCGATGCGATCATGGTGGCGCGGGG
The DNA here is from genome assembly GCA_049288935.1 of Candidatus Competibacteraceae bacterium. GTDB lineage: Bacteria > Pseudomonadota > Gammaproteobacteria > Competibacterales > Competibacteraceae > UBA2383. Next base: position 6,865 of record JBAQIQ010000162.1, read on the forward strand.
AGACCTGGGGGTGGAGACTTCGCCGCAGGATGTACCCTTGATGCAGAAAAGCCTGATCCGCCAGTGCAACATTGCCGGCAAACCGGTCATTACGGCGACCCAGATGCTGGAATCGATGATCAATAATCCCCGCCCGACCCGCGCCGAGGCGAATGATGTCGCCAACGCGATTCTGGACGGGACCGATGCGGTGATGCTGTCGGCGGAAACGGCTGCGGGTCAGTATCCGGTTGAGGCGGTGCGGATGATGAAGGCCATTGCGATGAGCGTGGAGGCCAGCGACATCTTCAAAACGTTGATGGAGAAGAGTGTCCTGACCCAGGAGGAATTGCTGGCCAAGGCTTGCCTGCGCATTGAGGATGCAGTCCATTTCGCCACCATGGACCTGGCGGATAAGGTGTGCGCCCGCTATCTGGTGGGCTTTACCAATACCGGATCGAGCGTATTGGGGCTGGCGAAATTCCGTCCGCTGGCGCCGCTGATCGCCTTCAGCCCGAAGCCCGCTACCCTGCGTAAGCTGGCGCTGGTCTGGGGAGTGGAGCCGTTGCAGTTGGGTGCGGTCGTTACCTCGGTGGACGATCTGTTGAGTTCTGCCACGGAATTCTTGCTCAATAAGGGGTTAGTGCAGGAAGGCGAGATAGTCGTCTTCACCGCTGGGGTGCCGGTGGGCGTATCCGGCGGTGCGAACATGATCAAGGTGGTGAGAGTGGAGCGGGGGGATTGAAGGGTTTTAGGCGACTATCGGGGTCACCACATCCAGACCAGGCACTCGCGCAAACTCGGTGGCATTGGCCGTGAACACCGCGCAGTCGTGGTGGATCGCGGTCGCCGCAATGATGAGATCATGCGCTCCAATGATTTGACCTTGCTGACGCAAGGCAGCGAAAAGACCGGCATGGATACGTGCGGTTTCCATGGTGAAATCGAGCACCGGCAACTCATAGTGGAAGCTCGACCTGTCAAGATGATCCGCGCATTCAACAAATCCTTGGCAACTGCTCCCCGCTCAGCCAGTCCACCAGCCGTCGCCCGCCAAATACCGTTTCCATTTCCACAAAATGCTGTGGATCGGCCACAACCTCGCCAATAATCGCCGCCTCCCGGCCCAGCGGATGGGCTTGCATCACCGCCAGCAAAGTCTCAGCGAACGCTGCTGGGCAGATGGCCAGCAACTTGCCCTCGTTGGCGACGTAGAGCGGGTCCAGCCCCAGAAACTCGCACAACGCTCGCACCGGCTCATGCACCGGAATCGCCGCCTCGCGCAGACGCATCCCGGCCCTGGATTGGTGGGCGATTTCATTGACTGCGCTGCCCAACCCACCCCGCGTTAGATCGCGCAGGCAATGCAGGCCCGGAACAGCGGCCACCATCGCTGCGACCAGGGTGTGCAACGCTGCTGTATCCGACTCAATGGGCGCGTCGAAGCGAAGATTCTCCCGCTGGGCCAGCACCGCCAGGCCGTGATCACCCAGTGCGCCGCTGAGCAGCAGGACATCGTCCGGCTGCGCCCGGTTGGCGGAAATTTCCACGCCGTCCGGGATGACGCCGATGCCGGTGGTGGTGATAAACACCCCATCGCCCTTGCCACGTTCCACGACTTTGGTATCGCCGGTGACGATGGGAACACCGGCCTGCTTTGCCGCCCGCGCCATCGACTCGACAATTTTTTGCAGATCGGCCAGTGGGAAACCTTCCTCCAGAATAAACGTCGCGGCCAGATAGAGCGGTCGGGCGCCAGTCATCGCCACATCATTGATCGTGCCGTGAACCGACAGGCAGCCAATGTCGCCGCCAGGGAAGAAGAGTGGTGAAACCACATGGCTGTCGGTCGCCATCGCCAGTCGGCCGGGTGGAACGGTCAGGTGTGCGCCATCGTCCTGGGCGCGCAACCATTCATTATCGAACGCGGCCAGAAACAGATCTTCAATCAATTGCGCCATGGCCCGGCCACCGCCGCCGTGGCTCAGTTCAACAACGCCGTGTTTCAAATTGAGGGGCATGGCGAACGGGTTAGCCGAAATCGGCCATAGTGATAATGCGCTGCACAGGCGCCTTCAGCGGAAACCATGCAGGAACCCAGGGGGTGATCCGGCGTACAGGCCGTCGCGAACACCTTGCATTCTTCAGGGCGCTTGACGCCGCGCAACACTTCGGCGCAGACACAGGCTTTATGATCTGTCACGGGAATATTGGGGATCGTGAAGCGGCGCTCGGCGTCCCATGTGGCAAATTCCGGGCGGATGGCGAGCGCACTGTCCGGCAATTCACCCAGCCCGCGCCATTCAAAGCTCGAACGGGGCGTGAAGACTTCCGCCATCAGGCGTTGCGCTTTCCGGTTGCCTGCCGGCTGGACGGCGCGGGTGTATTCATTTTCCACGCGAGTTTCGCCCGCGTTGATCTGGCGGATCAGCATCAGAATAGACTGCAACACGTCCAGCGGCTCAAAGCCGGCGATGACCAGCGGCCGATGATGCTCAGCCGCGACGAATTCGTAAGGCTGGCTGCCAATGACGGTGCTGACGTGGGCTGGGCCGATGAAGCCGTCAATGGGGTCCTTGACCTCTCCCGAGGAAGGCAGCAAGGCCCGCAATGCTGGCGGGGTGAGCACGTGGTTGCAATAGACGCTGAAGTTGCCCAGCTTGTCGCGCCGGGCTTGCCGAAGGGCGACCGCGGTCGGCGGGGTGGTCGTCTCAAAGCCAATAGCGAAGAACACAATGGACTGGTCTGGATGAGCGTGGGCCATCGCCAGGGCGTCATCCACCGAGTACACCATCCGCACATCCGCCCCACGCGCCTTGGCTTTGAGCAAGGTGTCGCCCTGCGCACCGGGGACGCGCAATAGATCACCATAACCGCACAGTATCACCCGCTCGCGTTCCACCAGATCAATCGCCGCCTGCAAGCGCCCACTCGGCAAGACACAGACCGGACAACCAGGGCCGTGAATCAGTCGCAGGTTGGCAGGCAACAAATCTTCAATGCCGTAGCGGCAGATGGCGTGAGTATGGCCACCGCAGAATTCCATCAGGGCGTAAGCGCGGGTTGGGTCGACCTCCTGATGGATACGGGCGGCGAGACCCTGCGCCAGTTGGCCATCGCGGAATTCATCCAGATATTTCATGGCCGTCGCTCACGCGGCTTCCGTTGCTGCAGCGAATTCGGCGAACAACCGCAACGTTTCCGCCGCTTCTTCCGGGTCCAGGCGATTGAGGGCGTAACCCACATGGAGGATGACGTAGTCACCGACGGCGACCTCATCCAGCAAAGCGGTGGAAATGGTCTTGCGGACGCCACCCATATCCACGACAGCATGTTCTTCGTCTATTATTTCAACAACTTGAGTAGGAATTGCAAGGCACATAAGCAGCGACCTGACGGAAGACCGTGGTGAATGACGGACGATGGAGTTGCGTGAGAGAGCCTGACTTCGTAAAGTTTAGCGCAATTTTAAAATCGCTCATGCCCGATACCGGCAGCGTATGCCCAAGCGCATCAAGATTTCCTCCCGGCATGGAAAAAAGAAGGTGAATTGTGAGCCAGCGGCAAATCGTCCTTGATACTGAAACGACCGGCCTTGATCCTGCCCAGGGGCATCGCGTTATTGAAATCGGTTGTCTGGAACTGCTGAATCGGCGGCCCACCGACCGGCGGTTTCACACGTACCTGCAACCGGATCGAGCCATCGACGAAGCCGCCGTCAAGGTGCATGGCATTACCAATGAGTTCCTCGCCAACCAGCCGCGTTTCGCCGATGTCGCCGATGAGTTCCTGAATTTTATCCGGGACGCCGAGTTGATCATTCATAACGCCGCCTTTGATCTTGGGTTTCTCAACCACGAGTTGCGGCGCTGCGGGCGTGGCCACCTGATGCTGGAGCAAATTTGCAAGGTTAAGGATACCCTGCTGCTGGCCCGCCAACGCCATCCCGGCCAGCGCAACAACCTGGATGCGTTGTGCAAGCGCTACAACATCGATAATGCGCAACGCACTCTGCATGGTGCGTTACTGGATGCGGAGATTCTGGCAGACGTCTATTTGGCGATGACCCGCCAACAGGGTTCCATGTTTGTCCAGGAATCTGCGGATGCGGCGACCCTGCGCAAGCACGCAGCGCGGCGGTTCCTGCCGCGCAACCGTTCACCATTGCCGATCATTCGCGCTGACGCCGGGGAATGCGCTGAGCACACTCGCTATTTGGAGATGCTCGATAAAAGCAGCGGCGGTTCGTGCGTGTGGCGGCGGTTGGAGATGATTTAAACCCGATAATACTCCCGATACCAGGCGACGAAGCGGGCCACGCCTTCCTCGATGGGCGTGGCGGGCTGATAGCCGACATCCTGAATCAGCGCCGCAACGTCAGCGTAGGTATCTGGCACATCGCCCAGTTGCATCGGCAACAGATTCTTGATGGCCGTGCGACCGAGGCATTCTTCCAGTACTTCGATATAGCGCATCAGCTCCACTGGCCGGTGACTGCCGATGTTGTACAGTCGGTAGGGCGCTGGACTGGTTGCGGGGTCCGGCGCCTCGCTGGACCAGTCGGGATTCGGCGTCGCCACCTGATCCAGTACGCGGATCACCCCTTCAACAATGTCATCGACATAAGTGAAATCCCGCCGATGATGGCCGTAATTGAACACATCAATCGGCTCACCGGCCAGAATGGCGCGGGTGAACAGGAACAAGGCCATGTCTGGCCGGCCCCAGGGGCCATAGACAGTAAAAAACCGCAGCCCAGTGGTCGGCAGACCGTATAAATGGCTGTAGGTATGCGCCATCAATTCATTCGCCTTCTTGGTGGCGGCGTACAGACTGAGCGGATGATCGACATTGTCATGGACGGAGAACGGCATCCGGGTATTGGCCCCATACACCGAACTGGTCGAGGCATAGACCAGATGTTCGACGCCGTGGTGACGACAGGCTTCGAGAACATTGACGAAGCCGACCAGGTTGGAATCGACGTAGGCGTGGGGATTTTGCAGCGAATAGCGCACACCCGCCTGGGCAGCCAGGTTTACCACGCGCTGCGGGCGATACCTCATGAAGGCTTCAGTGAGCGCCCCCCGATCTTCCAGGTTGGCATGTACCTCAGTGAAACCCGGCTGCGCCTGCAAGCGGGCCAGCCGCGCCCGCTTTAGATTGACATCATAGTAATCATTCAGATTGTCGAAACCGACGACTTCATCGCCGCGTTCCAGCAGCCGCAAGGTTAATGCTGAACCGATAAAACCGGCGCTGCCGGTCACCAGGATTTTCATAGACGGCCGTCGACCTCGGTGGCTGGCAAAAGATATTTTACGTCAAACAGCACGGCGCCCGGCTTGCCCAACATTCGGAGGCCCGCTACGCCCAATGTCTGGAACTGCCGGTGCGCCACAGCCAGGATGATGGCGTCATAATGCCCGGATTGCAGTTGCGCGACCGGGTCAATGCCGTATTCATGCTGCGCTTCGTGGGGATCGACCCACGGATCGTAGACATCGACCTGGGCGTTGTAGTCACGGAATTCCTGAATGATGTCTACGACCCGGGTGTTGCGCAAGTCCGGGCAATTTTCCTTGAAGGTCAAGCCCATGACCAGCACCTTGGCGTCCATCACCGGAATCCGCCGCTGGTTCATCAGTTTGATCACGCGCTGTACGACATGTGCGCCCATGCCATCGTTGATGCGCCGGCCCGCCAGGATCATTTCCGGGTGATAGCCAATTTCCTGCGCTTTGTGGGTCAGGTAATAGGGGTCAACGCCGATGCAGTGGCCACCGACCAGACCGGGGCGGAAAGGTAGAAAATTCCACTTGGTGCCCGCCGCCCGCAGCACTTCTTCGGTGTCGATGCCCAACCGGTTGAACAGCATCGCCAGTTCGTTGATCAGGGCGATATTGACATCGCGTTGGGTGTTTTCGATCACCTTGGCGGCTTCCGCAACCCGGATGCTGGAGGCGGAGTGGGTGCCTACCGTAATGATCGAGCGATAGAGGGCGTCCACGAATTCTGCCGCCTTGGGCGTCGATCCGGCGGTGATTTTGCGGATCGTCGTCAGCCGGTGTTCCTTGTCGCCGGGGTTGATTCGCTCCGGGCTGTAGCCGGCAAAGAAATCGACATTGAAACGCAGTCCCGATTCCCGCTCCAAAATGGGTACGCAGACCTCTTCGGTGGCGCCGGGATAGACCGTGGATTCATAGATCGCTACATCGCCCGGTTTCAACAACCGGCCGACTGTGGTGCTGGCGCTGATCAGCGGACTGAAGTCCGGGCGCTTGTACTCATCGACCGGGGTAGGGACAGTGACGATGTAGACGTTGCAGTTCGCCAGGTCCTCCGGTCGGTCGGTATAACGCAGGAGATGAGCCTGCCGCAGTTCGTCCGGCGTCGTTTCCAGCGTACTGTCGGTTCCCGCCCGCAACTCCTCAATGCGAGCGGTGTTAATGTCCAGGCCGAAAGTCGGAAAGTGCTTGCCAAATTCGACCGCCAAGGGCAAGCCCACGTAGCCGAGGCCAATGACGCCTATGTGAGTAGTGGCGAGGTCAAACATCGATCGTGCTCCATCTGCAATAAGTTTTAGGTCGGGCTAGTATAGGGGAGGAAACCCTGCTGGGAACCTGTTGGCTTTGTTCAGGACGTGCATTTTGTTGCATCGGACGGAAGGGTGTGGTTTAGTCATTCAAAAAAGCAGCCGTTCTGATACACCATGCTGCGTGTGCCTCAGATGGTCTTGATCATCCCTAAAATCGCTTAATATCGTCCCATGAATCGCCTGTTTCGACACTACTTTTCCCGGACATTCCTGACACTGCTGGTGGCTGAAACGCTCCATCTGTTCTGGTCAATTTATCTTGGCCGGGCGCTGCGGATGATGCTCGGCTATCAGGAGACGATGCCGCAATTCGACGAAGTCTTTCCTAGCGCTTTGGTTTTTGTCGTGGTCATGGTGGCGATTATGACCGCGATGGGATTATACGAGCGTAACTTTTGGAGTGGACGAAGCGATATGTTGTTGCGGGTCGGGGTGAGCTTCCTGGTCGGATTGTTTGTGATGACGTTGGTCTATTATCTTGTTCCTGATGTCTCTCTGGGGCGCGGTGAATTCAGTTTGGCGTTGGGTGTCGCTTTTGTCGGTGTTTTGGTGTTGCGCTTCATGTTTTTTGAAGTGTCTAATCGTGAGGTGCTCAAGCATCGGGTGCTGGTGCTGGGTGCTGGTCAAAACGCGGCACGGATCAAGGAATTGCAACAAGGCGGGAACACCAGCTTTTTAGTAGCTGGGTATATGCAGCTTCACGAAAATGAACAATACCAGGTGCTGGCTGAAGACCTGTTGAAAATGGACCATTTGCTGGATTTAGCTGATCGCTTGGAGATTGATGAGCTGGTAGTGGCTCCGGATGACCGGCGCGGGGGGTTTCCTGCTGAGCAGATTCTGGAATGCAAGGTTCATGGCTTCAAGATCAGTAATTTCCTGGATTTCTACGAGCGAGAGACAGGTAAGATTCAACTGGATGCATTACGTCCGAGTAACCTGATTTTCGCCGAAGGGTTTCAGCGGGCTTTGCTCAAGCAGGCTATCAAGCGGTTGTTCGATATCGCTGCCTGCCTGCTTCTGTTGACGCTGACCTGGCCGCTCATGCTGGGCGCGGCATTGGCGATCTGGATCGAATCGGGATTTCGTGGTCCGATTCTGTACCGGCAGACCCGGGTTGGTTTCAACGAACGGCTGTTCGAGGTCATTAAGTTTCGCAGTATGCGCACCGATGCCGAGCAGGATGGGGTCGCCCGCTGGGCGCAGGCCAATGACAGTCGAATCACCCGGGTTGGGGCGGTGCTGCGCGATACGCGCATTGATGAGCTTCCTCAGTTGTTCAATGTGTTGCGGGGTGACATGAGCTTTGTCGGTCCGCGCCCGGAGCGTCCGCAGTTTGTGGCCGAGTTGAGCGAGAGTATTCCCTTTTACGCCATGCGCCATATGACCAACCCTGGTATTACGGGCTGGGCGCAGATTTGTTATCCCTATGGAGCGTCTGAGCAGGACGCCCGTGAAAAATTGCAGTATGACCTGTATTACATCAAAAACTACAGCTTCTTTTTCGACATTCTCATTTTGCTGCAAACGGTCCATACCGTCTTGTGGGGCCGGAGCGCACACTAGTTGGTTGGGGTGACTGTGATCAATCTGGGAGTTATCAGCTATGGGTTGGCAGCGGCAGGTTGGCTAGCGCTGTTCCTGTTGTTGCTGGCCAGTTGGCGCGGCCGCTTGCAGGGTGGTTTATTGTTGTTGGCGGTGTTGAGTACGCTGCTCTGGGCATTGCGGGCAACTTTTTACGCCAATGCGGAAGTTGTTGAACCCGATTGGCTCTATCAGACGCTGGAAGTCCTGCGCAATGTGATGTGGTTGGTCTTTCTGGCGCAATTGCTCGCACCTCTGGTTCGGGGAACGCAGGTTGGCCGCTGGATCGCGGTCGCTTGGGCAGCGTTGGCTATTTATGGAATGGCGTTGCTGGGTATTGAGTTGCAGAGCGAGTTGCCAGGGTTGCTGGGGTTATCGCTGGACTGGCCTCCGGATGCAGCGATTCTCGGCCACATCGGTTTGGCCATTGCCGGCTTGGCGCTGATCGAACAATTGTTTCGTAACACTCGCGTCCAACGTCGCTGGGCGACCAAGTTTCTGTATCTGGGGTTGGGAATTCTATTCGCCTATGACTTCTTTCTATACGCTGACGCCTTACTGTTCAAAAGGCTCGATCCCATCATCTGGGAAGCGCGTGGATTGGCGAGCGTTCTGGCCGCGCCGTTGATCGCGGTGGCGTCGGCCCGCAATCCAGAATGGTCGCTGGAAGTTTTCGTCTCCCGAAGAGTGGTGCTGCATTCGACGACCATTTTTGGGGCCGGGATCTATCTGCTGGCGATGGCCGGCGCGGGTTATTACATACGGGCTTATGGCGGTAACTGGGGTGCAGCTCTCCAACTGGCGTTTCTGACGGGCGCGGGCGTACTTTTGGTGATTCTGTTATTTTCCGGGCAGCTCCGCGCCCGGGCGCTGGTGCTGTTGAGCAAGCATTTTTTCAGCTACAAGTACGACTATCGTGAGGAATGGCTGAAGTTCACCAACACCCTGTCTTCGAGTGATCTCCAGGATCCGCCCCGCGAACGGATGGTCCGTGCGGTTGCAGATATCGTTCACAGTACCGGCGGGCTGCTGTGGGTACGTCGGGACGCTGGCGGTTTTGTACTGGCCGCCAGCTACAATCGCAATGACCGGGGCCTGTCGGTGCTTCAGGTGGAGCCGGCGGATTCGTCGCTGGCCAGCTTTCTGGAGCGGCGCCAGTGGGTGATCCAGTTAGATGAATATCAACGTGAGCCGGAGCTGTACAGCGATCTGATTCTGCCAGACTGGCTGCGCGAAATGCGCCAGGCGTGGCTGGTGACGCCGTTGTTGCTGGGTGAACATTTGCAGGGTTTTCTGGTGCTGTTCGAGTCACGCGCCCGCCCGTCGATCAATTGGGAAGATCGCGATCTGATCATAACTGCGGGCCGCCAGGTCGCGAGCTATGTTGCGTTGCTGGAGGCCAGCGAGGCGCTGGGCGAAGCGCGACAGTTTGAAGCGTTTCACCGGCTGTCAGCCTATGTCGTGCATGATCTGAAAAATATTGCCGCCCAGTTGGCGCTGGTGGTGGCTAACGCCGCCCGCCATCGAAAAAATCCGGCTTTTGTCGAAGACGCTTTTCAAACGGTGGCGAACGCCACTGAGCGGATGAACCGGTTACTGGCGCAGTTGCGCAAGGGTCCGCCGGTCAGTACGGCGCGGTCGGTGGCGCTGACCCGCGCCGTGCAGCGAGCGGTGCAGTCCCGTGCGGCGCAGTCGCCCATACCCGTAGCGATTGTCCATGACGAACCTTGGGTTCAAGCAGACCCGGAACGGCTGGTAGCGGTATTGGAGCATCTGATTCAGAACGCCCAGGAAGCGGCGGGCGCAGCAGGTCGGGTCGAGGTGGTGGTTTACGCTGAAGATCGGACCGCAGTAGCGGCGGTGCGTGATAACGGGTGCGGCATGGACGAACCATTTATCCGCGAGCGCTTGTTCCGGCCGTTCACGACGACTAAAGGCAATGCGGGAATGGGCATTGGGGTTTATGAAAGCCGCGAATTTGCCAAAGCCGCAGGTGGCGAGTTAACGGTCACTAGTCAGCCGGGGAAAGGGGCGACGTTTTTTCTGCGGTTGCCGCGCGCCGAGAATCCGGCCGTGGTCAACCCTGAACCGGAGGCCAGCCAATGGAAGAATCCAGCCGAAAGCTGTTGATCGTCGAAGATGATCCGGGGTTGCGCAGCCAGATGCGTTGGTGTTTCGACGGTTATGAAGTGTTGCTGGCCGAGGACCGCGAAGCGGCGCTGGTTGCCGTGCGCCGCCACACGCCGCCGATTGTGTTGCTGGATTTGGGGTTGCCGCCGGACCCGGCCAACGCTTCGGAGGGGTTGAAAGCGCTCAAGCAGATTCGGGCGCTGGCGCCGGAAATCAAAGTGATCGTCGTTACCGGCAACGATGAGCGTAAAAACGCCCTGCAAGCCATTGCCATGGGCGCCTACGATTTTTACCAGAAGCCGGTGGACGCCGATGTGCTGCAACTGATCGTGAACCGCGCCTACAATCTTTATGCGCTGGAGCAGGAGAATCGGGAATTACTGGCCCACCAGACAACCACGCCTCTGCGCGGAGTGATCGCCGCCAGCCCAGAGATGCTTAAAATTTGTTATAGCATCGAAAAAATTGCCCCGACCCATGCGAATGTATTGCTATTGGGAGAAAGCGGCACTGGCAAAGAATTGCTGGCGCGGGCGCTGCACGAGCTGAGTCCCCGAGCCAAGGGGGCGTTCGTCGCTATCAACTGCGCAGCAATTCCCGATGCACTGTTGGAAAGTGAACTATTCGGCCATGAAAAGGGCGCGTTTACCGGCGCGGTCAAGCAAACTCTGGGCAAGATTGAATATGCCAATGGCGGAACGCTGATGCTGGACGAAGTGGGAGACCTGCCACTGTCGTTACAGGCCAAACTGCTGCGTTTTCTGCAGGAGAGAGTCATCGAACGAATCGGCGGCCGTGAGCCGATTCCGGTGGATGTGCGGATCGTGTGCGCCACCCATCGCGACCTGTCGATACTGATTGCCGAGGGCCAGTTCCGTGAGGACTTGTACTACCGAATCAGTGAGATCACGATACGGATTCCTGCGCTGCGCGAACGGGCCGGCGATGTGTTGTTGATTGCCCGTGCTTTGCTGAGTACGCTCAGTCGTCCGCTGGGCAAAACGCGGCTGAATTTTGGTATGGATGCGCTGCGCGCCCTGGAAATGTACCCGTGGCCAGGCAATGTCCGGGAACTGGAAAATCGCCTCAAGCGAGCGGTGATCATGAGCGAGTCTGAACAAATCACCGCCCGGGATTTGGAATTGGATTTGGGTTTGGAGACTGAGGAGGCCTTGGTTTATCCGCTCGATTTACGCCAGGCACGGGAACAAGCCGAGCAGCGGGCGATTCAGCAAGCGCTGCGGTATACCGACCATAATCTGTCCCTTGCTGCTGAATTGCTGGGCATTGCCCGCCCGACCCTGTATGCCTTACTGAGCAAATATCACCTCAAAGCCTGAATTAAGCGCGTCGGTGTTACGTCGCTTGCAATTCCCGTATTCGATGTTTTTCGACAAGGCGGGAGTTGTCTTGACATCAGTGACTTGCCCGCCTATAGTTCCGCCTCTTTTGCAGACTTGGATTTCAACCAGCGCAGGTTGCGCTGCCGGGTCAACCGAATCTGGAAGTTTGATGGAAGTGAGGGGCGATGACCACAATCAATCAGTTGGTAAGCAGTCCGCGCGTCAGGCAGAAAGCCAAGAGCAACGTTCCGGCGCTCGATAGCTGCCCGCAGAAGCGTGGCGTTTGTACCCGCGTCTATACCACGACGCCCAAAAAACCTAATTCTGCCCTCCGCAAGGTTGCGCGCGTCCGCCTGACCAACGGTCAGGAAGTGACCAGCTACATTGGCGGCGAAGGCCATAATTTGCAGGAACACTCTGTGGTGCTGATTCGCGGTGGTCGAGTCAAGGATCTGCCGGGTGTGCGTTACCACATTGTGCGCGGCAGTCTGGACACCTCCGGCGTCACCAAGCGTCGTCAGGGTCGTTCCAAATACGGCGCCAAACGGCCCAAGTCCTGATTTTTATTGAGTCACCGAGGCGGTTATGCCGAGAAGAAGAGAAGTCCCCAAGCGCGTTCCTCTGCCTGATCCCAAGTACGGGAGCGAAATGTTGGCCAAATTTATGAATATGGTCATGGAGCGCGGCAAAAAATCTGTCGCTGAAAAGATCATTTATGGAGCGTTGGACGCCATTGCTGAAAAGGGCAAAGACGATCCGATGGGCCTGCTCGACCAAGCGCTGGACAACGTTCGCCCGGTGGTCGAGGTCAAGTCTCGCCGGGTCGGCGGTGCAACCTATCAGGTGCCGGTGGAAGTCCGTTCTGTTCGCCGCAATACCCTGGCCATGCGCTGGATTATTGATGCTTCACGCAAGCGTAGCGAAAAATCCATGGCTCGTCGGTTGGCCGGTGAGTTGCTGGACGCTGCTGAAAGTCGCGGCGCGGCGGTGAAGAAGCGTGAAGATGTGCATCGCATGGCAGAGGCTAACAAGGCCTTCGCCCATTATCGCTGGTAAGTTTGAGGATTGAGCCGTGGCTCGCAAAACCCCCATCGAGCGCTATCGCAACCTTGGCATCATGGCCCACATTGACGCCGGCAAGACCACCGTGTCCGAGCGCATTTTGTTCTATACGGGCGTCTCTCATAAGCTGGGCGAGGTGCATGACGGCGCCGCGACCATGGACTGGATGGTGCAAGAGCAGGAGCGTGGCATTACCATCACCTCGGCAGCAACCACCTGTTTCTGGGATGGCATAGCGGGCCAGTTTGACGAACACCGCATCAATATCATCGACACGCCCGGTCATGTTGATTTCACTATCGAGGTTGAACGTTCGCTGCGGGTGTTGGACGGCGCTTGCGCAGTGTTCTGTGCAGTGGGTGGGGTCGAACCGCAGTCGGAAACGGTCTGGCGGCAGGCGAATAAATATGGTGTGCCACGGTTGGCGTTCGTCAATAAGATGGACCGTGCCGGCGCGGACTTTCTGCGTGTAGTGCAGCAGATTAAGGAGCGGCTGGGCGCCCGTCCGGTGCCAATCCAGTTGCCGATTGGTGCTGAGGAGCATTTCAAAGGTATCGTTGACCTGGTCAAGATGCAGGCGATCCATTGGGATGAAGACAGCCTCGGTATGAAGTTCGAGTACACTGACATTCCCGCTGACCTGCACGCTGATTGCGAGGTGTGGCGCGAAAAAATGGTCGAGGTCGCTGCTGAGGCGTCCGACGAACTGATGGAGAAATATCTGGAAGGTCACGCCCTCAGCGAGGACGAGATTAACATCGGGTTGCGCATCCTGACTCTCAAAGGTGAGATTATCCCGACGCTGTGCGGCTCCGCCTTCAAAAACAAGGGTGTGCAGGCGATGCTGGATGCGGCGATCCGCTATCTGCCATCGCCGATTGACAAGCCGCCGGTCAAGGGGGTTTTAGATGACGCCGCCGAGAGTGAAGGCGAGCGTCTGGCGACCGATGATGCGCCCTTTGCAGCTCTGGCCTTCAAGATCGCGACGGATCCTTTTGTTGGCACCCTGACTTTCATTCGTTGCTATTCCGGCGTCGTCAATTCCGGCGATTCGGTCTATAACCCGGTTAAGAGCCGGCGTGAGCGCATCGGTCGTGTCGTGCAGATGCACGCCAATAGTCGTGAGGAAATCAAGGAAATCCGTGCGGGCGACATCGCCGCTTGCGTCGGTTTGAAAGATGTGACGACCGGCGACACCCTCTGCGACACCAATCAGGTCATTACCTTGGAGCGGATGGAATTTCCCGAACCTGTGATTTCTATCGCGGTCGAGCCGAAGACCAAGGCGGATCAGGAGAAGATGGGCATTGCCTTAGGCAAGTTGGCGCATGAAGATCCCTCGTTTCGGGTGCATACCGATCAGGAGTCGGGGCAAACCATTATTTCCGGCATGGGCGAGTTACATCTAGAAATTATCGTTGATCGCCTCAAGCGCGAATTTAAAGTTGACGCCAACATCGGCAAACCCCGGGTTGCCTACCGTGAAACTATCCGCAAGGCGGTAGAGCAAGAAGGCAAGTTTGTGCGCCAGTCCGGTGGCCGTGGTCAATATGGCCATGTTTGGCTGCGACTGGAGCCGCAGGAGCCGGGCGCTGGCTACGAGTTCGTTAATGGCATCGTTGGCGGCGTCGTTCCCCGTGAATATGTGCCTGCGGTCGACAAGGGTATTCAGGAGCAGATGGAAAAAGGGGTATTGGCTGGTTATCCCGTCGTCGATGTCAAGGTCACGATCTTCGATGGTTCCTATCATGAGGTCGACTCCAGCGAGATGGCCTTCAAGATTGCGGGTTCGATGGGCTTTAAGGACGGCGCACTCAAAGCAGGGGCGGTATTGCTGGAGCCGATCATGAAGGTTGAGGTGGTCACGCCTGAAGATTACATGGGCGATGTCATGGGTGATCTCAACCGCCGTCGCGGTATCCTGCAGGGTATGGATGATTCACCCTCGGGTAAGGTGGTTCGCGCTGAGGTGCCGCTGGCCGAGATGTTCGGCTACGCCACTGACCTGCGCTCAGCGACTCAGGGTCGCGCCACTTATTCGATGGAGTTTGCCAAGTACCACGAAGCCCCCGCCAATATTGCGGAAACGATCATCAAGAAGGCATCCTGAAGATTTTTTCTGAATATTTTGAATAGGATGGAGTAAGCAACAATGTCCAAAGAAAAATTTGAGCGCAGCAAGCCGCATGTAAATGTTGGGACGATTGGTCACGTAGACCACGGCAAGACCACGCTGACGGCGGCGATCACCAAAGTGATGGCGGCCCGGTTTGGTGGT
>JBAQIQ010000163.1:0-5533 GCA_049288935.1 Candidatus Competibacteraceae bacterium
GTGTGCGCCCGCAGTTGCCACGGGCGTTGACGCGGGTGGTCGCGGCGGATTTGCCCGAGGCGCTGGCGCTGGCGCGGCAGCGCTATTTGGGAAAGGCGGCGGCGGGATTACTTGAGGAGCGGTTGCAGGGTTTGTTGTGTGCGTTGAGCGCGGAGGTGTTCGGGGAGGTGGGCCTGGATGGGCGGCGCTGGAGTTGTTTGGAGTTTGGTTTGGATTTGGTTGGTGATCTGGCGGAGTTGTTGGGTTGGCGTCTGGCGGCGCCGGTACTGGCGGTGTTGGAAGCCAGGTTTGTTGATTCGGCGGGAGGGCTGGATTTGACGCAGGAGGGGTTGGTGATCCGGTTGTTTGAGCAGCAGGCGGAGGTTTTGCGGTGCGCGGGGTTGGATTGGTTGCATCAGTTACGGCAATGGCTGGAGGGTTAGGTTATGGCGAGGCAACGGCGGCTCTATTTGATTTGTTACGATATTTCCGAGGACCCGAAGCGGCTGGCGCGGGTGGCGCGTTATCTGGGGAAGGTTGCGTTCCGGGTGCAGTATTCGGTGTTCGTCGGGGCGTTTTTTGAGCATTCGCTGGAGGGGGTGCTGCATGGTTTGGAGGATATTATTGATCCGCGCAAGGATGATGTGCGTTGCTATCCGTTGCCGGAGCGGGCGGAGGTGGTGCTGTTGGGGAAGCAGATTTTTCCCGAAGATATTTTGTTGATTCAGAATGGGCGTAATGTGCTGCGGCTGGGGGGAAGGTCGCCGCAAGTGGCGTCAGAGGAAGATTTGTCGTCGCAGGATCATTTCTTTTTGACCTGAACCCTGGATCAGCATGAACCGAACCCTCCTGTTCTGCTAAGCTTAAAGGCGTTGACGAAGCGCCTCAGTGTTTTTAGTCATGATGTGGTTCTGATTAGCAAAGAGATTAAGACTGTCAGATCACAACAAGGTTGTTTTTATGATAACTTTTCAAACAACAAAAATTCTGGCAACCCCCTTTGCAAGTGGTTGTTTGGAAAGATTTTCTGGCGTTGAGGTCTTTGAAACCTAGCCCTGATTAAAAAGGGATTAAGACAGGCCGGATAGCCGAACATCTCGATCCAGTGTGCTTTGAAACCTAGCCCTGATTAAAAAGGGATTAAGACCGACCATCTCGATCCAGTGTGACGGTCAAGCACTCTTTGAAACCTAGCCCTGATTAAAAAGGGATTAAGACCGGCAACATCAATGCCAATTACTTTCACTCGTTTGCTTTGAAACCTAGCCCTGATTAAAAAGGGATTAAGACAATGATTTCGGTTCAAACCTAACAAAATGTTTTACTCTTTGAAACCTAGCCCTGATTAAAAAGGGATTAAGACTTCAGCCCTGTATTGTGTTTATGAGAAACCACTCTTTGAAACCTAGCCCTGATTAAAAAGGGATTAAGACCAAAACCGGCTAATACATGATCTACTGCGGTTGCCTTTGAAACCTAGCCCTGATTAAAAAGGGATTAAGACGTATTTTGCTAGGATCATTTCAACTGTCATTACTTCTTTGAAACCTAGCCCTGATTAAAAAGGGATTAAGACTTTCTCCAGATACATCGGTTAATGACAAAAAGCTTTGAAACCTAGCCCTGATTAAAAAGGGATTAATTGACTGTATCGGGATCGGGCTGATGCAGCGCAACGACCTTGACCCCTTCACCCCTCGACCCGCCAGCGCATGGCGAAAATCTTATACATCGGCGGCAGCCGATCCTCATCAAAGACCGTTTCGATGTACTGGGTTTTCAGGTACTCATGGGCCTCGCGGGCCGCTCTTGCCACGCCCACGGTCATCCGGTCGCGCAGGGCCGTCTCCATCGCCAGCAGCGTTTCATTCGCACTGCTACTGCCTGCTGTCACCGATGATCGCCCTGATCAACCCCAAACCGAAGTTCAACCCGAACGCCGAGCGGACATTTTTGCGGACATTACCGGCGAAAGAAGCTGCGCAAGTCGCTGGGAGTGTTGAGAAAAGACAGCGTACTCTGGAGGACAAGGAAACGCTGGAAAGCATCTACAACGAGGGCAAGGATGAGTTGTATCGGTGGAAACGGGTGGGGGATGTGGGGCAAAATGCGCTTACAACAGCAACAAAGACCGGGGATGACGTGTCCAATGCGTATGAGATAGCGAAGGCCGGCGGAAAACATGCTCCTTGGTACAAGCAGCAACTGGATCTTGGATATCGGCAGTTACAGAAAGGGATTCAATCCATAGAAAAACAAATTGCGGACCATGAATCGTGGATCGCAGACCCGCAGAAAAAGGTTAAAGACTGGACTGTTCGAGACCCACGCTACCAAGCCGGGTTATTGAAGAAATGGCAGCAGGATATTGCAAGGCAAAAAGAGCAGGTTGAAATTCTAAAAGGCGTGTTCAAGGAGAAAAATGATGAGCAGTAACGCTTACAAGACCGTGTTGATTGCCCTGGTTGACTTGCTCAAAGAGCAAGGGCAAGCAGGGGCTGGTGAAGTGGACGGCCTCAACGCCTATCAAGCTCTGCTTGAAGCAAAAGCTCAAGCCGAGGCGTTTGATGTGCCGTTAGAAGAGATTGGATTGGGGGATTTTGATATAGATAGCCTGATCAATCCGCAGCGCAAGGCCGCCTAACCCTCCACGGTAAACCGGCTAGCGAACAGCTTATACAGCGGCAGCCGATCCTCATCCGTCAGCGTCTCGACAAAGCGCGGTTGCAGGAACGCGCCCTGGCTGCTGGCGACCAAGGCAAACAGCATCTGGTCGATAATCGCCGTCTCCATCCCCAGTAGCGCCTCATAGACCGCCGTCAAGCCATCGCTGGCCTCCAGCAACGCCGCGCCGTAATAAATCAGCACCTCGGTTTCTCGCCGATGGACGCCATCCGGCAAAGTCAACCGGGTCGGCGCCACGCGAATCAGCGGGTAATCCGCCGGCGTAATGTCTTTGAAACCTAGCCCTGATTAAAAAGGGATTAAGACCTTGGAGTTGCTGCAGGTCGAACGTCGGTATGAGGTTAACGCTGAGGTGCTAGCCCACATGGCGGAGCGGGGCTTGGCGGCGGGGCGCCGCGAGATGTTGACCGCGCGCCCGGTGCGTGATCCCCCCACTCGGGGAGTTCATTCGCCAGGCTGCAACGTCCTGAACCTGACCCGCCCGCAGTTAATAAGTATTTACGTTAAAGTGGAATTATGATCAAATTCTGTTCGACTTGCCTCGTTCTGGTGCATGGGAGCTGGTGCTGTTCTTGGCGCAGATGGGCACCCGACGAGTGCAGTGTGTGTCCTGCCATCCCGCCACGCTGGCGCGGGATGTCGGCGGGCTGAAACGCCGCTATGGTTTTCGGTTGGCGGCTATGGGGATCGTGGACATGTTCCCCCCCGCACGTCGATGGCGCTGCTGGTGAGGGAGTAACTGTTCGCTGAATGCGGCTGAATCGGCAATGCAAGGTGATTCGAGTACCGGGTCTGCGGGCGTCGTGTCGAGTTTCGTCTTGAAAGGCCAGGACCGGTCAGGGCCGGTCTAATAAAATCTTTAAATTTTCGAACGATAACTTGGGAGATCAAATTCATGTTCGGCAAAACCTTTGTCCTCGCTTCACATTTTGCTATTTTTGCCTTCGTTCCGTTCGTCGCTCAGGCGGTGGAAGAAACGCCGATGTCGATACCGGGCGGCACTTTCGCTTCGGTCGAGCTGGCCAAGGAGCAGTTCGATAAAGGGGCTGTATTTGTCGATTCGCGCGTTGCCGCCGAGTACGCCGAAAAGCACATCAAAGGCGCGGTCAACGTGGTTTACAAGGAGACTCATCCCCGGATCGCCAAAACCGACCCGGCAGATACGTTCAATGTCGCCAAGCTTCCGCCGGATAAGGCAAAAGCCCTGGTTTTCTATTGCAACGGCTCGCCCTGCTGGAAGGGGTACAAGGGTGCAGAGGTCGCGATCAAGTCGGGCTACAGTCAGGTCTACTGGTTCCGCGATGGGTTGCCGGCTTGGGCAGCCAAAGGCTATCCGGTCGAATGACCGATGATTCCCCTTCCCGTACCATGCGGGCGGTAGTCCGTCCGCGTCTACCGGGATGAAACTCCGTGCTCGGTTCCTTGCGCTCGTTGCTAGTGTGGGGAATTGAGCTACGTTTCCCTTCGGCTTGTCCGGTCCTCATGGCCTGCCAGCGATTCCCGGTCTCTTATTTTTTTTGTGACATTTATTTTTAAGGATATTTTTTATAAACGTCATTTAATTATACGAAAAAAGTCCTTGTAAATCAAGACACCGGGAATTACTGATGGCCTGCGGGCTGGATGAGCCTCTGACCGGAAAAACGAATTCATGCGTGCGAACCTTGTTTTCCATTGGGGCATCAGGAAAAACTTTTTTGCTTTGACCGCTTTTCTGCTGTTGGCCGTTTTGGCGCTGGCGGGTTTAGTGGCTTATCAGGGGTATGAAGGCGAGCGCCGCATGACCGAGGTTTACGAGAATCGGTTTGTGCCTGCAACGGCGCTTCAGGCGATGGGGACCGACTTGCGGGAAATTCGCTTCCGCATCGCAGGCGTCCTGCTCGATCAAATGCCCGCCGTTGGCTCTCGAAATCATTTGGCCGAGGCGAAGCAGCGCATCGCGACCAATTGGGCGTTGTTTAAGGAGAAGGCAGGAACCTATCAGCTTGAGAGTCAGAGTCGGGATCTGGTGAACGGCATCGAGCAAAATCTCGCGCTGTTCTCGGCGCTCGCTACCCGGCTGGACGCCGCTTATGCCGATGGCGACAAAAAGACCATTGCTCCCTTGCTGGAAGACGACTGGCCGGTCCTTCACACCAAGTTGGCTAAGCCGATCGAAAAGCTCGAACAGCTCCAGAGCGAGGCTATTCGAAGCAGCTACGATCAGAGTTTGGCCTCGGGCCGGCGAATCGCGCTGACGTCGCTTTCGGCCGCCGGGGGTGTTGTGGCCCTGAGCACCCTGCTAGCGTTGTTTTTGGCTCGCCTGATTGTTCGTTTGCTGCGCCAAGTGGAAACTGTGTCGGATCGGATCGCCAAGGGCGATTTGACCGGGGAAGTGCAGGTGTTTTCCACTGATGAAACCGGGCGGATGCTGGTTTCCATGCGAGACATGGTGACTCGCCTTAACGAGATCGTCGGTAACGTCACCCATACCGCCGATCAGCTTGGATCTGCCGCTGCCGAGATCGCCCAGGGCAGCAGCGACCTGGCGCAGCGCACCGAAGAACAGGCCAGTGCGCTGGAAGAGACCGCCTCCTCGATGGAAGAACTCACCTCCACGGTCCAGCAAAGCGCCGAGAACGCCGGTCAGGCCAACCAGTTGGCGAGCGCCGCCCGGCGCCAGGCCGAACAGGGCGGCCAGGTGGTCGACCAAGCGGTGACCGCCATGAGCGCCATCCACCAGAGCAGCAAGAAGATCGCCGACATCATCGGCGTCATCGATGAGATCGCCTTCCAGACCAATCTGCTCGCCCTCAACGCCGCTGTCGAGGCGGCCCGCGCCGGCGAACAAGGCCGGGGCTTCGCCGTAGTCGCCGGCGAGGTGCGCAAG
>JBAQIQ010000164.1:0-3686 GCA_049288935.1 Candidatus Competibacteraceae bacterium
AAGAAGGAGCAGATGATCATGGCCAAAGGGCCAAGTCCCTCCGCCGCCGAACAGTTCTATTCCCTGGCAGCCTAATTCCGTCCAGAAATGGTCAAGCTCGTCTGTCAGAAACTAACGCAACACAACCTTCTCAAGTTAGGACAGGGGCCGGGTAGCTTACCGAAAGCGGACTCTCTCAGCTAACGCAACAGAACCCTTGTCCATCTCACGGACTTGAGGCTGAGAGACTTTTGCGTTGCCGCTTTCAAGAAACGCCTGATAACCGCGCTCCAGGGTGGCTGCCGTTGTCAGTAACTGAGCCGCCCGTTGCTGGTGCGGTTCGGAAAGCGGAGCCAGGCCGTCATAGGACCGCGATGCCTTACGGCGTTCGGCTTCAAACGCCTCTTCCATGATGCGGGCATAGCGGTAGAAACCGGGGAATTCGTGGGACAGCGCCAGGAGTTGATCATCGGTGGTCCCGACCCAAATCCGGTGCAGATCGGGCGCGTAGCCCATCATGCGATGGAGGATGGCCGGCGCGTCGTTGACCCCTTGGGCCGCCAGTTGTTGTATGTGCTGATCCATCTTCGCCGCCCGTCGGCGAAATTCATTCATGCTCATGCCGATCCTTCCATCACCGTCGTGTCTGCCAAGTCACCGATTCGATCCTACTCCCCCATCACGGCCCGCTGATCGAACAGAGTCCGGTGATCTGTGTTGCTATGAATTTCTCATTTTCTTCCAACCTCTCTTGGACGGCTTGCCACAGGGTAGCGACCTCTTGGACGGTGACCCCATTAGGTTCGATCTCCAGGGCGGTTTTCCCGTGAGCCAAGGTTTCGGCTTCAATGACCCTACGGCGCGAGATTGGGGACGAGCGCCTCGACCATTTTCCAGACCGCCGAAATTTGCCGGCCTTGGCGGGTGGGATAAAGAGAATTGGTCGTATAACCCCAGAAATCCCAGCAGCCTTTGGGATTGACCGCCCAGTAAGTCACCGTCCGTGCTTGTGGATAAAAAACGACGATCTCGTTAGCATCGGCCCATTCGTTGAAACCGACGTTTTCGACGAAATGAGACCAGCGCTTGCTGTAAACCGCCTGGACCGAATCTGGAAAATCATAACCTTGTTCGCAGCCGTGAAAAGCAATATGGAGTTTGCAAGCACGGTTGTCTCTGCATTGCTTGGGAACGAATAGAAATCCCTTGTCCCCTAGATAAGTTTGGCGGCTGTCGGAAAAAACGGTGGGCTGATCGAAAACAACAATGCGTTCTTGCAACCATTGGCAGCGCCGATCAGTTTCCCCGTTTTTTCGACAGTTTTGCTCCACAGTCGGAGGCGTATCCGATTGGGCGGAGGCGCTGACTTTGATCGCGTCATTGCGGGGTTTCAGCGGACGTTGATGGTAAATGTGCTGCAAGATTTCTCCTGCGGTGTCGATTGCGTCGATGCATTGCGTCGAGCACGTTGCGTTTGCAGAACGCGCGCAAGCGCTGGCACAGTCGTCTTGGGTGCAAACATTCAGATAAGGCGAGCCAAAGGTTTTACAGGCATTGATCTGACGGCCTATTGTCAGGTTGATGAAGTTATCGCTGGGAACCGAATGCTCAGCGGGCAACATTTTCAAATAACGGAGGCGCGTCGAAGCGGGATCGTCTGCACCATAGTGCTGGTAAAGCATCTTGTAATAGTGTTGCACGGCATCCATCACGCCTTCCGGTAAGAGGCGGTCGGATTGACCATGGACCAGAATCACGCGCGTGCGGAGGATATTTTCTGGACTGTCGATTTGAGCAGCCTTGTCCATAGCCAAGGTCGACTGATAAGAGCGCGTCGCCATTTTGATCGCTTCCAGACTGGCTGCCTGTCCTTGTGGAGCGGGCCCTGGCCCTGTGTACGATAAAATCGGCCAATTGGTCAGCGGCCAGTAGGCTTGCGCCCCAAAGGCCGTACATTCCTGTAAGGCGGTCACGACGCTGCCTTGAGCGCAATGGTAAGGACCGCCAGCAATGATGCCCGCGCCCATCAAATGACGGGAATGGGCGACATGGAATTGGTGCGCCATAAAGCCGCCCGATGAAATTCCCGATACCGAAATACCCTTGGGATCGAGGTTAAGGGCAAGTTTCTGGCGCGCCTCCTTGAGCGCGTCAAGCGCAGGTTGTTCTCGAACCGCCTGCGCTGATGTAACCCATGCCGCCGTTGTCATGCAGAGAAGGGTGAATATTTTCCACAGACTCACTTTGTTATCTCCTTGCTTTGCTTTTTATAAAGACAATGCGTCGGATAAAGGCTCAAACGCCTGTTTCCGGCGGCGTAGGTTTCCGCCAGGTCGTCGTACAGCAGGGCCAGATCGGGCGGCACCGGGGTCAAGGGTCGCGCGAGGGTTTGCTACAGTGTATAGCTTTCCACTCCGACCGGACCGCCGCCATGGCTCGACGCCCCCGCTCCCGCGCCTTCCCGAAAACCCTGACCGGCATCCTCGCGTCCATCGCGCTGGCCGTCCTCGCCGCCCCTGCCAGGGGCAGGCCCAATACGAACTTTCAAAAGTCTAGCCGCAATCCCTATCCAGTACGCCCTCACCGCATGGTTCCGGCGGAATCGGGAGCCAGAAGGATGCTACCCTGTTGATCAGGACCGCCTTCCAGACACTTCCCACGCCTTTCATGATCGATTCCGACACCCGCTCACCTCTGATCGCACCGCCGCTGCGCAATCCAGCGACGGCCTGCCGCGAGGAGTACCGGCATGGCCACGAGCGACAGCAGGAAATAGAACGCGCTGAAATGCGCCGCCAGGTCGGCCAGCCAGAAGTAAGCCCCAAAGCGGCCGATCAGGCTGGCCACCGCCGCGAGCATCACCAGAATACTGCAACGCCAAGCCACGGCGGTTAATGCGCGATGTGGCCACGACTCCGGCATGACATCAGCCCTGCTGCTGCACACCGATGGCTATTGAAGCTGATATTTCTTCAGAGTCTCCAGCGGAATATCCTCCAGCGCAGCGCACACAAGCACCAACGATCACCCGGCTTGAGACCACCCGATTACCCACAAATCCCAACTCATTGTTAATATGTACTTTTTAATCAAGTGGTAGGCAAGCGACATGAGTTGGGCACAGGCCGAGTTTCATGATTTGGAGTTGGGGGATGGGCGGCGGACCCAGCGTTTGATCAAGCTGGTGGACGATTTGTCGGCGGTGCCGACCGGGAGCATTCCCCGGGCGAGCGGTGGCTGGGCCGAGACCCAGGCGGCGTACCGGTTGCTGGACAACCCGGCGGTGGAGTGGCGGGAGATTCTGGAGGTCCATACCACGCGGACGGTGGAGCGGATGGCGGGCCAACCGGTGGCGTTGTGCATTCAGGACACCACGGAGCTGGATTTCACCAGCCAGCCTGGGATTGCCGGGTTGGGCCGGCTCAGTTACGAGGCCCAGCATGGGCTGTACGTGCATCCGACCTTGGTGGTCACCCCCGAGGGCTGGGCGCTGGGGGTGATCGACGCCTGGATGTGGGCGCGGGGGCCGAAAGACCCACCCCAAGTGAAGGAAAGCACCCGCTGGGTGGAAGGGTACGAGATTGTTGCGGACCTGGCCGAGCGAACCCCGGATACCCGGCGGGTCTACGTGGCGGATCGGGAAGGCGATTTGCGGGCGCTGATCGACGCCGCCGCCCGGCGCGGCACGCCGGCGGACTGGCTCTGTC
>JBAQIQ010000165.1:0-23006 GCA_049288935.1 Candidatus Competibacteraceae bacterium
TGTTGTCGGGGACGCTTCGCGCCCGCGACAACGATGCGGCGCATGTCAAGTCTTCCGCGCTGGCTTTAGCCGCTCTATTCCATTGTGCTCATCCATCGCGCCATAACCACTTCCCCACCGTCTCTGCTGTTACCCCATCCAGCGGACCAGTTTGGCCCTATAAGAATCAAAAAAACATTATTTATAAATGACAAATGCCTTTTTTTGTTCACAGTTTGCTATTTTAAGAAAAATCGCTCGTTATGGTACATAAGATTACTAAAAAATAAGAATAAAATTCCGGCACATAAATTGCTAAAGCCTTGGTGCAAGTCCTTTTAGCCGACTTTACCAAGATGTCAATAAAATGATATACAAAAAGCCATCTGCCCGGAACGTCCTGGACCACAGTCATCTACTGTCCCTGCCTGTTTTACCTAAAGCGATGAGCGCCTTGCTGGAAATGGTCAATGGGGAGTACATCGATCTCCAAAAACAGGCCCGATGGTTCAGTTGTGATCCGGTGCTGAGTGCACGCCTGATAGCTGTGGCTAATTCATCTAACAGGCAACCCGTATCTAATACACAACATGCGCTGAAGGCGTTGGGTCCGACCCCCGTCAGAGCATTGATCGTTACCACCGCCCTGCAATCCTGTCCATCTCTTCCGACGCCAGCACTGAATCAGTTTTGGCGTCACGCCTTGTGGTGTGCCCGCCTGGCTCGGCGACTGGCCGAAATCACTGCTTATCCCGACCCCGAAGAGGCCCAGTTGTGTGGCCTGCTGCACGATCTTGGCAAGCTGGTCATTAGTGCTCATCACACTGCGGCTCCTGATGAAGTCCATACGCTGGGCCGCATTGCCCGAACCTTGGGCGAGGTGGTGGAACTGGAGCAGCGACTATTTGCCGTCGATCACTGTGTATTGGGCGCGGAACAAGCCGCCGATTGGGGGTTGCCGACCTGGTTTGCTGACGCCATCCGCTTTCATCACTTGAACACTGAGGCATTGCGCGGCGTACATCCTCTGCTGCGCCTGCTCCATGCCGCCAATATCCTCAGTCAGGGCGCCGAACTATCGGAAGCGGCCCTGGCAGAGACTGGAATGCTCCTGCACCTGAGTCCAGTAACACTGGAATCAGCTTGCATAGAGGTAGAACATGAAGTTGGGCTACTCGCAGCGGAATTGGGCATCTCCATAACGGGAGACGAGGCAGCATCGGCCCCGATCCGGGCATCCCTCAATTCCACCCGTACTGAAGTCATTCTGGTCGATGCGGTGTGCGGGGTGTTGAGCGATGCTGATGATGAACCGGCGCTGCGGGAAGCGATAATCCACTGTGCGGCGATGCTCTTCGATCTTAACCGGGTGCATTTTTTCCGGCGTGATCCGCAAACTGGAATACTGCACAGCGATCTTTCAGCAGAATGGTTGGATGGCTTCACGATCCATCCCGAAGGCGCCGCCAACGCCTTGCAACGGGCTGTGCAGGAACGGCGGGTTTGTCATTCACTGGACCCGGCCATTTCACCTGGGGTTATTGATTTGCAGTTAGCCCGCCAGTGGGGTCGTGACGGTGTATGGTGCATGCCGCTCTATGCCGACGAACGATTGATGGGAATATTGGCTACTGGCATTTCATCCGCCCAACTGCCACGCCTGCTGATTCGGGAGCGGTCATGGAAGCGGTTTGCAGCGACAGCGGCGGCGGCGCTTGCCGAGCGGGAGCAACGGGAAATCCTTCAACACCGTACCCGGAAGGATTATGACCTGTTGGAACAGCAGCGTTTACGGACGGCGATCCACGAAATTTCCAATCCTCTAACCATCGTCCGCAACTCGCTGTATCTACTATCCGCTCGGCTGGGGGAACAGGCGACTGCGGAGGTGCAAGGATTGCAGGAGGAAATCGAACGGGCGAGTCGCATCCTGCTGCATCTTGTTGAACCAGGTGATTCGGTGAAAGAATCCGCTTTTGACCTGAACCGGACGATTCGCGATTTGGCGCGGGTGTTGGAAGAGGCGCTTTGTCGGCCGCACGGCATCAATCTGAATCTCCATTTGGCTGAGGGGTTAGCGCCGCTCACCCAGGGACGTGACGCTATCCGGCAAATTTTACTGAATCTGGTGCGCAATGCCGCTGAGGCTTTGGGTGAAGGGGGCTGTATCACGGTGACCACCCAGGACGACGTCGATCTTGACGGGCGCCGCTATGTGGAAATCGCTGTCGCTGACAACGGGCTAGGACTCCCCGAGGCGCTGCGTGCGCAACTTTTCCAGCCGGTCGTCACGACCAAAGGAGAAGGGCACGCCGGTTTGGGATTATCCATCGTCAAAAACCTCGCCAAAGCACTGGGTGGTCAGGCCGATTGCCGTCCCAACCCGGGTGGCGGCGTAATATTTCTGGTGTTGCTGCCGCGCGCCTGAAAACCACCATTCACTTCACCCTCACGACCGGCCTCTGATACCGGTTCTCAGGAAGTTCGATTTTGGCTTTGCCTCGATTCGCTGAGGTTCCCCCCTTGCAAAAAAGGGGGGAGGAGAAAGCAGGAAGAAAGGAAAGATTAAAGGTTACAACGCACTGGGGCCAATTTCCCCGGTGCGAATCCGTATCGCTCGCTCCAGATCATAGATAAAAATCTTGCCATCACCGATCTTGCCCGTATTAGCCGTCGAGCAGATCGCCTCCACTACCTTGTCCACCAGGCTATCATCCACAGCAATTTCCAATTTGACCTTCGGCAGAAAATCCACCACATACTCCGCGCCGCGATACAGTTCGGTGTGGCCTTTCTGGCGACCAAATCCCTTAACCTCAGTGACTGTGATGCCCTGAACCCCGATCCCCGACAGCGCCTCCCGCACGTCGTCCAGCTTGAACGGTTTAATGATTGCAGTAACCAGCTTCATGGATGCCCTCTGGCGTTTCGCCTGATTAAAACCAAAACCCATGTGGGAATATAACCGAAATCGACAGCCGATGCGCGAGGGGCGGTTGTTCAAACCGCAACCACCCCCCAACACCTCCCTCGCTGATGGGTGAGGGAGTGAATAGCAGCCTCACAGGTTGTAGCCACGCTCGTCGTGCAGGGCGATGTCCAGGCCTTCAGTTTCCTGATCGCTGGTCACCCGCAAGCCGATCACCACATCCACGACTTTCAGGATGACATAGCTGAGAATGGTGGTGTAGATAACCGTAAACAGCACGCCTTTAGTCTGTACCCATAACTGAGCGCCGATCGTCATGCCCTCAGCCAGACCTTTGCCGCCCAAGGCGACGTCGGCGCAAAGCCCGGTCAGGATCGCGCCGACAATGCCGCCGACCGCGTGGACGCCGAACACGTCCAACGAGTCGTCATAGCTCAGCGCCCGCTTCATTTTGGTCGAGGCCAGGAAGCAGATCAGACCGGACGCCAAGCCGATCAATAGTGCGCCCATGGGGCCAGCGGTGCCAGAGGCCGGGGTAATGGCCACCAGACCCGCTACCGCACCAGAAGCGATGCCCAAGGCGCTCGGTTTGCCGTGCGTGGTCCATTCCGCGAACATCCAGGCCAATGCCGCCGCTGCGGTGGCTGCTTGGGTCACCAGCATCGCCATGCCAGCGTCGGCGTTGGCCGCCAGCGCACTACCAGCATTGAAGCCAAACCAGCCCACCCACAGCATGGAGGCGCCCATGATGGTGAAGTTGAGGTTATGCGGGGGCATGGCAGTGTTCGGGTAACCCCGGCGCTTGCCCAACACCAGACAGGCCACCAGTCCGGCAATACCGGCATTGATATGCACCACCGTACCGCCGGCAAAATCCAGCACGCCCCAATCCCACATCAACGCACCGTTACCGCTCCAGACCATGTGGCAAATCGGGGTGTACACAAAAGTGAACCAGATGGCCATGAACGCCAGCATTGCCGAAAACTTCATCCGTTCGGCAAAAGCGCCAACGATGAGCGCAGGCGTAATAATCGCGAAGGTCATTTGAAACGTGACAAACACCGTTTCCGGAATCGTGACGATCAAACTTTCTTTTGTGACACCGCTCAGGAAAGCCTTGTCGAAACCACCGATAAAGGTGGCCAGATTGATAGCCTCCTTGGTCATCCCGGTCGTATCGAACGCCAGGCTGTAGCCGTACAGCACCCATAGCACAGTCATTAGCCCAGTGATTGCAAAACATTGCATCATCACCGACAGCACATTCTTGGCGCGCACCATGCCGGCGTAGAACAGCGACAGGCCGGGAATCGTCATAAACAACACCAGGGCGGTCGCCGTCAGCATCCAGGCGGTGTCACCGGAACTTAGCGTGGGGGGGGCAGCGGCCTCTTCAGCCCAGGCCAGCGCTGGTGTCAACGTCGCCAGCAGCGCCAGCCCGCCGCCATTTTTCAGTGTTTGCATCGCTCTAGTCATCAGTGGAGTTCTCCAAAGAGTTAAAAAGATTGATCAATCGGTATCACAACGCCTCAGGCCCCGATTCGCCGGTGCGAATACGCACCGCGTTTTCCAGTTCATAGATAAAAATCTTGCCGTCGCCGACCTTACCGGTGTTAGCGGCACGGGAAATCGCCTCGACGACTCGATCCGCCAAATCGTCAGCCACCCCGACTTCAATCTTGATCTTGGGCAGAAAATCCACCACATACTCAGCCCCCCGATACAACTCGGTATGGCCTTTTTGACGACCGAATCCCTTAACCTCGGTCACCGTAACCCCTTGGGCGCCGACTTCCGAAAGGGCTTCCCGCACATCATCCAGCTTGAACGGCTTGATAACCGCCGCGATCAATTTCATAGCAACATCTCCTGTGGTCTCGAACACCCCCGACAGGGCGACGTGTTGTTGCAGCGTTTCTACGAACGCCGTTCGCTAACGCCGACCATTCGTTTCACCGGGTATTAGCATATCGTGTGCCACTGATAATAAATAATTAAAAATCAATATATTAAATATAAATTTCTGTTTCGTAACACCTGTTTTCGGTGATTATTCACCGCAGTGACCGGTGCAACGCACTTTTTTAGTGCAACAACAATGAACGCATACAAACCCAAATTTCCCGTTAAACTTAAAGATGACAATCCCCCTCTTTGGAGAACTGGCAATGATCGACCCGAAAGCTTTCGATGACTTGGCCAAGCGTTTTGCAGAAGCCGTGCCGCCGGGCGTCCGGCAGTTCCAGGCCGAAATGGAAAAGAACCTTCATGCGACCTTGCAGGCAGCGTTCGCTAAGCTGGAGCTGGTGACGCGCGAAGAGTTCGAGGTGCAACAGGGGGTATTGGCGCGCACTCGCGCCAAACTCGAGGAATTGGAAAAGCAGGTTGCTGAGCTGGAAACCAGAGTGGCTGGCGGCAAGCGACGCAAAACAGCGGAAAAAGTGACTGAACCAGACGGCAGCGAATAGCACTGCCCTCAATCAGTGCAAGCCTGCGTCCAGCCATCGCATTCCCATGTCGCTTGCCATCGTCTATACCCGCGCCCAAGTCGGCATCGATGCCCCATTGGTCAGCGTCGAAGTCCACCTGTCTGGCGGCTTGCCAGGATTATTCATCGTTGGCCTGCCGGAAGCGGCCGTCAAGGAAAGCAAGGATCGGGTGCGCGGCGCGATCCAGAACAGCGGTTTCGAGTTCCCAGCCCGCCGCATCACTATCAACCTGGCGCCGGCGGATTTACCCAAGGAGGGCGGTCGTTTCGATCTGCCGATTGCGCTCGGTCTATTAGCCGCATCGGGGCAGATCCCCCGCGAGCGGCTCGATCAATACGAAATGCTTGGTGAACTGGCGCTGGGCGGGGAACTGCGGCGCATTCGCGGCGTGTTGCCGGCCACGTTGGCCTGTCGCGACGCCGGGCGCACGTTGCTGGCGCCTAACGACAACGCGGAGGAGGCTACGCTGGTCAGCGGTGCGAAGGTGTTGGGCGCAGCGCATTTACTGGAAGTCTGCCGACAACTAACGACTGGAAACGCCCTGCAACCACCGGTCATGCGGCCTCGGGCCTCGCTGGAAGCGGTACTGGAACGCGATTTAAACGACGTGCGCGGCCAGCAGCACGCCAAACGGGCGTTGGAAATCGCTGCGGCTGGCGGTCATAACCTGCTGCTGATCGGCCCACCCGGCACCGGTAAAACCATGCTCGCCAGTCGGCTGCCTGGCATCATGCCGCCGTTGAGTGAAGCAGAGGCGCTGGAAACTGCTGCGGTCGCTTCAGTCAGCGCCCAGGGTCTGGATTTAAAACAATGGGGGGTGCGACCGTTCCGTGCGCCGCACCACACGGCCTCCGGCGTGGCGCTAGTGGGTGGCGGCGGCCAGCCCCGGCCCGGTGAGATTTCCCTAGCCCATCATGGGGTGTTGTTTCTCGACGAGTTGCCGGAATACGACCGGCGCGTACTGGAGGTATTGCGCGAGCCGCTGGAATCAGGACGCATCACCATTTCCCGCGCCGCCCGCCAAGCCGACTTTCCAGCACGGTTTCAACTGGTCGCGGCGATGAATCCGTGTCCCTGCGGCTATCTGGGTGACGCGGACCGGCGCTGCGCCTGCGGTCAGGAGCAGGTGCGCCGCTACCGGGCGCGGGTATCGGGACCGCTGATCGACCGAATCGATTTGCATATTGAAGTCCCCCGGCTGGCGCATCGGGTGCTACGCGGCGACGCCCCGGAAGAAAGCAGCGCTACCGTGCGGGGCCGGGTCTGCATTGCGCGTGACCGGCAGTTGCAGCGGGCTGGCAAGCCCAACAGCGCCTTGGGTACCCGCGAGATTGAACGCCATTGCGCGCTGAGCGAGGCGGATCATAAACTACTGGAGCACGCTCTGGAACGGCTGGGCCTGTCGCCACGCGCCTACCACCGAATTCTGAAGGTGGCGCGCACTATCGCTGATCTGGCCAGCAGTGACACTATCAAGACACCCCATCTTACCGAAGCGATCAGCTATCGGGCGCTGGACCGAACGATGATGCGTTAGACGTTGGACCTGGCGCCGGTGTGGACAAACGCTCCCCAACCCAGGTCGTCCAGATTGATAATCCGTTGCCGGCCAAAATCCGCCAGTACATCGCGGGTTTGGCGCTTCACGAAACCCTCATTGAAGTGCGGAAAATCCAGAAATCGCTGGGCGACTTCCAGCAAAGCCAACCGCTCGCCGGTCTCCGCGTTCAGAAAAGAATGCAGGCCATCGGTGGACACCATTACGGTGGGAAATGTAGCCAGGCTGAAGCTGAATAGGGTTGGCGTATCGAAAGGTTCCTGGCGGACGGTCGCACCGCCCTCATACAAATAGCGGATGCTTTGCCCCTGTGCATCGCCGATGGCTTCCCGATACAGCGCACCACGCTCAGTGTCGAACAGATAGCTCAGGTAATAGGGCGCATTCTCGGCGTATTCCACCTGAATCGCCGCCACTGCGCCATCGGCGTTCCGGGTCACGATGCAACCATCGCCGTATAAATGCACATATACGGTTTCGCCATCGCACCAGGCGACCAGCAAGGTAGCGTCCAGTGCTCCCTCATTCAGCCCCAAATCCTGGGCCTGCCGAGCGGCGCGCCGGATAATTCGGTGGCCTAATCGCCAGTGTCGAGCGATCTGCTCCGCCTCATCACCGGCGCTGAGCGCGAAGCGGGACAGCAGGGAACGGGCGTTCAGTACCAGCAACCGTGCGCCCAGATCGCTGTTCAGGGCCGCAGAACAGCCGTCCGCCAGAATGATATACGGAAAAGGCAGCTCGCCCTGACAGACATAGTCTTCGCAGAACAGATGCAGTTTGCCGATGGTGTAATAAGAGTCCAGAAAAAGGGTCATCAGCCGTGGTCAGTGAGATAGCCGGGCTAGCCCGGAAACTCGGCAGCTTTAGAAATTTTCATACCACGCTGCCGCATATCGGTCAAAAACTGTTGGGCCACCTTCTCAAAACCGGGTACAGGTGAACTGGTGTCCTCGATCAACACCAACTTGCGGATGCTCTCTTCCCCGAAGTGATCGGCGATATCACGCACCGTGTTGGCGACGCAATGCGACAGCGCCTGCCCCGACAGCACCACGATATCCGCTTTTTCCAGGGTCTGGATCAGCCCGACATTGATTTGGGTGGATGGGTCATTCGGGTCCGGCACGTCGGCCTGCACCGCGGAATAGTGCTCGGTCCAAGGATTGTGGCCCTTGAAGTGATAGCTGACCCGGGTCCGCCGCCGTTCTTCCCAGCAGTGCAACGCAACACTGACAACCGGCATCACGTTATGTCCCCAAGTGCCGACCAGGCAATGAGGTGGCCAGATGGTTAGTAGATAACGGTGGTTATCGCGCAAAGCTCGCACATAGTGCAGCGCCCGCTGTTGAAACTCCGGGTTAAAAGGACGCCAGGCTTCACTTTCAACTTCACCCACGGTGATTTGGGTGAAGGGAGTCGGCGGGCGGCCCTGCGGATCTACCCAAAACATCGGATGGGAAATATCCAGTAACTGATGGGTGTCCAACGTCACATGAATATCGTCAATGCAGTCGCCGAGCCGATCCAGCAAACCAGCCAACCGCTTGGCGTCTGCATTGGCCCCGGGCACGGGCAGCGCAGCGCCCGGCGCATCGCTGAAGTCGTTTTGCGGATCGATAATCAAAAACTCGAGAGACATAGCCGCCTTCCCCGGTTTTGTCGTTGAGGATCGGTGGGTTCCCTCAATTCACAACTGTGCTTCATTTTAACCCTTTAGTTGCAAAAAAAACGATCAAAATGAATTTCCATCCGACCCCCGGGAAGCTGCTATCCTGTGAAATCACTGGCATCCCATTTGGAGACTTGCCGTGCGATGAGCGAGAAACCTTCGATTCCCAGCGCACTGATCGCCCGCCTGCAGGCGGCTCGCCGGGTCGTCGTACTCACGGGCGCCGGCATTTCCGCCGAGAGCGGCGTCCCAACCTTTCGCGAAGCACAAACTGGGTTATGGGCACGCTACAACCCCGAAGAACTGGCCACACCCGAGGCGTTTCGACGCAACCCCCGGCTGGTTTGGGAATGGTATGCCTGGCGGCAAGCACGGGTGCGTCAAGCCGAACCCAATGCTGGCCATCATGCTTTAGTGGACATGGAACGCCACGTCGCTGAATTGACGCTCATCACCCAGAATGTTGATGGCCTGCACCGGCGAGCCGGCAGCCACCAGGTACTGGAGCTGCATGGCAACCTGTTCCGCACTAAATGCTTCAACGAAGACCGTCTGGTAGAAGGCTGGCCAGCAAGCGACGACATCCCGCCACGCTGCCCGCATTGCGGCGGGTTGCTACGCCCGGACGTGGTCTGGTTCGGTGAAAGGTTGCCGGCAGATGCATTGCGGGCAGCGGAACAGGCGGCGGCCCGCGCCGAGGTCTTTTTCAGCGTTGGCACTTCATCGCTGGTCTATCCTGCCGCTGCATTGCCGTTCATTGCCTTGCAGGCTGGCGCGACAGTGGTGGAAATTAACCCCCAGCCAACGCCGCTCAGCCCGCAGGTCACGTTCAGTTTAAATGGCGCAGCGGGCATCATTCTGCCCGCACTGGTGGCCCGAACGTGGATGATCGAGCAATAGCATGGTCTACTCGTGGCTCATTGAACCCATTCAACATGCACATTTTCCCTGCTCCTCCCGCCCGGTTGACGCTGGTCGATGACACCGTCTTGGCCTATCACCGCAGTCCGGGCGCAGCGCCCGGGGTGATTTTCCTGGGCGGTTTTACTTCAGACATGAGCGGAATCAAGGCAATGACTCTGGAGCACTGGTGCCGGGGGCGGGGTCAGGCCTTTGTCCGCTTCGATTATTCCGGTCACGGCGCATCCAGTGGCGGGTTTGCGGACGGCTCTATCGGGCGCTGGGCGATGGAAGCGCGGGCGGTGCTGGATCAATTGACCGAAGGTCCACAGATCCTGGTCGGCTCTTCGATGGGCGCATGGCTGATGCTATTGATCGCATTGACGCGACCAGAGCGGATCACCGGATTACTGGGTTTAGCCTGTGCGGCGGACTTTACCGATTATCTACTATGGGAGCGGCTGGACGAGCCATTGCGGGAGCGGCTGCGGCGCGAGCGGGTCATCACCCTGCCTTCGCCCTATGGCGAGCCCTATATCGTCGCCCTGCATCTTATCGAGGAAGCGGTTCAACACCGATTAATGGACCGGCCCACACTGCCGATTCATTGCCCGGTGCGGCTGATTCACGGCATGAACGACGCCGATGTGCCGTGGCGAACCAGCGTCCGAATCGCAGAGAAACTGACCAGCCCTGACACGCGAGTGATCCTGATCAAGGATGGGGAACATACCTTGTCGCGGGAGCAGGATTTACGCCTGCTGACCCGCACCTTGGGCGAGATGCTGTCAGCTTAAGCCCCGGCGCCATTTTTTCGCGGTGGACCTTGGCGCTGTTCCTCATCCGGCAAGGTAATGTTCAACTCCAGAATCTCATAGCCCCCTTCACGATCCAGATGCACTTTGACTTGGCTCTGATCGATCGGCACGTATTTACGCACGACTTCAAGCAACTCTTTCTTGAGCGCCGGCAGATAGTCGGGACTGCTGCGGCGACTGCCCCGTTCATGGGCGACGATGATTTGTAGCCGTTCCTTGGCAAGGGCGGCTGTTTTACTGGAAGGCGCACGGAAAAAATTTTCGAACAGGCTTATCATGGTTCATCCTCCACCAAACAGCCGTTTCAAAAACCCCTTTTTCTGGATCGAAATAAACCGATGGGGCAAGGTCTTGCCCAGGAACCGGTCGACCAGATCGCCATAAGCCGCACCGGCTTCGCTACCCTCTTCCAGAATGACAGGTACGCCTGCATTAGACGATTGTAGGACGGTCAGTGATTCCGGAATCACGCCCAACAAGGGAATGCCCAAAATTTCCAGAACGTCGTCGACGCTGAGCATATCGCCTCGATCAGCGCGTTCTGGCGCATAGCGGGCCAAGACCAGATGCTCCTTGACCGGATTATCTCCCTGCTCGGCGCGGCGCGACCGGCTGGCCAAGATGCCAAGAATCCGGTCGGAATCGCGCACCGACGAAACTTCCGGATTGGTCACCACCAACGCCTCATCAGCGAAATACAGCGCCATCAGGGCGCCTCGTTCGATGCCGGCGGGCGAATCGCAGACGATATAATCGAACCCCTGTTTGAGTTCAGTCAAGATTCGCTCTACGCCTTCCTTGGTCAGCGCATCTTTGTCGCGGGTTTGAGAGGCCGGCAGAATGTATAGGTTCTCGACCCGCTTGTCGCGAATCAGGGATTGATTCAAGTTGGCTTCGTTGTTAATCACATTCACGAAGTCGTATACGACCCGGCGCTCGCAACCCATGATCAAATCCAGGTTACGCAATCCGACGTCAAAATCGATGACCACAGTTCGATAACCGCGCTGAGCCAGCCCGGTCGCGAAACTGGCGCTGGTTGTCGTTTTGCCTACGCCTCCCTTGCCGGAGGTCACCACGATAACGGTTGCCAAGCGATTATCCCTGAGGTTGCATGTAAGATCGGATGAGCGGTTGAGCTGGCCTGATCACCAGTACCCCCAAGTAGATCAGCGGGTTAAAGGTTCAATGATTAACCGGTCTTCCATCCAGTGAATTTGAGCAGCCTTGCCGCGATCAGCCGAATCGATCTGCTCGCTGATTCGGTAGCGCCCGGCGATGGAGACCAGCTCCGCTTCCAGGCTTTGACAGAAGATCCGGGCCGC
This sequence comes from Candidatus Competibacteraceae bacterium, assembly GCA_049288935.1. Classification (GTDB taxonomy): domain Bacteria; phylum Pseudomonadota; class Gammaproteobacteria; order Competibacterales; family Competibacteraceae; genus UBA2383. The sequence continues at coordinate 11,671 of JBAQIQ010000165.1, forward strand.
TGCGTCGCCTCGGGCTCCCGCGAGCGCACGCCCCCGTAATACCCCGTAAATATGAATGTTACCATCCGCGATGACCTCAGCGCCGGCGCTGACCGTACCCAGCACGATCAGGTCGCCGTCTGGCGCGTAAATCTGCTGGCCCGAACGCACCGGATGATTAACCATTCGACTGCGCGACGCAGGCTCACTTTTATCGGGTTTTTTGGCCCCGCCAATGGCGCGACTCTCGGGCAATGCCGGCAATCCCGCTAACCGGGCCGCCGCCTGTTGGAGCGGCGTCCCATTGCGCAGGCCCACCGGCACCATACCGTGCGCTCGCAGCAGTTCGTATAAGCCATTAAAATCCAGATCATCCGGCGAATCGGTCATCCCCTCCAGATCGATTACGACCGGAGTATTATTGAAAAAACTGGGCGCCTGTTTGACCTTTTCAACCAAATGCCGCTCAATGGCCGTTCGATCCATCTGGAACAAATGCAAAACGGTCAAGGTGAATAAACTACCCTTGAGTTCAAAGGGTGGCGCTTCCTCGCTGGCGAGGTGAGGGGATCGCAACAGCATGGTGGTGCGGGATGCCTCTGGCTGAATACTGAGTTTACAAGTTATTTTACACGTCCGTTGTGGTGATGGAACAGACTTTTCCAGGCTCTGTCATGCAAACGGTCTGTACTATAAACCATCCTGCGGGTTTTCGTGCGAAAACCGGGCTGATCACTGAATCCAATTCATTAGGAATCTTCTTCATGCTCATGCCTTCCTGTCATGCTTCTATTGCGCTGCTGCTGGCTGGTTTGGTTTGGCTCAGTGGTTGCGCAACTCCTCCGCAGCCATCATCACGCGACCTCCATACGGCGGCGCGTCAGCGCATCCTGACCACCGCCGAACGGCTGATCGGCGCACCCTATGTTCTGGGCGGGGAGTCACCTGGCGGCGTCGATTGCAGTGGTTTGGTGCAATACGCTTATCAGACCGTGGGCATCCAAGTGCCGCGCACTGCCGCGCAACAATTCCAGGCTGGGCGTCCGCAACGTAAAGTCTTGCCAGGTGATCTATTATTCTTTCGCACCGATAACAGTGGCGCAGTTTCCCATGTGGGCATCTACGCCGGCGGTGGCCAGATGATTCATGCGTCTTCGAGCAGCCGACAAGTGCTCAAAGTCAAGCTGAATCAGCGCTATTGGCAACAGCGCATGGTGGGAGGCGTCACTTTCCTCAGCACCGGTGGCTAACGACTGAACGTCGCGACTGGCTCACCCGCGCTGAAAATGGCCAAGGCGCCCGGCGGCATGACGATCCATGACTCATTATCAGTCAGTGGCCGGGTCGCCACCACGGTGACGACATCATCAGGTGTGGTTTCCCGTTGAAAGTCCACCGTCATGTCAGCGTCGGTCAGACGGGCTTCGCCAAACGGCGCCCGGCGGGTCAGCCAGGACAGTTGGGCGCTGCAATGAGCGTAGAGATAACGGGCATCGCTCAGCAGGAAATTGCAGACACCGAGCCGATTCAAAGCTTGGGACAGCGAGTAGATGAAACGCCATAACGCCGTGGGCCGGCGTGGGGGTTCAGAGAACTCGGCACGAATACGGCTGAGTAACCAGCAAAAAGCATGTTCGCTGTCGGTCGTTCCAATAGGCCGGTAAAAATCCAGTGGCAGCCGCTTTACCCCGTGTAATTGGCCATTGTGGGCGAAGACCCAAGACCGGCCCCACAATTCACGGCTGAATGGGTGAGTATTTTCCAGACATACCCGACCCCGGTTAGCGCGGCGGATGTGACTGACGACAATCCGGCTCTTAATAGCGTAACGCTGCACGAGCCGGGCAATTTCCGACTCGGCGCTGGGGTTGGGGTCATGAAAGGTTCGGCAGCCGCGCCCTTCGTAGAAAGCGATCCCCCAGCCGTCGCGGTGCGGGCCGGTTTTCCCGCCGCGCTGCATCAACCCAGTGAAGCTGAAACAGATATCGGTAGGGACATTGGCGCTCATCCCCAGCAATTCACACATCAACCGTCTCCTCATCAGCCCCAGCGCGGCTCCTGCCAGGCAGACCCGCCAGCAGCAACTTCAGCGATACCCTGTTTACGGCGCACCCCGCCCAGATAGGGATTAGTCTGCAACTCCTGCTCCAGGGTGGTCGCCGGACCATGACCACTGCAAACGAGCAGATGTTTTGGCAATTCCAACAGTCGATGCAGGCTTTGCTCCATCAGTTCGGGGTCGCTCATCGGAAAATCAGTGCGGCCAATGCTGCCAGCGAACAGGGTGTCGCCGACGAAAATATAAGTGTCATCGTAATAACAGCCCTGACCGGGCGAGTGGCCGGGCGTGGACAGAAATTGCAAACGCCAGTCGTCACCAAGATCAACCGTTGCACCATCCTGGATTTCCCGGTCGATGCGGCCGAGGGGTCGATCAAAGCTGGCCATACCAAACAGCAATGAACCCTGTTGTGGCAGCAGATCGAACATGGGCCGTTCCAGCGCCGGCAACCAGGTGCTAGCCTCAGGAAATTCCTTTTGCAAATCCACCAAGCCGCCGGCATGGTCGAAGTGCGCGTGGGTCAGCAGAATGGCGCGCAAATCCGGGCGCGGTTGCATAGCTGCCAATACCTGAGCCAGTTGTGGCCCCTCGCCCGTATCGACCACTGCGCAATGACCGGTGGCTGAGTCTTCCAGCAAATAAGCGTTGACCTGGAACGCCCCCAGGGTAATGCAGCGAACTTTCATGAATGCCCCTTGATGATATGGTCTTCCAGCCGGCGGGCGCGGTGTTCGGGGATGGCCCAACCGCACACGCTCATGCCGGCCTGCCGGGTGGAACGCGAATCGCCGGTGCGCAGCGGATGCCAGCCCGGCAAGGGCTGGCTCTCAGCGCACAAGCGATAGGCGCAAGTCGTCGGCAACCAGTTAACGCGCCGCACTTCGGCGGGCGTCAGCGCCACACAGTCAGGGACCCAGCGGAATCGTTCGGCGTAGCGGGTACATCGCCCGGTCTGCAAATCCAGCAGCCGGCAAGCAACGTTGGTTCGAAACAGCTCACCGGTGTCTTCATCTTCCAGCTTGTGCAGACAACACTTGCCGCAACCGTCGCACAGCGCTTCCCATTGGGATTCGGTCAGGTCAGCGAGTGCGGTGGTTTCCCAGAAATCTTTACGCACGCTCTCAGTGGGTGAGGGGAGTGAATTCCCGGTCAGCATCTCGGAGACGGTTTCAGGTGGTGATGTATTCACGCAGGGCCTGAGCTTCCTTGGCGGTTTCTTCCAGCTTGGCCTTAACCAAGTCGCCAATGGAAACCACGCCGATCATTTTGCCATCGGCATCCACCACGGGCATGTGGCGGAAGCGCTTGGCGGTCATGATGATCAGAATGTCACTGATCGTATCGCTCGGCTTGCCAGTGGTCATTTCACAGGTCATGCAAGGCCGAATAGACATTTTGGTGAAATCGGTCCGGCCTTCGGCGCACAGTTTCAACACATCGCGTTCGGTAAAGATGCCGGCGGGCGAACCGTCGGTATTCGGAATCATCACGGAACCCACCTTGTGCTCATCCATGGCGTGGATGGCGTCGGCGACGGTGGCCGTCGTCGGCACGGTAACCGGCTGACCGCCTTTTTTATTCAGAATTTCTTTCAACTGCATCATGTCAGGACATCCCCTTGGGTTGATTAAGCTCGATGATGGGGCCATCGTCGCTGATAATTTAGCAAAATTGTCAGGTTTAGTGACCCGTTTGATAAAAAAGGGCAGGATCCCCCCGGCTGATTCAGGGAGAGGTAGCGCGGAGCACCAGGAGGGTTCGCGCTGCCCTGCCCGTTATCCCATCGCCAGCAACAAGCCGTTCAGCCGCTTGACAAAGCTGGCCGGGTCTTCCAGTTGCCCTCCCTCGGCCAACATCGCCTGTTCAAATAGCAGGTTCGTCCAGTCGCCGAAGCGCGCTGCATCGACTTCATTTTTCAGCCGGGCGATGAGCGGATGGCCAGGATTCAGTTCGAGATAAGGCTTGCTCATCGGCACATTCTGCCCGGCGTCGCGCAGCAACCGTTCCAGGTGGACGCTAAGCGCATAGTCATCAACGACCAGGCAGGCCGGCGAATCGGTTAACCGTGAGGAAACCCGCACGTCCTTGACCTTGTCACCCAGCACTTCCTTAACCCGAGTCAGCAAATCCTTGTATTGGTCCTCGGCCTGTTTCTGCTCCTGCTTCTCTTCCTCGGAAGCGATCTTGTCCAAATCCAGCGCGCCCTTGGCGACGGATTGAAACTGTTTGCTCTCGAAATCAGCCAAGTGCGACATCAGCCATTCGTCCACTCGATCCGTCAGCAGCAGGACTTCCAGACCCTTCTTGCGGAAGATTTCCAGATGCGGGCTGTTTTTAGCGGCAGCGAAGCTGTCGGCGCTAATATAATAAATTTTGTCCTGTCCGTCCTTCATCCGTCCGAGGTAATCGGCTAACGCAACCGTTTGATCAGCGGTGTCGTTGTGGGTCGAGGCGAACCGCAGCAATCTGGCGATTTGCTCACGGTTACTGTAATCCTCCGCTGGCCCTTCCTTGAGCACCCGGCCAAACTCCTTCCAGAACTTGCGGTATTTTTCAGCATCGTTGCCGGCCATGTCCTCCAATAGACCGAGCACCTTTTTCACCGAACCGGCGCGGATGCTGTCCACCACCTTGCTCCCCTGTAGCAACTCGCGGGAGATGTTCAGCGGCAAGTCGTTGGAGTCGATCACGCCGCGCACGAAGCGCAGATAGCGCGGCATCAAATGTTCGGCGTCGTCCATAATGAACACCCGCTGCACATACAGCTTAACACCATGGCGCTGATCGCGATCCCACAGATCGAAGGGTGCGCGGGCTGGGATGAACAGCAGTGAAGTGTATTCCAGCTTGCCCTCGACCCGGTGGTGAGTCCAGGCCAATGGGTCTTCGAAATCGTGGCCAACGTGCTTGTAGAACTCGTGATATTCCTCGTCCTTGATCTCCTGTTTGGGCCGCGCCCACAACGCCGCCGCCTGATTGATCCGCTCTTCCACGACGACGGGCGGCGCATCCTTGTCCTCAGCGGGTTTCTGTACCGGCATCATGACCGGCAGAGTGATGTGATCGGAATATTTGGTGATAATCGAACGCAACTGCCACTCGTTGAGCAGGTCGCTATCTTCCTCGCGCAGATGAAGAACCACCTCGGTGCCCCGGTCGGCTTTCTCAACCGTTTCGAGCGAGTATTCGCCCTCGCCGTTCGACTCCCAAAGCACCCCATGCTCCGGACCCATGCCGGCGCGGCGAGTGCGCAGCGTCACCTTGTCAGCAACGACAAAGCTGGAATAGAAACCGACGCCGAACTGGCCGATCAGGTTGGCGTCTTTGGCCTGATCGCCGGTCAGCTTCTGCATGAACTGACGAGTGCCGGAGCGGGCGATGGTGCCGATATTATCAATGACTTCCTGCCGGTCCATACCGACGCCGTTATCAGATATGGTAATGGTGTGAGCATCCTTGTCGAAGCTGACGCGGATTTTCAGTTCGGGATCGTTCTCATACAACGCACTATCGGTCAGCGCCTCGAAACGCAGCTTGTCACAGGCGTCGGAAGCGTTGGAGATCAACTCGCGGAGGAAAACTTCTTTATGGGAATACAGAGAATGCGCGACCAGGCGCAGCAGTTGCTGTACCTCGGCTTGGAAACCAAGGGTTTCCTTATGGGCTTCGACGGTCATGGGGGACGGTCTCCTGGGTAATGTTCGTATGCCAGGAGCAAATATGCGGGCGAATGGCGGAATTTCAAGCGGGTGGGCAATGCACACCCTCATGTTGCAACAGCCAGCGCTTGATTCCCAGTGGATCGCCAGTGACTTCGCCGGCGTAACCGCCCAATCCCTGTCGGGCGACCACGCGATGGCAGGGAATCAGGATCGGGATGGGATTGGTGCGGCAGGCGCCGCCTACGGCGCGGGCGGCTGTCCCTAGTTGGCGCGCCAGTTCACCGTAAGTCAGCACTGTTCCCGCTGGAATGGCGCGCAACGCCTCCCAGACACGCTGCTGAAAGACTGTTCCTTGGCGAGCCAGCGGGACAGTGAACGAAGTACGGGGGTCGCGGAAATAGGTTTGCAACTGCTCGACGACCCGAAGGGTCGCGGCATCAGCGGGCGGCTGCTCAGGCGTGTCAGCAGGCAGATAATCGAGCGCGCTGACCGTTGCGCCGGCCATACGAAGACCGATTCGGGCGCAGGGCGCAACGATGATGGCTTGATAGTTCATAACGCCCCCCAACTCGCGCGAGGCACGTAGCGCAGCCAATCGTGATTGGCGTCACCGTAGACAATAAAATGCGGATTCAACAGCGAGTCGCGGGTGTTATAGCGCAGCGGCTGGCCGGTTTCCGCAGACACCACCCCGCCGCCGGCGACTTCGACAACCGCTTGAGCAGCAGCGGTATCCCATTCCGAGGTCGGCCCCATCCGGGGATAGACGTCTGCTGCGCCTTCCGCAACCTGACAGAGTTTGAGCGAACTGCCAATAGTGACCAATTGATGCGGTCCCAGGGCGGCGACGAACTGTTGCAGACCTGGTCCGCCATGCGATTTGCTGCCGACCACCCGCACCGGTTCACCGGGTTGCAGGGGGTTGACGGCGATGGGTTGCGGCAGTTGCCCCGGTGCTTCGCGGAATGCGCCATAGCCCCGGGCGGCGAAGTAGCACAAGCCGGTTACCGGAACGCGCACGACGCCGAGAACGGGCTGATGGTCATCAATCAGGGCAATGTTGACGGTGAATTCGCCGTTGCGTTTGACAAATTCCTTAGTGCCGTCCAGCGGGTCCACCAACCAATAGCGGCGCCAGGCTTGGCGCTGAGCGAACGGGAGCGCGGCGGATTCTTCGGACAGTACCGGAATGTTCGGCGTCAGTTCACGCAAACCCGCAACAATGGTGTGATGCGACGCCAAATCGGCAGCGGTCAACGGACTGCTATCATCCTTGGCCGTCACGTCAAACGCCGTGACGTAAATTGCCAGAATCCGCTCACTGGCTTCCGCCGCCAGCGCCCGAACCGGATTCAGCCAGTCGATCCACGGGCCGTGCATTGGCCTTTTCCCTAATCGAGTGCAAGGGGTGTTGGCTGCTTAGCGCAGCTTTTCCTTGATACGGGCCGCCTTGCCTTCCAGACCACGCAAGTAGTACAGCTTGGCGCGGCGTACATCGCCTTGGCGTTTGACGCTGATATCGGAAATCGCCGGGCTGTACGTCTGGAATACCCGTTCCACGCCTTCACCGTGGGAAATCTTGCGCACAGTGAACGCCGAGTTCAGTCCCCGATTGCGCTTGGCGATCACGACACCCTCGAACGCCTGCAAGCGCTCACGATTGCCTTCCTTGACCTTGACCCGCACGATCACGGTGTCGCCGGGGTTGAACCCAGGGATTTCACGGGTCATCTGTTCCCGTTCAAAGGCTTCGACCAATTTGCTCATCACACTTCACTCCACGTTGTCCCGGGAGAGCGCCAGTCATACCGGCGTTCCCATTCTTTCTGAATATTCCTGAATAAATTCATCCAGCAATGCTTGATCATGAACCTGAAGGCCATGTCGCACCAACAGCTCGGGTCGCCGCAACCAGGTTCGTCCCAAAGCTTCGCGCCGCCGCCAGCGGGCAATCGCCGCATGATCACCGTTCAACAGCACTGCTGGAACTCGCTGACCGTCGATCTCTTCAGGTCGGGTGTAATGCGGATAATCCAGCAGACCGTCCATAAATGAATCTTGTTCAGCCGATTCCTGATCGTTCAACACCCCCGGCAACAGTCGGGCCACTGCGTCGATCATCACCAGCGCCGCCAGTTCACCGCCGCTCAGGACGTAATCACCAATCGACCACTCCTCGTCGATTTCGGCCTCGATCAATCGCTCGTCAATCCCTTCATAGCGACCCGCCAACAGAATCAGCCGCGATTGATTCGCCAGTTCCCGCACCCCATCCTGGCTCAGCAGCCGACCCTGGGGACTGAGATACAGGGTTTTTCCTGGCGTTTCCAGCGCCGCCCGCGCCTGACGCAATGTGTCACGCAGCGGCTGGATTTTCATTACCATCCCTGGCCCGCCGCCATAGGGGCGGTCATCAACCGTGCGATGCCGGTCAGGGGCAGCGTCGCGCGGATTCCAGGTCGCCACATCGAGCAAGTTGCGCTTGACCGCCCGGCCCGTCACCCCGAAATGCAGCAGGGTTTCGACCATTTCGGGAAATAAGGTGACGACATCAATGCGCACTAAAAATCCGGGTCCCAATCCACTCGGAGCAGGCGTTGCTCAAGATCGATCTCGACAATGACCTGACCCTGCACAAAGGGCAGCAACCGCTCTCGCTCGCCTTTGACCACCAGTACATCGTTAGCGCCGGTCGCTAACAGATGATCGACGACGCCCAACTCGACGCCCTCCAGGGTCACTACCCGCAATCCCTCCAGATCAGCCCAGTAATACTCGCCCGGTCTGGGCGGCGGTAATTGTGCACGATGCACGGCAATATCGCTCTGAACTAACGTTGCGGCCTGGTCGCGGTCATCAAAATCAATGAATTTAAGCACCACTCCAGCGCCATGAGCGCGGCCCGCTTCAATCTTGAAGGGTTGCCATTGGCCCTGCCGCTGCAGAAAAACCGGATTGTAACGGGCAATGCCTTCACGCGGTTCAGTATGCGAAAACACCCGCACCCAACCCTGTAGGCCAAACAAACCGGACACCCGGCCCAGGACCACCCAATCCGACATGGCGATAGCTATGGAATTCAGCCGTCACTAAGCCGCTGCAGGTGGTTGGTGAGCATATTCCTTGGTCAGGCTGGCCACCCGTTCGGAGACCTGCGCACCGGTATTCAGCCAGTATTGCAACCGCTCCTGATTCAGATTCAGCCGCTCTTCCTTACCTTTGGCGATAGGGTTGAAAAAGCCAAGCCGTTCGATATAGCGACCGTCGCGCCGGTTACGGCTGTCGGTCACGATCACAGTGTAAAAGGGGCGCTTCTTAGCGCCGCCACGGGACAGACGGATGGTCACCATGCGCTGCGAGTACCTCTTGCGAATTCCGATATCCATACGAAAAGACCGCCCGCAGATGGGGCGGCCGGACGAAGCATGGAATAATAACGGAAATTTCGGATGTTTGAAACTTTTTAGAATTATGGTTTCAGGGGCGGCAGGCTGCCCGGCGGCAGGCGACCCTGTAAGCTGCGCATCATTCTCATCAACCCACCGCCTTTCATTTTCTTCATCATCTTCTGTGCCTGGTCGAACTGCTTGAGCAAGCGATTCACGTCTTGAATCTGCGTACCAGAACCCATGGCAATGCGTCGTTTGCGCGAACCTTTGATGATATCGGGGAAACGGCGCTCCCCAGGGGTCATGGAATTAATGATAGCGATCAGCCGGTTGACCTCTTTGTCGGCGGCCTGGTCCTTGAGCGCGGCGGGCGCGGCGGTGAAACCTGGCATCTTTTCCAGCAGTCCGGCGATGCCGCCCATGCCCATCATCTGTTTCATCTGTTCGCGGAAGTCTTCCAGATCAAAACCCTTACCCTTCTGAACCTTTTGCGCGAGTTTGAGCGCCTTTTCCTTGTCAACCTTACGCTCCATTTCTTCGACCAGGCCCAGGACATCGCCCATACCAAGAATGCGCGAAGCCACCCGGTCGGGGAAAAAAGGTTCAAGGGCGACGGTCTTTTCGCCCACTCCAAGGAACTTGATCGGCTGGCCGGTGATGTGGCGGATCGACAGCGCCGCCCCGCCCCGGGCGTCGCCATCGGTTTTGGTCAGCACCACTCCTGTCAGCGGCAAGGCGGCATTGAAAGCCTGGGCGGTGTTGGCGGCATCCTGACCGGTCATGCTATCCACCACAAACAGGGTTTCAATCGGGTTAAGAGCTGTGTGCAATCGCTGAATTTCAGCCATCATCTCTTCATCGACATGCAGACGACCGGCGGTGTCAACGATCAGCACGTCCATGCCATGGGTACGGGCGTGTTCCAATGCTTGACGAGCGATGAATTCGGGTTCTTGGCCGGGATCGCTGGGAAAAAACGCCGCTCCGACCTCGCTGGCCAACTTGCGCAACTGGTCGATAGCCGCTGGCCGATACACGTCGCAACTGACCACCAGCACTTTTTTGTGTTGCTGTTCCTTGAGCCAGCGGGCCAGTTTAGCAACGCTGGTGGTTTTACCGGAGCCTTGCAGACCGGCCATAAGCACCACCGCTGGCGGTTGCATCCGCAGGTTCAGTTCCGCGTTGACCTCGCCCATGGTGCGGATCAGTTCATCATGAACCATCTTGATGAGCGCCTGACCCGGAGTCAGGCTGAGCAGCACTTCCTCGCCGATAGCCCGCTCGCGCACCCGGTTGATAAATTCTCGCACCACCGGTAACGCCACATCCGCTTCCAGCAGCGCCATGCGCACTTCGCGCAGCGCGTCCTTAATGTTGTCCTCGGTCAGGCGACCCTGGCCACGCAGATTCTTGACGGTGCGGAGCAATCGTTCGCTGAGATTTTCAAACATGCTGATTCAACCTTCATCGGTAATATGAGGGCGATTATAGAGGAATCTCGGAGGTCAGCGCGCTTCAAGCCGGGGCCGTTCCATGTCATCTGATTTTCCCGCGAGAGACCCCGGCCTTCAGTTCGGGGAGGGAGAGCGGAGACCGCATAGCGGTCGAGTAGTTGATTTTGTTGTTTTTTTGTCCCATCATTGAATTATGAAACTTGTGGCTAACATTAAACTGTGGCCGACCTCCGAACAAGCGGAACTGCTCAAGCAAACGCTGGAGCGTTGTAATGCCGCTTGCAACTGGATTTCCGAACAGGCGTGGGTCGGGGAAACCTTTCGGCAGTTCGATGTGCATAAACTGGCCTACCAAGCGACGCGAGACCGGTTTAATTTGGCTTCCCAAGTGGCCGTGCGCTGCATTGCCAAAGTCGCCGATGCCTACAAACTGGACAAGGAGACACAGCGCACTTTTCGCCTAATGGGCGCACAGCCCTACGATGATCGGATTTTCAGGTTTGTGTCCGATGACCGGGTTTCGATTTGGACGTTGAACGGACGAATCAAGTTCGGTTATGTTTGTGGCGAACATCAGCGGCAATTGCTCAAGCATCGCAAAGGCGAAGTGGATTTGATGTTTGTTCGCGGTCACTGGTATATCGCCGCCGTTTGCGACTTCGACGACCGGGTGTGATTCAAAGTGATGCAGGCCCCATAATACCGCATGACCTACTGATAGTGCTCAAGGAGTCCCCTATGTTCATGACTGATTGCGACCCGACATTGATCGAGCGCCTGGATCGTCATC
>JBAQIQ010000166.1:0-7084 GCA_049288935.1 Candidatus Competibacteraceae bacterium
GATGACGATCCAGGCGCTCGATCAATGTCGGGTCGCAATCAGTCATGAACATAGGGGACTCCTTGAGCACTATCAGTAGGTCATGCGGTATTATGGGGCCTGCATCACTTTGAATCACACCCGGTCGGAGTGGAAAGCTATACACTGTAGCAAACCCTCGTGCGACCCTTGACCCCGGTGCCGCCCGATCTGGCCCTGCTGTACGAGAGGCTGGTGACGTGCGAGTACGGCCAGGACGAGTTCGACGGCGAGAGGGAGTTTCTGGAGCGCATCCTGCCCGGCAACCAGGATGTGATGGCTCATTCACTGAGGAGGTTCCTGATGGATTTATTGTCGTTCGATGCCGAACCGCTGTTTTTCGACCCTCCGCCGGCCGACGAAGTCGTTCAATTATTGGAGCAGGCCGCAGAAAATTACGGTGACGAACAAGCGGAAGCTGATTTACAGCGCGCCTATCATTTAGCTCCGGATCATCTCATGGTGCTGGTCGCCCTCTTTCGCTATTACGTCTATCAACGGCGCTTTCTGGACGCCATGGCCATCAGCCAACACGTGCGGGATGTCATTCGGCAATCACTGGAGTTGCCGCACGATTGGCGCACTCTCAGCGAAGCCCACCTTGTTTCAGGGGGTGAAAAGAGCATGGTCAGGGTCCGCTGCTATTTGCTGTGCCTGAAAGGCGAAGCCTACCTGTATGCCCGGCTCGGTCAGCCGGAGGAGGCCATCGCTTTACTGGAAAAGCTTATTAAGATCGATGCCCAGGATCGTCTGGGGGCCACTGCCCTGTTGGCCGTCGTCAGCGCAGGACAGTAAACCCAGGCACCGTGCGCTTTTAGCAGCGCGGGGGCGAAACTGCCGACATTGGACAGTCACTGGTTTGTGGTAACATGTGACCCTACTCACTATAGGGTAGCTCATGGCCTCCCGCCACGCCGACAAACAGCGCCGCTACCGCCAGCGCCTGCGAGAGCAGGGCCTGGTGCATGTGCAGGGCTGGGTCACGCCCGAACAGGCCGAGGTCATCCGTCGAATTATGGCGGAGCGGGCCGGGGAAGCCCACGAGGGGACGCAGGGCCGGAAGAGAGAAACTGGAGCCTGTTTCAGTCAGAATCCGGCCTGATCGCGCCGGACTACCAAGAGCCAAGGCATGGCCGACCTCATCGAAAACCCCGTCATTAACTCGCCGTTCGTGGAACCGGAGCGGCATTTCCGGTTTGATGAGAACGGGATTACCCATGAGATTCTGCCTGGTCGGCGGCGCAGCACCTATTTCATCCCCATCGCCAAGCCGAAGCTCAAGGGCGCGCAGAAGCAGGGGGCGCTGGACCTGAACATCCAGCACCGGGCCGAAGAGAACAAGCTGATCAACGATCTCCGGGCGCGGGTTTCCCATTGGCGGCAGGCGGGGCGGCCCCAGGCCACGCCAACGACGCGGCGGTTGCTGGAGTATTGGACTAGGCCCGACCGCGAGCGGCGGCTGTTCTTCTGCCAGATTGAGGCCGTAGAGACGGTTATTTATCTGACCGAGATTGCGCCCCGCCATGACGCCAACCACGGGACGTTCATTCTCGAACGGTTCAAGCAGGCCAACGCCCAGGCGACCCCGGACAGCCATGCGATGTTACCCCGCTATGCCGCCAAAATGGCGACTGGGAGCGGCAAGACGGTGGTGATGGGAATGCTGATCGCTTGGCAAGCCTTGAACAAGCTGGCGAATCGTCAAGATCAGCGATTCTCGGACGCCTTTCTGATGGTGTCCCCCGGCATTACGATCCGCGACCGCTTGCGGGTGTTGCTGCCGAATGATCCGAACAACTACTACCGGCAACTGGACTTGTTGCCGCCCAGCCTGCGCGATGAGTTAGGTAAGGCCAAAGTCGCCATCATCAACTACCACGCCTTCATCCGCCGCGAGCGCAATAGCGCCGCGTCGCTGACCAAGAAATTGCTCACCGTCAGCGGCGAAGCCAGCCCGTTTCAGGAAAGCGCCGGGCAGATGGCAGCGCGGGTGTGCGCCGACTTGGGCAATAAAAAGAACATCGTGGTGTTGAATGACGAGGCCCATCATTGCTACCACCGCCGCCCGTTGGACGGGGACGAGAAACTGAGCGGCGATGACTTGCAGGAAGCGAAGCAGCGCGAGGAAGAGGCGAAAATCTGGATCGGCGGCTTGGGCGCAGTGCAAAAGAAGCTGGGCGTTCGTGCGGTCTATGACCTATCGGCGACGCCGTTTTTCCTGCGCGGTTCGGGTTATCCCGAAGGGACGCTATTCCCTTGGGTGACTTCGGACTTCTCGCTGACGGACGCCATTGAAAGCGGCATCGTCAAGGTGCCACGGGTGCCGGTGGCCGATAACACCGGCCAGGGCGAGAACCCGACCTATCGCAATCTGTGGGCGCACATCGGGAAAGATATGCCCAAGGGTTGAGCCAGCAAGGAAGAGGGGCCGGTTGCACCGGTGTTGCCCAAGGAGTTGCAGGGGGCGCTGCACAGTCTCTACAGCCACTACGAAAAGGCGTATCAGCAGTGGCAAGAACAGGTCAACGAGTACCCGGCGCTGATGCCGCCGGTGTTTATCGTGGTCTGCAACAACACCCGATCCTCCAAGCAGGTATTTGATTACATCGCCGGTTGGGATAAGCCGTTGGCGGACGGCGCTGTCGCGCCGGTGCCGGGCGCGTTGCCGATTTTCAGCAACGTCGAGAACGGCCACTGGTCCAGCCGCCCCAACGCCCTGCTGATCGACAGCCGGCAACTGGAATCGGGCGATGCCTTGAGCGAGGAGTTCAAAGCCGCCGCCGCGCCCGAAATCGAGGAGTTCCAGGCCGAAATGCGGCAACGCTACCCCGGCCGCAACGTCGAGGAAGTGACCACCGAGGACCTGTTGCGCGAGGTCATGAACACGGTCGGCAAGCGTGGCAAGTTGGGCGAGCGCATCAAGTGTGTGGTGTCGGTCTCCATGCTCACCGAGGGCTGGGATTGCAATGCGACGACCCATATCTTGGGGGTGCGGGCATTCACCACCCAGTTGTTGTGTGAGCAGGTGGTCGGGCGGGCGTTGCGCCGAGTCAGCTATGAACTGGAAGCGCACACGATCATCGTCCAGGGGGAAACCGTGACCTTCGAGGCATTCCCCGTGGAATACGCCGAAGTCTACGGCGTCCCGTTCGAGTTTATCCCGACCGCCGGCGTCGCCAAGCCTCGTCCGCAACGCAACACCACGCACGTTGCCACCGTGGATGCGCGCCAGGACGCCCGGATCACCTTCCCGCGTCTGAGCGGCTACCGCTACGCACTGGCGGGGGAGACGCTGCAAGCCCAGTTCACACCCACTTGCCGGTTGACGCTGACCACGAAGCAAATGCCGACCGTGGTCGAGAATGCGCCCATCGTCGGGGAGTCCAGCATTCACCGGCTGGACGATCTCAAACAGCGGCGCTTGAACGAGGTGGCGTTTCTACTGGCAAAACTGGTGCTGGAAAAGTATTTTCGGCAGGACGCCACCGAATACGTCATCGGCGCCGCCGTGCAAAACGAGGTCAAGGCGTGGCTGTTGCCGCAAGTGTTGAGCATCGCCAAACGCTGGCTGGCGGAATGTCTGGAGCTGAAGGATGAAACCTTCCCGCAACTGCTGTTGCTGATCGAGTTGGCGCACGATGCCGCCGACCGCATCTATCAGGCCATCGTGGCGGCGGACAGCGGGGCCAGCACCCTTAAGCCGATCCTGCAACCGTACAACACCGTGGGCGACACCAGCGGAGTGAGCTTTCACACCAGCCGGGCCACTTGGCAGACCAACCACAAATGCCCGATTTCCCATGTGGTGCTGGACAGCGGTTGGGAGGGGAAGATGGCCCAGGCGCTGGAGTACCTGGATGAGGTTTACAGCTACGTCAAGAACCACAACCTGGACTTCCGGATTCCGTATACCTTCGAGGGCCAGGAACACCACTACCTCCCGGATTTCATCGTGCGAATCGATGACGGCCACGGCCAGGAAGACTTGTTGAACTTGATCATCGAGGTGTCCGGCCCCGCGCTGCCCGCCAAGGCGGCGAAGACGGCCACGATTCAAAATCTGTGGGTTCCAGCGGTGAATAACGCCGGCCAGTTCGGGCGCTGGGCGTTCGTAGAAGTGAAAGACCCGGAAAGCGCGATGCAAACCGTGCGGGAGTCTCTAAACTCTCGCGTTCCGTCGACTCCCTAATGCCGCGCTACTCCTAGAATGAGGAGACCTCTGATGACACTCGCTGAAACGATTTATCAACACAGCCTCCATTTGCCTGAACCTGCCGCCCGGCAAGTGCTGACGTTCATTCAAGCTTTGGAGCAAGGCTACCGCGTGGCTCCCCCCGTGTCCGCAGCCTCCAATGACACGGAGGCATTTATTGCCGCCGTCGCCGGAACGCTAGGCGATGATTTCCCCGATGACATTACCGATGATGACTTGGGCGTCGATGCGCCACGGGAAGCGTTGGACTGATGCCTTATCTCCTCGATACCAACACCGTCATTGCGTTGATGAAGGACAACCCCCAAGTGATCGCCCAAGTGCGACGGGTGGGTCGAGCCGAATTGCGGCTTTGCGCCCCGGTCGAGGCGGAATTGTGGTTTGGTGTCTCCAAGAGCGGTAAGCCCGAAGAAAACCGGCAACGCTTGTTAACGCTCTTGTCGTGGTTGCCGAGCCTGCCCTTTTCCAGCGATGCCGCCCCCCACTTCGGTGACATTCGGGCGGTCTTGGCGCGTCAAGGACTGCCCATCGGCCCTTACGATCTGCAAATCGCCGCGATAGCCCGCGCTCAAGGTTTGGTCGTCGTCACGCACAACACCCGTGAATTCGCCCGTGTGCCCGACTTGGTGCTCGAAGACTGGTTGGCTTGAAATCCACCCTGTTGCCCACTGAGAGGTTTTGAAAGGCCGCTTGATCATGCCCCCCAAAAAGAACAATAAGAAAAATTCGGATTCCGCCCCGACCATCGCCGTGGACAGCCTCAAGCACACGGCTGCCACCCGCGCCAATATCCCCACTGAGGAATTGCGGGACTTTGTGGCCGAGGACGAAGCTGCGCCCAGGACGATGCGCTATCCCCGCAATCCCGACCTTGATCCGCAACTGGTGTGGAAGGGCAAGGACGAGCAGGACAGCGCCGACCTGGCGGTGCCGGTGGTGCCGGTCTACATCCAGGAGAAGATTCACCCGCAGGCGATCATCGAGGACGTGCAGGCCAGCGCCAAGCGGGGCCAGGCGGGCACGCTGGACCTGTTCGCCGACTTCAACGGCATCGAGTTTGACCAGTTGATCGAGTTCTACCAGCACAATCAGCACTGGCAGAACCGCATGATCCTGGGCGATTCCCTCCTGGTGATGACCAGCCTGGCCGAGAAGGAGGGACTCAAGGGCCAGGTGCAGATGATCTACCTCGATCCGCCCTACGGCATCAAGTTTGGCTCCAACTGGCAGGTTTCAACCCGCAAGCGAGACGTGAAGGACGGTAAGGCCGAGGACGCCACCCGCCAGCCGGAACAGATCAAGGCGTTCCGGGATACGTGGAAGCTGGGCATCCATTCCTATCTGGCCTATCTGCGGGATCGGTTGCAGGTGGCGAGGGAGTTATTGACGGAGAGCGGGTCAATCTTCGTGCAGATCGGCGATGAGAATGTGCATTTGGTGCGGTGTTTGTTGGATGAGGTGTTTGGGATTCAAAATCACGTTGCGACAATCAGCTTTCAGAAAACAGGATCAACAGATCAAGAGCTTGTTTCACAAACAGTTGATTACCTGCTCTTCTATTCAAAGAATATTGAAATTATTAAGTATCATCAGCTATACCAAGAGCGAGGTAAAGGCACTGTTTCACTAGATCGCTATGATCTAATGTTGAAATCTGATGGTATTTTGCGTCGACTAAAACCTGAAGAATTTATTTCGGGAGAACTGCAAGAAACTGGGGTTCGTGTTCAGCTAACATCGTTAAGCAGCGCGAGACCGGTTGGATCAGGTGATCTCCGAGATTTCAAATTTAATGGTGTTACTTACACCCCTGGCGTAGGCACATTTAAGACAGATTTGAATGGACTTAGACGGCTATCCTTTGCAGGACGTGTTAAACCCACTGGCAGTACCCTTCGATATTTACGATGGCTTGATGATTTCTCTGTTCTACCTATCAGTGATCGATGGGAATCCGTTCAGCTTGGCACCGGGTTGATCTACGTCGTCCAGACAAGTACGAAGGTCATCGAACGCTGCCTCATGATGACCACCGACCCCGGCGATTTAGTTCTCGACCCCACTTGCGGCAGCGGCACCACCGCCTACGTCGCCGAGCAATGGGGCCGGCGCTGGATCACCTGCGACACCTCCCGCGTGGCCCTCGCCCTGGCCCGCACCCGCCTGATGGCCGCCCGCTATCCCTACTACTACCTGGCGGATTCCGAGAACGGCATCAAGAAGCAAGCGGAAGTTACCGGCAAGTTGCCGCTGGCCGAAGTGAAGCCTCAGGGCGATATTCGCAAGGGCTTTGTTTACAAGACCGTCCCGCACGTCACCCTCAAGGCCATCGCCAACAACTCGGAAATCGATGACATTCACGCCCGCTGGCAGGAGAAGCTGGAGCCGCTCCGGGCGGAGTTGAACACCCTGCTCAAGCAGACGTGGGAAGAGTGGCAGGTTCCCCGCGAGGCCGGGGAAAAGTGGTCCGCCCAGGCCGGGGAATTGCTGGCGCAATGGTGGGAGCATCGCCGCCAGCGCCAGCGGGACATTGACGACTCCATCGCCCGCAGTGCCGATACCGAGACGCTATACGACCAACCCTATGAAGACAAGAAGCGGGTGCGCGTCGCGGGACCGTTCACCGTGGAAAGCCTCTCTCCGCATCGGGTGTTGTCGACTGACGAGGAACGGCCCGCGTCGGAGAGCGTAGCCAAAACGGAAGCCGCCAGCGGCCAGTTCGAGATAGGGTGTGATTCAAAGTGATGCACCGACGAAATGACCGGTTCATGCGGCTTCTTTTTCGACCCCTTGCCAATAGGTCTCCCACTCCCGGTGAGCCCGGTTGAGCCGGAGCGCCAACATCGTCTCGAT
>JBAQIQ010000167.1:0-4155 GCA_049288935.1 Candidatus Competibacteraceae bacterium
GATGACGATCCAGGCGCTCGATCAATGTCGGGTCGCAATCAGTCATGAACATAGGGGACTCCTTGAGCACTATCAGTAGGTCATGCGGTATTATGGGGCCTGCATCACTTTGAATCACACCCGGCGCAGGATATTAAAATACTTGGCGTTGATGTGAAGCGTATACTGATGATTGCCTACCACTTCCCGCCCCTAGCGGGGAGCAGTGGCATTCAGCGCACGTTGCGCTTTATGCAACATTTGGGTGGGAACCTAAAATAAATCGAGCTAAATTCAGTCATGTACAGGGATTGTTTTATTACTTTTTGAAACACCGCTATTTTTTGAAGCGTCCTGAATTTACTCCCTGTCCTTGACTTCTTCATCTGCGCCAGATGCGGGGATTGATGAACCTGATGAGCCGCTTGAAACAGAGGATTACATTTCCGCGCAGCCCGGTATTGGGCTGGGCCAGTTTTACCGGTTGCCGGGCGGCCGGGTTGCCGAGTGTGGAGGATATGTCTCATGTCGCTCTGACCAGCAGCGGGCGGGCGGCAATCTTTCAGGCGTTGCGGCAGTTGCGGCTGCCTGCTGGTTCCAAAGTATTAGTGCCGACCTATCATTGTCCAACCATGGTGGCCCCGGTGGTGTTAGCGGAGTTGCAGCCGGTGTTTTATGCGGTGCGGGAGGATGGCTTGCCCGATATTGCCAGTCTGTCCCGACCGGAGGCGGCGAATGCCCGCGCGGTGCTGGCGGCGCATTATTTTGGGTTGACGCGCTCGTTGCAGGAAGTGCGCGTCTGGTGTGATGCGCAAGGCGTGGCGTTGATTGAGGATTGCGCTCATACGTTTTTTGGCGTCGCTGGGGAGCGGCCGGTCGGGGCATGGGGGGACTATGCAGCAGCCAGTATTTCCAAGTTTTTGCCGGTGCCGGAAGGTGGGGTGCTGGTTTCGGCGCGGCGACCGGTTCAGGATATGGCGCTGGCTCCGCAGAGTGTGAAGGCTAGGATCAAGGGCTGGGTGGATGTCGTGGAAACCGGCGCTTTGTATCGGCGTTTTCGCGGGCTGAATACGGTTCTAAGGATGCTCGTGTGGGTCAAGAATCGAGGGCGGTCGATGGTGCAGGTGTCGTCGGGCGTTGAGGCGGCCAGTGTGGAAGAGTCGGCGGATGCTATTTTGAAAAATGGTGGGATGAGTCGGATTGCTCAATCGCCATTGGGCGTTACGCGCTGGTTATTGCGGGTTTTGCCGCGCGGGCGGATCGTGGCCCGGCGTCAGGAGAACTATCGTCAGTATGCGGCGCTGTTTCCGCGAGTTCCGGATGTGCGTCCGTTGTTCCCGGACTTGCCGCCGCAGACTGCGCCTTATGTGTTTGCGGTCTGGTTTGAGCGGGTAGATGAGGTGTATGCCCGGTTGCGCGCCGAGAGGTTGCCGGTGTTCCGCTGGGATCGGGTGTGGCCGGGGACGCCGCGTCTTGATGGCGATCATGGGTTGCTTTGGAGCCATCAGGTGTTGCAATTTCTTTGTCATCAGGATTTGAATACGGCGGACATCGGTTATATTGTGCAGCGCGCTTGTGTATTGGCGGGTGTCCAGTGGCGTGATCAATGATCATGCTGGCGGATGCTCTTCATAAACTTGCTCAGATAGCTACTGCCTTTTATATGGATCACACCTGATGCGACATTGGCAAAACCTGCCGGCTTCGGCTCTGGAGGGCGATCTTGCTGCTTCATGGGATGCCTTGAACACGGAGCGTAGCGATTTGCCGTTTCTGTCCGCGTATGTGATAACGGCGGCGCTCAGGATGTTTGGCAGTGGTCAGGAACGCTTGCTGGTGGGGTCTGACGCACAAGGCCCAGCGGCGATGCTGATTCTGGGACGGAAGCGGTTTTTTGAATGGCAGACGTTTCAGCCTTCGCAGATTCCCCTGGGGGCGTGGGTGGCGCGCAAGGATTTGCGCCTTATTGAGATTGCGCGCAGCGTGCAACGCAGCTTACCTGGTTTTTGTCTGGTATTGAGCATAACGCAGGTTGATCCTCGGTTAGCGCCGCGTGATGCGGATACCAGTGATAGCTTGACTACTGATTATATTGATACGGCCTGGGTGGAGATTGAGGGTCATTTTGCCGATTATTGGAATTCGCGGGGTAAGAATTTACGAAAGACCATGAAAAGGCAACGCGCCAAGCTTGCTGATCAAGGTGTTGTCGCGGTAGTTAAGTGTTTGACCAAGTCGGTAGAAATGGCTGATGCTGTTGTATGTTATGGAGACTTGGAAAGTCGTGGCTGGAAAGCACAACAGGGTACTGCGGTTCATCACCAGAATTCTCAAGGCGTTTTCTATACTGAAATTCTTGAGAATGCCTGTTTGAGAAATGAGGGATTGGTATATCAATATTTTTTTGGCGATCATGTTGTTGCAATGAATCTTTGCCTGGTTCGTGGTGTTACTCTTATAGTACTTAAAACAACTTACGATGAAACTATCACCTCATTCTCACCCGCTTTTTTACTTCGGCAAGAAACACTGGAATTGCTGTTCAATGAGGGTTGTATCAAACGCATGGAATTATTTGGAAAGGTTATGGAGTGGCATGCCCGTTGGACAGACAAACGACGCACAATTTATCATTTGACAGTATTTCGGTGGGGTGGGTTGAAGACGTTGCGGAGTGGGTTGAAGATATTGCGGAGTGGATTACAGCGAGCTTGGCGTGGGGTCCAAAAATTTCCCTCTGGTGTAAAGGTAATCCATGACTAAGTTTGCCGAAGCAGTTAATCCGGAGTGGAGCGATGGCCTTTAACTTAGTTGATCTCCATCGGTTTTTAAACGGAGGTAGTTAATGCAATTCTATACTTTGCAACAGGCGTTGGCTGATTTAGGTCAAGTGATTGCCAATACTTTAAGCAATCAGGAGGAAACTGCAATTATTGGGGAGAGTGGAACAGTTATCTTGATTCCGCAGCAGGAGTTCGAGTCGATACGAGAGACCCTGCGTCTACTGAGTGATCGACGCTCGCTCAATGCGTTATTGGCGGGGCATGCTGAACGTGATGCTGGACATTTGCCTGTCAATGTGCAATCAAAGGATCAAGTGTTTTATGACAAATCATCCACTTTTGAATAAAGTCACTATTTTTAATTTTGAAGATCTCTATGAATTTTCATTAATAATGAATGCGTTTAATATTTTTAGATGTGGTTAATATCTAAATATACTACAATCTGAATAGGACTACTATTCCTGTGAAACTCTACTACTTTCATGATCCAGTTGGCAATTTTGGTGACGATCTAAACCCATGGATATGGGATCAGCTTCTTCCAGATTTTTTTGATGACGATCCTGATATATTATTTGTAGGAATTGGAACTTTATTAAATCATCGCGTACCTCTAGCTGCAAAACGAGTAGTATTTGGTTCAGGTGTAGGCTATGGACTTCCTCTTATTAAGGATGAAACTTGGGACTTTATCTGTGTTCGTGGGCCATGGAGCGCCGGTCAACTTGGAGTAGAACCTTGTCGTGCTGTTGCTGATCCTGCTATTTTTATCAATCATCTATTTCCACATAGCCATGCTGAAAGATATTTGGTATCTTTTATGCCTGCTGGTATCTCAGCATCGAGAGGATTATGGCGAGAAGTATGTCAGATCGCGGATATACAATATATTGATCCACATGATGATGTTGAAAAAGTCATGAAACAAATTGACCTTACACGTTTGTTAATAAGTGAAGCTATGCATGGAGCAATAGCCGCTGAAGCATTCCGTATACCCTGGATTAGTGTATATTCTGGCGACCACATGAATTACAATAAATGGCAAGATTTTTGTGGCTCTCTTGACTTAATCCATCAACCTTACCAGTTGCCGACCACGCATCGTGGAAATGATGGACAATTGAGTTTTTTAAATAAATCTAAAATGATAATAAAAAGGCTACTCTCTGATACTGGTTTTTGGTCAAGCAGATGGACAAAACCTGATCCAAGGCGAAGTTCTGATAGAGAACTAGAAAGAGCTGCTGAAATATTGTTCGACATATAGCGTTCCTTTGCGAGTTGTGGATTAGGTATTTTCGCCATCCGTTTTATCTTAAAATATATTTGAAAATATTTTCAATTAGTTATAAATCATGGTGAAATTTTAAGAATTCCACAACCTGTA
>JBAQIQ010000168.1:0-30018 GCA_049288935.1 Candidatus Competibacteraceae bacterium
CCCCCCGCCTGCGCCCTTGCCAGCGCCTCGCCCGCCCGAGCCGCCACTGGCTAAGCCTAATCCGCCTTTCAGACCGGCCCCGGCAGGCATTGCTCCGGAAACGCAGAGTGGGTTTCGAGGGCGGTAAGTTTAAGAATTGTGATGACAACGGAGTTTATTGTGGAAAAGACGTATGCTCTAGGATTCGATGTATATGGCACGCTGGTCGATCCGTTGGCGCTGGCCGAGCCGTTGCGCGCACTGGTTGGCGAGCAGGCGATTCCGTTTGCGGCGCTGTGGCGAACCAAGCAATTGGAATATTCGTTCCGGCGCGGCTTGATGCGGCGGTATGTGGATTTCGATGTCTGCACCCGCCAGGCCTTGCTGTATACCCAGCAGGCGCTGGGCTGCAAATTGCCGGAATCCGATCAGGACCGGTTGCTGGAGGCTTATCTCTACCTGCCCATGTTTGCGGAAGTCGCCGCTGCTTTGGATGCCCTCAAGACGCAGGGCCATCAGCGCATCGCGTTTTCAAATGGAGTGGAAACCAGTATCCGAGCGCTGTTGATGAATGCCGGCGTGTTGCCGTTGCTAGAGGATGTGGTGAGCGTAGATGACCTGCGCACCTTTAAACCTAACCCGGAGGTATACGCCTATCTGGCGCGGCGCGCCCAGCGTGCGCCGAGCGAAACCTGGCTGGTGTCCAGCAATGCTTGGGATGTGATTGGGGCCAAGGCCGCTGGCTTGCGGGCTGCCTGGGTTAAGCGTCAATCGGATACGGTGTTCGATCCTTGGGAGGTAGAGCCGGATGTGGTGGTTAGTCGGCTGGACGAATTGCCGGCCTGGTTTGCTGGCCGGGTAAATTGAGCGGCTTCCCCATAGCTTCCAACCTGTAGCCCTGTTTCCAGCACGGCCAGAACGCTGTGCCGGGGTGGTGCAACTCTTTTCAATGAGGGCTTTCCTCTCCCCCGGAAGGGAGAGGGGGTGATAGAAGGGGGTTCAGGTAATGAACGGCACCAGGATCAGGGACACGATGGATAGCAATTTGATCAAGATATTCATGGCCGGGCCGCTGGTGTCCTTAAACGGATCGCCGACGGTATCGCCGATCACTGCCGCCGCATGTGCGTCACCGCCCTTGCGCTCGCCGGGTAATTCGCCCGCCTCAATCGACTTCTTGGCGTTATCCCAAGCGCCGCCAGTATTAGCCATCAGCAGGGCGAAGACCATGCCAGTGAGCGTCGCGCCCAACAACATGCCGCCCAGCGCTACCGGCCCGGACTTGCCGAAGAAGAAGCCGACGATCACCGGAGCCAACACGGCCAGCATACCTGGGGCAATCATTTCGCGCAGCGCTGCGTCTGTTGAGATTGTTACACAGCGTGCGGTATCCGGTTTGGCCGTACCTTGCAACAGACCAGGAATTTCCCGGAACTGGCGGCGAATTTCCGTCACCATTTCCATTGCTGCACGACCCACAGAACTCATGGTCATCGCGGCGGCCAGCAGTACAACGATGCCACCCAGGAAAACCCCGACGACCACGATTGGATCAGTGATTTCCATCGGTACGGGCTTGCCAATCGCCAACTCGACCGACTGTTTATAGGAAACGAACAGCGCCAACGCAGTCAGCGCTGCAGAGCCAATCGCAAAGCCTTTACCAGTGGCGGCGGTGGTGTTGCCAATGGCATCAAGGTGATCAGTAATCTTGCGGACCTCTGCGGGTTGGTGCGACATTTCAGCAATGCCACCGGCGTTATCGGAAATGGGTCCGGAAGCGTCAATGGTCATGGTCACGCCGGCGGTGGCCAACATACCGACAGCGGCAAGGGCGATGCCATACTGGCCGGCGACCTGATGAGCAACAAAGATCGCGATGGCGATCACCAGGATTGGCACCGCACAGCTTTCCAGGCCGACGGCCAGACCGGTGATGATATTGGTTGCCGGTCCCGTTTTGCAGGACTGGATGATGCGCGTGACGGGTTTGGAGGAGGTGTAGTACCAGGCGGCCCGGCCAATAGCGATGCCGGACAGGTTGCCGATCAGAATGGCAAAGAACAGCCCCCAGCCATAGCCGAACAGCAGCATCACAATCATCGTCAGGAACAGGAACAGCCCGGCGGAGCTGAATTCGGCGATGGCCAGCGCACGTTCCGGCCCATACTTCTTGAAGGCCGTCATACCATAAATGCCGACCAATGAACAACCGAGGCCAATGACCGCCAGCACCAGCGGCAGCGCCAATAACATCGGTTTGGTGACGCCTTCACCGAAATATTGATGAATTTCCGTGATGGAGGCAGTCGCTGCCAGGGTGATGGCGGCGACCATCGCGCCGACGTAGGATTCATAGATGTCCGCACCCATGCCGGCGATGTCGCCGACGTTGTCGCCCACATTGTCGGCAATGACGCCAGGGTTGCGAGGATCGTCTTCAGGAATGCCGGCTTCGATCTTGCCGACCAGATCAGAACCTACGTCCGCCGCCTTGGTGAAGATGCCGCCGCCCACCCGGGCAAACAGCGCGATGGAGGAAGCGCCCATCGAAAAGCCCCAGATGACCGAAGCAGATTCGGGATGGATCGCAAACTCCGACGCCATACCCGTAAAGAACGCGCCCAGGCCCACCAGGCCAAAGCTGGCGACGGCGAGGCCCATGACAGCGCCGCCGTTGAAGCCGACCAACAATGCTTCACCCGCCCCATGATCTCGGGCTGCGGCAGTGACGCGGACATTCGCCTTGGTGGCGGCTTTCATGCCGACCAATCCGGCCAAGGCTGAGGTGATCGCGCCAGTCAGGAACGCGATGCTGGTATCGAAACCGTGTTGTTCGGAGACCGCCAGAAGTGCGGCTACGACCAGGGCGAAAATGCCGATCTTGGTATACTGAGCGCGCAGATAAGTCATGGCGCCCAACTGGATTTCATCGCCAATCGCGATCATCAGGTCGTCCCCGGCGGGACGGCGCAAGATGGATTTGTACAACATCGCGGCGGCGACCAGCCCGAGCAGGCCCGCGACCAGCGAGATAATTCCAACAATCATAGAGTTCCTCCGGAATAGGCTTGCGGGGGTGTTGCCCGCCATGCACGGCGGCCAAGGCTGCGCAATAATACCCGATCAAGGCTACGCTAATCCGATATTCTTAACGTCGGCGTCACCAGTTTAAACTTAGCGGGAGAATCCCAAAAATGAAATGCAAAAACTATATGTTATCTGCACCCACAGCCGTGCTTGATACCTCCCCGCTTTCGGAGGCGTTGGCGATCATGATCCGCAAGCACATGCAGGATTTGATGGTAGTGAACGCCCAAGGCGAGTTCGTCGGCACCATCAATTCGTTCATGTTTTCCAAAATGTTGTTACCGTCGGAGCGGCAGTTGCCTGACGATGCTGAAAAGGAAAGCGCAGAGGATGTCGATAATCGTCTAATTCCCCACCTGCATCGCAAGGTCGGTGATTTTGCGGTTACCCATCCGGTTGTCAGTCCCGATGCGCCGCTATCCGATGCGCTGACGTTGTTGTCTGAAGGTTATATCCGCTTGCCGGTGGTGGATGCGGATCGTAAGTTGGTCGGCGCACTGTCGTCGCTGACTATCCTGCGGCGCTTCCGTTTCTGAATCTGCTGATTTGTTCCCCTCCTTGACTCAGGAGGGGTGGCGTTAAGCGTCGGGGTGGTTTGGATGCATACCGCTGCCGGCCGTTCGTTGAGGTACTCGCCATGCAACGCAGAACCTTTCTCAAAGCGCTCGGCGCCGGTCTGGCGCTGGGAGATCCAACAAACCGGCTGTACGCCGGGGAAACCATGGCCGGTGTCCCCGATCTGGTCGCGGTCAAGAATGGTGATCCAGAAGTGCTGTTTGACCGGGGGATTGCAGCCTTGGGCGGTATGGGGCGTTTTGTCAAAAAGGGCCAGACGGTGGTGGTCAAGCCCAACATTGGTTGGAATGTATCGCCCGAGCGGGCTGCCAATACGAATCCGCGCCTGGTGCGCCGTATTATTGAGCATTGTTTACAGGCTGGAGCCAGACAGGTTTATGTATTTGATCATACCTGCGATGCTTGGCGCGACAGCTACCGCACGAGTGGCATCGAGCAAGCAGTGAAAGAAGCGGGTGGCAAGTTGGCGCCGGGCAACAGTGAGGGATATTTCCAGGCCGTTGCAGTGGCCCAAGGTCGGCGGCTGCGTGAAGTGAAAGAGCATGAACTGGTCTTGCAATCCGATGTATTCATTAATGTTCCGGTACTGAAAAATCATGGCGGCGCCCGGTTGACGGTGGCCATGAAGAATCTGATGGGCATCGTCTGGGATCGCGGTGAGTGGCACGCCAACAATTTACATCAATGCATTGCTGATTTCGCCAGTTACCGCAAGCCGGATTTAAATGTGGTGGATGCGTATAACGTCATGATGCGCCAGGGGCCGCGTGGGGTTTCAGCGGCGGATGTCGTGAATATGCAGGCGCAGTTGCTATCGACTGATCTAGTGGTGGCAGATACCGCAGCGGCCAAGTTGTTTGGTGTGGAACCGGACACAGTGGAGTATATCCGCTTGGCGGGCGAGCTGGGCGTCGGGCGCAGGGATTTGGAGAACCTCGCCATTCAGCGGATTGTGCTTTGAGAAAAATCGCAGGGACGACACCTACCGGGAGGAAAAATCGATGGTTGCTCGTCGGCTTTCCGTGGAAGCAAGTAAGGAATAGCGATGGTTTTACAATAAAGAACCCGGCTTGGCCGGGTTTCCTGTTTCTGCGAGAGGAGGCATTGCTAAAATGTGGTTTGTGCTGGCGCTGATGGCTTGTCGGGGATCAGCGCACAACCGTGGCCGTAGTAGTATTGCAAAGTCTGCCAGACTTCGAAGAAATACTGGTGGGACTCGTCTTCGCTGGCCTCTGGGGGAGCCGCATCGGCGCCAATGGGATCCAGTACTGCCAGGGTATTGCCAGGCGTCGGCAGGTGGTGGGCATCGAGCAGGGCGACGGCCTGATGGGCATAGCCGCCATTTTCCTGCTCGCCAACCCCGATCCGGTACAGCCGGAAACCCTTCATCCGCGCCATGCGCGGCAGGTGGTGGAGCAGGCGACGAGTGGCGCCGTCGTCGGCTTGGGTCGTTGCGCTGTCATTAAAACCAAATTGAGTGTAGACGTCATCGATTCGGCGCAGCTCGTTGGCTTTGTCAGGATCGATTTGCTCAAACTGCTGGGCGATTTGCTTCAAAACACTGGGCATGATGATTTTACCTCGCTCAACCGTGGCCCGGTGATCACCCTCATTGCGCCGGGGGAATGTGCCGTGAGGGCGAATTCAGGCTGCGAACACTGATTGTCCTCTTCCAAGGACCATCGCCACAGCCTGAATAAGGTAATTGTAGTACTTATCCAACATTTTGGTAGGGATCAGCGAATAAATTTTTCGCATTGTGCAATTGCACAAAGACAAAAAAGCCCCTCCTTTTGACAAGGGAGGGGTTAGTGTCGGGAAATGCTGTTTAGGATGCAACGCTATCGGTCTGGGCCACCGCGCCTTCCATAAGCTTTTGCAACTCGCCGTTCTGGTGCAACTCCAGGGTGATGTCGCAGCCGCCAATCAGTTCGCCTTTGATATAAATCTGCGGGAAAGTGGGCCAGTCGGCGTAGCGTGGCAGGTTATCGAAGATGTCAGGATCTTCCAGGACATTGAAGTAGGCAAAGGGCAGGCCAGTGGCAGCCAACGCCTGAGAAGCACGTTGCGAGAAACCGCAGCGCGGGGCTTCTGGAGTGCCCTTCATGTAGATTACGACCGGGTTAGATTCAACTTGTTGCTTGATGCGTTCCAAAGCGTCCATTGACTGACCTCATAGGAGAAAGTTTAACTATTGACCCGCGTCGCCGGGTCAACGTTCAGTTGCAGCCACAGTTCCAGCAGCGCCGAGTGCCACAGTTTGCTGCCCAGCAAGCGAGTATGGTGCCCCTCAGGTTTAGCCAGCAATCGATCCAGATAGGCTCGCTGGAATAAGCCGCGTTCCCGGCAGGCGCGTGAATTCACCGTGTCGTGCATGAAATCCAGGAATGGCCCGCGCACAAATTTGAGCGCTGGCACGGGGAAATAACCCTTGGGCCGGTCGATGACCGCATCGGGTAACAGTCCCCGGGCAATTTTCTTCAACACAGACTTGCCGCCGCCGCCGATTTTCAATTCTGGCGGCAATTGCATGGCCAACTCTACCAGTTCGTGATCGAGAAACGGCACCCGCGCTTCCAGTCCCCAGGCCATCGTCATGTTATCGACCCGTTTAACCGGGTCATCGACGATCAACGTGGTCACGTCCAGCCGCAACACCCGATCCAGATAGTCATCCGCGCCCGGCTCCGCCAACCGTTCCGCGATCAGTGCTGCGGTGTAGTCGGGGCCGTGGTAAACCGGTGCGACCGTTTCCATGAATTCAGCATGATCGCGGTCGAAATAGTGCTGCCGGAATCGCTCCAGATCCGTTCCCGTTTCAGCAGTCATGCGTGGATACCAGAAATAGCCGCCGAACACCTCATCCGCACCCTGGCCACTCTGTACGACCTTGACAGTTTGAGAAACCTGCTCGGCCAGCAGGAAAAACGCCACCGCGTCCTGCCCGACCATCGGTTCGGCCATGCAGGTCACGGCTTCCGGCAGGCGCTTGAGCACTTGATCATTGGGAATCAGGTATCGGTGATGGCGGGTTTGGTAGCGGGTCGCCACTGGATCGGAGTACTCAAACTCATTCCCTTTCTCTTCGGGCTGATCCTCGAAACCGACAGAAAAGGTGAATAGATCGCGCACCCCGGATTCGGCCAGCAGCGCAACCAGCAAACTGGAATCCAGCCCCCCGGACAACAGGACGCCCACCGGCACATCGGCGATGTCCAGGCGCCGTCGCACCGCCAGACGCAGGGCGTCATGCACCGCTTGAGTCCATTCCGCTTCGGTGCGCGGTTGCACGGGACGCTGGGCGTTGAGCCGCCAGTAGACCCGGCTCCGCTCATGTCCACTGGCGTCAATGGTCAGCGTAGTGGCTGGAGCCAGTTTGCGGATGCCCTGCAAAATCGTGCGCGGCGCGGGGATGACCGCATGGAGGGTCAATTGGTGATGCAAGCCGACCGGATCAATCGCCGTACTCACATCCGGCGCGGCCAGCAGGGCCTGACTGTTAGAGGCGAAGCGGAAGGTGTGCGCGGTGCGGCTGTAGTACAGCGGCTTGATGCCCAGTCGGTCACGAGCGAGAAATAGGGTGCGTTCGCGCAGGTTCCAGAGAGCGAAGGCGAACATGCCGATGAGACGTTCGACGCATTGCTCACCCCATTCGGCATAGGCTTTGAGGATCACCTCAGTGTCGCCTGCGGAGAAGAAGTGGTGGCCCCGGCTTTGCAGTTCCCGCCGCAGTTCCCGGTAGTTGTAGATTGCACCGTTGAATACCAGCGCCAGCCCCGACTCGTGATCGACCATCGGCTGGTTGGAACGGTCGCTGAGATCGATCACGGATAATCGACGATGGCCGAATAACAGGGGGCCGTCAGACCAGATTCCCTCATGATCCGGGCCGCGTCGGGCCAATTGCGCCAGCATTTTCGGCAGCAAAGTCACATCCGGCGCGTGGCCGTCCAGTTTCAATTCACCACAAATACCGCACATGATTTAACAGCGCTGTCAGGAACAGGGAGGGGGTGAGCTAGAACTTCAGATCAGCGGCAACAGGCGGTCGGCCGGTGACGCTGCGCGCCAGGGAAATCGCTCGATTGTAGGCAGGAGCGCTAGGGACGCTACCGCTGAGGGTGACGACGCCCTGGGTCGCTGTGACGCTGATGTTGGCGCTGGCTAGTTGCTCGTCCTGTTTGTAGGCATCCTTGATAGCGGCAACGATTTCGGAATCACTGATTTTAGGGCTGCCGCGTCCGCTGTCACTGAGGCTGGCGACGCTGGTGGTGCTGTTATCGCTGGAGCCGCCGCCCATACTGGCACAACCGGTAGCGACCAGTGCGGCCAGAAAGGCCAGCGTGAGATGGAGTTTGTGCATGATTCTCGACCTTCTGTAGGCTGGGATAGGGAGCGTACAGAGTCGTTGGGACGACTCTGTACGCCAGATTCGGCGGCAAGAATAACATACCCTTAGCGCTTCCAACTTGCGTTGCATCGCCAAGGGGTGGGGGCTAGACTTGCCCGGCTTGGCCGCGTCCAGCGCTCACTGGCGAAACTTCAACCTGCTGGTGGGTTCCAAATGGGCGCACTACCCCTATATCGACCTGCAAGGAGAACACTGATCATGGTGCATGAACTGCCTGCTTTGCCCTATGCCAAGAATGCTCTGGAGCCGTACATCTCGGCGGAAACCCTGGAATTTCACTATGGCAAGCATCATCAGACTTATGTGACTAATCTCAACAATTTGATCAAGGGCACGGAATTCGAGAATCTGTCGCTGGAAGAGATTGTTCTGAAATCCTCAGGCGGCGTGTTCAACAACGCCGCCCAAGTGTGGAACCACACCTTCTACTGGAATTGCCTGAAACCGAATGGCGGTGGCGAGCCCAGTGGAGCGTTGGCGGCGGCGATTAACCAGAAGTTCGGTTCCTTCGCGGCGTTCAAAGAGGAATTTGCCAAGGTGGCGATTGGTACTTTCGGTTCCGGTTGGGGCTGGTTGGTCAAAAATGCGGATAGTTCGGTGGAATTGCTGAGCACCAGCAATGCCGGCACTCCAGCAACCTCCGGCAAGAAGGCGTTGCTGACCTGTGATGTCTGGGAGCACGCCTATTACATCGACTATCGCAACCTGCGTCCGAAATATGTCGAGGCGTTTTGGAATCTGGTCAACTGGGATTTCGTCGCTCAACAATACGCCTGATTGGCGGGTTGATTCGCTATCCAAGGCCAGCGCTGCTTCGCGGACGCTGGCCTTTTTCTTTTGAGAAGGTAGATCGGGGACGCCAATGTAGGCATTGCGGTCGATGTTTTTCCTTGCGAAGATGGCCATGCTGTGGAGCAAAAATAGTAACATTCTTGCTCACTACGGCAATCCCGACCGCAGCGGAGACCAAACTGCTCGCTTCAAGGAAGCTAAGCCATTCACGTTCTTGGCGCCACATTGAGGCTATCGAAGTGGGCGACCACCGAGTCAGTGAGTTCCTGATGTGCAATGAACAGCAATTAGTGGAAGCAGTGCGCGCCGCTTGCATCAAAGCCGCACTGGTGGCCTACGAAGAAGGCGGCGTTCTCGGCCTGTGCGCCGAGGGCCGCTGGGAATATGCGATTTCCGCGATGCAGCAACTCAACCTGGCGGAGGTGCTGGACGCATCCAAGGTCATCCCGGTAGGAGAAAAGGAAAAGCATGGGGAAAAAAGCAGAGATTAGTCATTTGCTCACCAACCTGCCGCTCTTTCAGCAATTACGCGACGACGAAATCAGCAACCTGGCAACGGGAACTCGCCAAATCCACTTGGGCAAAGGGCAAATACTCTTTCAAAAAGGTGTGCTGCTGGACGGTTTTTACGTCGTCGTATACGGCCAAATCAAATTGGCGTTTTCCTCGCTGCAAGGTCAAGAAAAAGTAGTGTCCATCGTTGATCCGGGACACAGTTTCGGTGAAGCGGTGATGTTGATGGAGCGCCCCTGCCCGGTGTTCGCCCAAGCGCTGGTGGATACCTGCCTGCTTTCCATCGCCAAGCAAGGCATTTTCACCGCCATCGATCACGACAGTGCTTTCGCCCGCCGGATGCTGGCGGGACTCAGCATCCGCCTGCACAGCCTGATTCAAGATGTCGAGGGCTATTCCCTGCACACCTCCACCCAGCGAGTCATTGGCTTCCTCCTGCAACTCGCCGGAAACGCGACCGAAAATTACGCTGAATGCACCTTGCCGGCCAGTAAGCATATTATCGCCTCGCGACTCAATCTAACGCCGGAGACCCTGTCGCGGGTGCTGCATCGCTTGAACGAGGCCGGTCTGATCGATGTGAAAGGCAAATGCATTGCCATAGCGGATACAACACGCCTCAGTCAGTTCGGCAGCGCATCGTATCCGCTATGCGCCAAAGAGGATTGATGACCAAAGGGAAACGGTGGATGGGCAGCGAAAATTTACAAGAGGAATTTCCGTAGTATCATAACTGGCCTGTCCTGATGCGGCGATTGCAACAAGTCAATGCCTTTGTTTTATATGTTTTTTGTTGAATTGTCATCGCCCGTCCCGTGATTCGATCTCCGCGTCCGGCGCGATCCGCCCTGGCGGAGATTGCTCGACCCAGCCTTTGGAAACGCCACTTTGAACACCGACTTTCAACGCATTAAGCGCCTGCCGCCCTACGTCTTCAATATTGTCAACGACCTGAAAGCCCAGGCCCGCGCCCGTGGTGAGGACATCATCGATTTTGGCATGGGCAACCCTGATCAGCCCACCCCGAAGCATATCGTCGATAAGCTGATCGAGGTCGCCCAGCGCAGCGACACTCACCGCTATTCCGTTTCCCGCGGCATTCCGCGCCTGCGGCGAGCGATTTGCCAATGGTATCAAACCCGCTATGCCGTGAATCTCGATTTCGAGTCCGAGGCCATCGTCACCATCGGTTCCAAAGAAGGTCTGGCTCATCTAGCCCTGGCAACCCTGGGGCCGGGCGATGCCGTGCTGGTCCCTAATCCGGCTTACCCGATTCACCCCTACGGCTTCGTCATCGCCGGGGCTGACATCCGCCATGTGCCGCTGACGCCCGGTGTCGATTTTTTCGCCGAATTGGCAAAGGCGATCCGGGATTCCTGGCCGCGCCCGAAAATGTTGGTGTTGAACTTCCCGGCTAATCCCACCACCCAATGCGTGGAGTTGGACTTTTTTGAAAAAGTGATCGCTATTGCCCGCGAGCATGAAATCTGGGTGATTCACGACCTGGCCTACGCTGATCTGGTCTTCGATGGCTATGTCGCACCCTCCATCCTGCAAATCCCCGGCGCCAAGGATATTGCCGTGGAATCATTTACCCTGTCCAAGAGCTACAACATGCCGGGCTGGCGGGTGGGGTTCATGTGCGGCAACCCGACCTTGATCGCCGCGCTGGCGCGGATGAAGTCCTATCTCGATTACGGGATGTTCACCCCGATTCAGGTGGCTGCGATTGCCGCGCTGGAAGGGCCGCAGGAGTGCGTCAGCGAGATTTGCGAGTTGTACCGCAAGCGCCGCGACGTGTTGTGCGACGGTTTGAATGCCCTGGGCTGGCCGGTCGAAAAACCCAGGGCCACCATGTTTGTCTGGGCGCCGATTCCTGAACCGTATCGGGCGATTGGCTCGCTGGAGTTTTGTAAGAAACTGTTGGCTGAAGCCAAAGTAGCCGTGTCGCCCGGTATTGGTTTCGGCGAATACGGCGACAATCATGTCCGTTTCGGCCTGATCGAAAATGAACATCGCACCCGGCAGGCGCTGCGTGGCATCCGCGAGATGTTCCGCAGAGAAAGCCGGGAGACTGGCCCGCCAATCCTGGCGACGGGAGCCTGAAATAATGAGTATCTATCCTCCGGTAAAAGTGGGCTTGCTCGGTTTGGGCACGGTCGGCGGCGGCGTGACTCGGGTTTTGACCCGCAACGCCGAAGAAATCAGTCGCCGCGCCGGGCGCGAAATTCTCATCACTCACGCCGCCGCCCGCAATCTCGATACCACCACCGCCAATACGGCCGGGATGAAACTGACCGGCGAGGCGCTGGAAGTGGTGGATGATCCCGAAGTGTCGATCATTGTCGAACTGATGGGTGGCTACGAACCGGCTCGTACACTCGTACTGCGCGCCCTGGCCAACGGCAAGCATGTGGTCACCGCCAATAAGGCGCTGATTGCCCGGCACGGCAACGAAATCTTCGCCGCCGCCGGGGCGGCTGGGATGATGGTCGGCTTCGAGGCGGCGGTGGCCGGCGGCATTCCGATCATTAAGGCTATTCGTGAGGGATTGGCCGGCAATCGTCTGGAATGGGTGGCGGGCATCATTAACGGCACCGCCAACTTCATTCTGACCGAAATGCGGGGCAAAGGCCGCGATTTCCCGGAGGTGCTGGCCGAAGCCCAGGCGTTGGGTTACGCCGAGGCGGACCCCACTTTAGACATTGAGGGGATCGACGCCGCCCACAAACTGACGATCCTGGCCTCCATCACTTTCGGTATCCCTCTGCAATTCGACAAGGTTTACATCGAAGGCATCAGCCGCATCACCCGCGACGACGTGGCCTACGCCACCAAGCTCGGCTATCGGATCAAACATCTCGGCATCGCTCGCCGTGAACGAGACGGCGTGCAGTTGCGGGTCCATCCGACCCTGATCCCGCAGCGCCAGTTGTTAGCCAACGTGAACGGAGTGATGAACGCAGTGCTGGTCAAGGGCGACGCCGTCGGCCAAAGCCTGTTCTACGGGGCCGGGGCCGGGGCCGAACCGACGGCCTCGGCGGTGGTGGCCGACATCATCGACGTGGTGCGCACCCTGACCGCCGACCCGGAAAACCGGGTGCCGCACCTGGCTTTCCAGCCGGACGCGCTGTCCGATCTGCCGGTCTTGCCCATGGCGGAGGTCGAAACGGCCTGCTACCTGCGCTTGCAGGCGCTGGACCGTCCTGGCGTGTTGGCCGATGTGACCCGCATTCTCGCCGACTGTGACATTAGCATCGAAGCCCTCATGCAAAAGGAAGCGCCGCCCAGCGCCAGCGTGTTTCCGATCGTGCTCTTGATCAACCCGGTGCGGGAACAGCGGATGAATGAGGCGATAGCGGCCATCGAGGCCCTGGATAGCATCCATGCGCCGGTCATGCGGATCCGACTGGAATATCTGGACGCGGACTGACAGTGGCCACCACTCTGCATTTGTTGCTGCCGGGTTTGCTAGGGCCCTGGCCGGTGGATCTGGCGGCGCCCCGCCCGGCGGCGCCCGCGCTGGAATGGTTGCTGGCGCGAGCTGATGTAGCGGAGACGCCGCGGTCCATGGACGCCGTGCTTTTCCAACTCTTTGGCGTGCCGATTCCCACTGCGGCGGAACTGCCCGTCGCAGCCGTGACGGCGCTGGTCGATGGCGGTGAACCGAACGATGGTTGGTGGTTGCGGGCTGATCCGGTGCATTTGCGTCCTGATCTGCAGGGCGTGTTCCTGGTTGACGCCCGGTCGCTGGCCATTGAACCGGTCGAGGCGGCGGCGCTGGCGGCGGCGTTCGATCAGACCTTTGCCGCTGATGGGCTGCAACTTTATGTCCCCTGCCCGGAGCGTTGGTATCTGCGCCTGCCGGAAGATCCTGGCCTGCGCACCTGGCCATTACTCGACGCTATTGGCCGCGACATCCACCCGTTGTTGCCCTATGGGCCAAATGTTCGGCGCTGGCATCCGCTGCTCACCGAGGCGCAAATGCTGTTCCACAGCCATCCGGTCAACCGGGCGCGGGATGAGCGCAATCAGCCGCTGATCAATGGCCTGTGGCTGTGGGGCGGAGGGGTGCTCCCGGCCAGTGCGCAAGCGCCCGCCGCTGATTTTTACGCTGACGATCTGTTGACCCGGGGTCTGGCGCGACTGGCGGGCGTTGCCATCCGCCCGGTTCCTGACAATGCCAACGACTGGTGGCAAGCGGCCGCGCATGACGCTGACAGCCTGGTGGTGCTGGATGAGGCGCGCCACGACCAGGTCGATGGCGATAGCGACGCCTGGATCGACCATGTAGCCCGGCTGGAACGAGACTGGTTTGAACCGTGCTGGCGGCTGTTGCAAACCGGTCAGATCAAGGCGTTGCATCTCTACGGGGGCCAAGGTCGCCGGCATTCGCTAACCCGCGCCGCCCGCTGGCGATTCTGGCGGCGGCGGCGGCCCATTGTTTAGTGACCGTGGAGAGTGATCATGCTCAAGATGGCCATCTGGCTGCTGATCCTGGCGTTTTGCGGTGGGATCACCAGCGCCGGCGCCGCCGACCGCTTGCGCATTGCGACCGAAGACGCTTGTCCGCCCTTCAGCTTTGCCAACGAGCAAGGCCAGTTGGTAGGCTTCAATGTAGATATCGCCCGGGAGTTATGCCGTTATCTTGAAAAAGACTGCCAGATCATCGCCGTACCCTGGAATGAATTGCTATCGGGTCTGATGGCGGGGCGCTATCAAATGGTCGTCGCCAGTATGGCCAAGACCCCACAACGGGAACGACAGGCTGAGTTCACGGATTTTTATTACCGAACCCGCCATGTGTTCATTGGCCGCCGCGATGCGGGGATGACGCAGGTGAATCCGGAAACTGCCCGCGGCAAGATCCTGATCGTCCAGGCCGGCACCACCTATGCTGACCACTTGCGCAAACACTATCCGATGGCGGTACTCAATCTCACGGCGACGGCCACTGACGTCTTTGCCGCGCTGAGCCGGGGCGAGGCGGACCTGACCCTGACCGATAACCTGTCCGCTTTTGCATTCCTGCGCTCCAGCGCCGGGCAGGAACTGGACATCATCGGTGCGCCGCTGAGGATTGACGAAACCAGCGAGGCCGCGCACATTCAGGTCCGTAAAGGCGATCTCCCGCTACGGGACGCCGTCAACGCTGCGTTGCGCAAGCTCTGGCTGGACGGCGCTTATCATCGGATCAACACCCGCTATTTCCCATTCAGTATTTACTGATGCAACGAGAACTTTTGGAAATGAACGCGGCATCATCGGAGCCGAACGAACCGGCCCGGCCACGCCTCGTGCCCACGTTGTTGTTGGGTGCGATCATCGCGATGTTGTTGGGCGGCGTGGCGGCGGCGGTATTGCTGATGGTCCAGTACGACATCCTCCGTCTGGCTGGAGAAGCAACGCACACTCTGTTGCCGGATATCCAGGCCGGAGTGCGTACCGCCGTTAATCTGGAGCGGCTAAAAGTGTTCGGTGAGATTGTCCGCCATAGCGCCGAACCCAGCGAACGACGCGAAGCGCAACTGGCGGCGCGGATTTTGGCGATGGATGCGGTTTACGAAAAAGACGCCCGCATTAAAAATCAGGTCAACCAGGTTTACGGCATCATCGAAAAGATAGCGACGCACCGAACGTTACAGGATACGGTTTACCCGCGTATGGAAGTGCGGGGTCCGCTGCTGAATAGCGAAAAAACGCTGGCTGACGATTGGAAAGAGGCCAGCGCGATCCTGGAAAATCTGGTTCAGCATCTGTCCATCGGTGCGGCGGTAACGGTTTCTGAGGGCAGTGTGCGCATTGCCGGCCAGGCTCAGTGGGCAATGCTGGTGGTCGTGTTGATTTCGGGCAGTCTGGTGCTGCTGTTCGTGATCCTGATCGTTTTCGTACAACGAGCGGTGGTTAACCCGATCCTGCGTGCTACGCAGAACCTGAAGCAGATTAAAGCCCGGCCGGGCGCGATTCCGATGCGGCGCGAACGTTTGCAGGAGCTGGATGATATCGCCCGCACCGTCGGCGCCTTTGGGGTGGCGCTGAGCCAGATCAATGAGCGGACTGTTGAGCTGGAGCGGGAGATCGCCGAGCGTCAACAGGCGCAGGCTGAATTGGTGGAGCTGGCCACCACCGACAGTCTGACGGGGGTGCGTAACCGCCGTTACTTCATGGAAACGGCGACCTACGAATTCGAGCGCTCCCGCCGCTATTCAATGCCCTTGTCGTTGCTCATGATGGACGCCGACCGCTTCAAGTCAATCAACGACCGTTTCGGTCATCACATCGGCGACGAGGTGCTCAAGGCGTTGGCGATGATTGGGCGGCGGCAGTTGCGTGAAGTGGATTTATTTGCGCGGCTTGGGGGTGAAGAGTTCGCCATTTTGTTGCCCCAGACTGATTTCATCGCGGCCCGGGTCGCGGCGGAACGGTTGCGTCAGGCCATCGCTGATGATGCGGTCGAAACGGAACAGGGGTTACTGAATTTCACGGTCAGCCTGGGTTTAGCCAGTCTCGATCCGACCACGGTCGATCTGGAAGATTTACTGCGTCAGGCCGACATGGCCTTATATCAGGCCAAGCAAAATGGCCGTAACCGGGTGGAACCCGCCCTCGTCGGATAACCGATCTCCATGCTCAAGTCCATCCTCCGTCGCGTTTGCGAACCGGCTCGTGACCTGCCGGTTCCGCCACTACTGCAACGCATTTATGCGGCCCGCGACCTGCGTTCGCCCCGCGAACTGCAACGGGATTTGCGGCTGCTGACTCCACCGGCGGCGTTCATGAATATGGAACAGGCGGTCGATCTATTGCATACCGCCCTGCGGGAGCGCTGGCGTATCCTGATCATTGCTGATTTCGATGCGGACGGCGCGACCAGTTGCGCCTTGACGGTGCGGGCGTTGCGAATTCTGGGCGCGGCCTGGGTGGGCTACCGGGTGCCCAACCGTTTCGAGCACGGTTACGGCCTGACCCCGGAAATCGTGGCAGTTGCCGCTGAAGAGCAGCCCCATCTGC
The DNA here is from genome assembly GCA_049288935.1 of Candidatus Competibacteraceae bacterium. Classification (GTDB taxonomy): domain Bacteria; phylum Pseudomonadota; class Gammaproteobacteria; order Competibacterales; family Competibacteraceae; genus UBA2383. Next base: position 16,373 of record JBAQIQ010000168.1, read on the forward strand.
TGGTCACGGTGGACAATGGCATCTCCAGTCATGAAGGGGTCCAGGCCGCCCAAGCGCGAGGTATGAAGGTGCTGATTACCGATCACCATGCGCCCGGACGGGAATTGCCAGCCGCCGAGGTGATCATCAATCCCAATCAACCGGGGGATGGGTTTCCCAGTAAAAATCTCGCCGGTGTGGGGGTCATTTTTTATGTGTTGATGGGGTTGCGAGCGCGGTTGCGAGAAGTGGGCTGGTTTGCCGAGCGCGGGCTGGCGGAGCCGAATTTGGCACAGTTTCTCGATCTGGTGGCGTTGGGCACTGTGGCCGATGTGGTGCGGCTGGATCATCACAACCGGATTCTGGTTGAGCAGGGCTTACGGCGCATTCGCCAAGGCCAGTGCATTCCCGGCGTCACCGCTTTGTGTGAGGTCACCGGTCGCCCGCAGGCCCGGTTGAGCGCCAGTGATATCGGTTTTTATCTCGGCCCCCGGCTCAATGCCGCTGGCCGGCTGGAAGACATGGGTCAGGGCATTGAGTGTCTGCTCAGCGACGATCTGGAGACGGCCCGGAACATCGCTCGCCGTTTGCACGAAATTAACCGGCAGCGAGGCGAATTAACTGCTGCGATGGAGGCGCAGGCTCTGGCGCGGATCGAGCGCATCACACCGGACGCCAGCGAATTGCCCTTTGGCTTGTGTCTGTTCGATACCGAGTGGCATCAGGGCGTGGTTGGCATCATTGCCGGGCGCTTGAAAGAGCGGTTGAATCGGCCCGTGATTGTCTTCGCCACGGATCGCGATGGCAAGATTAAAGGGTCGGGTCGCTCAGTGGTGGGGATGCATTTGCGCGATGCGCTGGCGGCGGTGGCGACGCAGCATCCGGGGCTGATCAGCCATTTTGGTGGTCATGCCATGGCCGCCGGATTGACGCTGGCGCGGGAGCATTTCGAGTTATTCACTCAGGCATTCGATACGGAAACCCGCCGCTGGCTCAGTGATGATGACTTGCAGGGCCGGTTGCTGAGCGATGGTGAGTTAACGCCAGCGGAATTTTGCCTGGAAATCGCGGAATTGTTACGAGAAGGTGGCCCCTGGGGGCAGGGCTTTCCTGAACCGTTGTTTGACGGGGTGTTCGAGGTGCTGTCCCATCAGGTGATGAAAGAGCAGCATGTGAAACTATCGTTGCGGCCCCTGAGCGCTGGAGGCGCGCTGGAGGCCGTGGCGTTTAATCAGGTCGATGCGTTCACCCCCGGCACGGCGCGGGTGCGCATTGCCTACCGGCTGGATGTGAATGAGTGGCGTGGCCAGCGGCGGCTGCAATTACTCATTGCCCATTTGGAAGCGGCGTGAAGGGTGTGTCAGGCAGGCGTTTCGAATCCACCCTGCAACTCAGCGAACCGCCAGGCATTCTTGCCGGCGCGCTTGGCCTCATACATGGCCGTGTCCGCTTGCCGCAGCAGCGCCATCCCCGTTTCCAGATTCGCCGGCCACTCGGGACGGTAGAGCGCAATGCCCACGCTGGCGGTGACGTTGGCGGTAATTTCACCCAGCACGATCGGTTCGGCCAGGGAGGCCACCAGTTTGCGGGCAACGGCTTCAGCCGCATCGGATTGTTCCAGATCGGTCAACACGATAGTGAACTCATCGCCACCCAGCCGGGCCGCTGTATCCGTGGCGCGGATGCACTGGCGCAGGCGCGCCGCCACCTGCCGCAGCAATTCATCGCCCATTTCATGGCCGAAATTATCATTGACTGCTTTAAAGCCATCCAGATCGACCAGCAGTAACGCCAGCATGCGCCATTGCCGCCGTGCTTGTTGCAGGCTTTTGCGTAAATGCTCAAACAGCAGGTTGCGGTTGGGTAATCCGGTCAAGGTGTCGAAATTAGCCAACTGCCAGTTGCGCAGGCTGACCTCCGCCAGCACCCGGGTGCGTTCCATCACCCGGGCTTCCACCTGAGCTTCCAGATTCCGGTCGTAGTCCTGCAACAGGGTTTCTGCTCGCCGACGATCCATCTGCGCTTGCTGATAGTCACTGATATCGGTGGTTGTGCCACGATAGCCTCGGAACTCGCCACTGTCATCGAAGAGCGGCAGTCCGCTGTTGCGCGTCCAGATCGGCGCTTTCCGGCCCGGCAGCCGAATGCACAGCATCACTTGCTGAAAGCGCTGACGCTCCTGGAGCGCTTTCCGGAGGGTCGTCAACTCGGTTCCTGATTCCTGTTCAGCGACATACTCCCGCCAGGTCTTTCCCAACTGGCTGGCGAGGAGCGCCGGCGTCTTTCGGGAAAGCTGTCCACGCAGATCACACAATCGGCCCTGATCATCAAATTCCCATAGCAGGTCATTGGACACTTCAGCCAGGTGGCGGAAGCGGGCAATATCGGCGAGTCGGGCTTGAGACACGGCGCCGGTCAGCAAACCCGACGCCGCAATAGCCACCATCGCGATTTGATACTGAAACGTCAGGTCCGGTTGACCGGCCTGGGCGGCCAGGGCGATCACCCCCATTTGATATAGTAATACCGTTGGCGCGGTACCTCGGGCGCCATGGGTTGCAGCGATCCAGGTTAATACGGGCAACAGCAACAAGGTCATAAACGGGTAGGGCTGACCGAACCAATGCAAACTTGGCGTCCACAGCAACACGCCCAGCAAGAGGACCGATAGCATTCCCTGTGTCAGGCCGAGCGGAATTAGCAGCGGTTCGACAGCGGGAATCTCTTTGGGCAAGCGCGATGATTCTCCCCGGACCCAACGGCGAGCCATCGGCATGATGAAGAGCAGCACGGGCGGCGCGAGGGTAGCGATACCGATAAAGTGGCCGGTCCAGTGGCGCCCGACCATCTCCGGCCACGACAGACCCAGCAGTGACCCGCCCGCTGCTTGCGATAAAGGCGCGCTCGCCAGTGCAGCGAACAAGGCGCCCAGCGCCGCCGCGCCCAGAAAGGCCGCGACTTGTCGTGGATCATCGAATCGCCAGACTCCGGGGCGCCTGCCTCCAGGACGGTGGCGCAGAATATAGGCTGCCACCAGGTAACCGGGCAGCGGCCCCCAATGGATCGCCACGGTATAGGGCCAATGTTCCCCGGACCCGCTTAGCCACCCGGCGAGGAGAGCGGCGAGTAAGGGCCACGGTAAGGCCCATACGCCACAGTGCAACAGCAGAGCGAAGGTTAGGCCGGCGCAGGGAATCCACAGGTCGACTCCGGTCATCCGGTCGAACGCGTGCGTTGCATACCAAAGGGTGATCCAGACCATAACATAGCCTAGCGCCAGCACCGCCATTCGTATCCACGCGCGCTGGGTCGGTACGGGGTTGTTGATATTTTCCGTAGCGTCCATGGGCAACCTTTTCTAGCTTATTTAATATACAATTGTCATATTATATTACACTAACGCCGGCGTTATGCAAAGCACCAGCACATTAGTAATGATGAACCGTATACAGCGACCGATCTTGCAGCACCGCCGTGAGCGCATCGCCCACGACCTCCGCCCAATAAACGCAACCCAGTTCATCGGCGAGTAAATCCTGACGGATTTCCACCTCCAGATGGGGCAAGCCCGCCGCGTCGCCGTGGGTGTTCATGGTGAAACCGACGTCACGTCCCGAGTAGGGTTCGTTATCGCCGACGCACAGCTCAGGATAAGCCCCCAGTCGCGTGAGCAGGGGCTCGGCTAGCCGGGGGTCGCGATTCCACAATACTCCGATCTGCCAGGGGCGGTGCAAACCGTCCATCACCGGAGTAAAGCTGTGAATCGCGATCAAGGCGGGGGCCTGACCGTGACCATGCCGCCAGCGGTGGGCCATCGCCTGAGTAATGGCGTAGTGATAGGGCCAGAACACCTCGTTCAACCGTGCCTCGGCTTCCGCATCGTTCAGATTACGATTCCCCGGAATGAGCGTGCCGTCGCTGACCTCAGCGATAGAGGTGGGATCGCCGGGAGGGCGGTTGCCGTCGATCACCAACCGTGAATAGCCACACAATACCGCCGGCGCATTCAGTTGCGCCGCCAGCAGTCGGGTGACCTGGGCCGCGCCGATATCCCAGGCGATGTGCCGGGCCAGTTCCGTTGCGCTCAGGCCCAGGGCGTTCAACCGGACAGGAATAGCGTTGCTGGCGTGATCGCAGACCAGCACGACGGGGGCGAGACCCTCCGGGTTGACTACCCTGAAGGGTGGGGGATCGTCGGGACCGAGCAGGGTGAGCGGTGAGGGAGTTGCCAAAACAGGCTTGTTCATAGCGACTGCTCCTGCTGTCAATGCCTGATGTTGGTTTCCATCCATTCCTCGCGCCGGGGCATTTGTAAATGCCAGCCGCGTTCCTGAAGGTTCTGTAATACTTCCACGGTGTTCTCTTGCGCTAATTGGCGATCCGGATGCAGGTCGAGATCCATGACATGCAGGGGTTCGCCCAATAGTTTCAGCAGATTTTCGGGAAGGCAGGAAAAATCATCTCTGGCCGCCAGATAGAGATAGGTATCCTGTTTCCGAGGGCTTTTATAGATCGCGCACTGCATCGGGGCGTCTCCGGGAAGAAGGGTTGAGAATCACTAAGGTATAATGTTGGGAATGTAACCGTTCACCCCTCCCAACGGAAGGGGGCTGGAGCAGAGGACAACTTGTTAACATCGCACACTTTCCGTCCTCCCAACCGCTCTTGCTGGAGGGGAGGGGTCTGCAGGCTGACCCAGTAACATAAAAAAACAGAATCGCATTTTCGGGGAGGAGATCGCCATGCAGATGAGGGTCATTTACCAGCATGAGTCGGCGGGGGATTAACACCGATGCATATTCTCAGCCTCATTTTGTGGGCGCCCTTTTTCGGCGCGCTGCTGGTCGCTTTGCTGCCCGCTACCCAGCATCGACTCATTCGCGGCCTGACCCTGTTTCACGCGGGCCTGACCCTGGCGCTCTCCTGGGGTCTGCTGATTTCGTTCGATCGTACCACGGCGGCGATCCAGTTTGCCGAGCAGGTGGTTTGGAGTTCAACCATCGGCGTTTCCTACGCCCTGGGTATCGATGGACTGTCCCTGCCCATGGTGTTGCTGGCGACGTTGTTATCGGTGGTGGCGTTGTTGGCGTCTCATCGGGTGGCGACCGGCGTAAAAGGTTATCACGTCTGGCTGCTGATTCTGGAATTCGCCATGCTCGGCGTGTTCATGGCGCGGGACTGGTCCCTGTTTTTCATGTTTTGGGAGCTGACCCTGATCCCGCTGTTTTTCCTGATCGACCTGTGGGGCGGGAAAAAGCGTCACGCCGCCAGCCTGAATTTTGTGCTGTACACCATGGGCGGTTCGATTTTTATTCTCATGGCGCTGATCGTGATTTATCGGCTCACGCCCACCCAGTCCTTCTCCATGGCGGCCATTGCCGAAGCAGCGGTGGGTCTGCCGCGTCAGGAACAGGTTTGGCTGTTGCTGGCCTTTCTCATCGGGTTTGGGGTGAAAATTCCCATTTTTCCCCTGCATGGCTGGTTGCCGCTGGCGCATGTCGAAGCGCCCAGCCCGGTCAGCATTCTGTTGTCGGGCGTGCTGTTGAAGATGGGTGCTTATGGTCTGCTGCGGGTCGTGGCGATGCTGCCGGAAGCCGCCCTGGCGTTGCAACCTGGGTTGATGGGCATTGCGCTGGTCAGCATCGTCTATGGCGGGCTGCTGGCCTGGCGACAAAGTGATCTGAAGGCGATGATCGCTTACTCCTCGGTCAGTCACATGGGCGTCGTGTTGCTCGGCGTTTCGGCGCTCAACGAAGTGGGTTTGATGGGCGCTGTTTTGCAGATGGTGGCGCATGGGTTGATTGCCGGGTCGCTATTTTTGCTGATTGGCTTGCTTTACGAACGCACCCACAGCCGTGAGGTCGCAGATTATGGGGCGCTGATCCGGGTCACGCCGCGCTTCGCTGTGTTCATCACCTTGGCGCTGCTGGCGGGGATGGGGATGCCGGGGCTGGCGGGATTTGCCGCCGAACTCCATGTATTGATTGGCGGTTTCCAGCAATGGGGCTGGCTGATGTTGCTGGCCAGCCTTGGCGTGCTGATCAGCGCAGCCTATGCGATGCGGACCATTGGCGGTTTGTTAGCGGGGCCACCGCGCCCGGAATTGGCGAATCTGCTGGATTTGCAACCTCATGAATTGCTGGCGGTGATGCCACTGGCGGCGGGGTTGTTGATCCTGGGGATCATGCCCGCGCCGCTGATCGCTTTGATTAACACGTCGGTTGCCCACTTAAATAAATTTTTTCAATAACTCCCTTCTGCGGCGAAGCGGTACAGCTTCAGATCACCGCTTTCTGGTGCGCATTGTTTTTCTGGTTTTGGGCATCCTTCACGGCTGGCTTTCCCGGTCGTGGGTGTGATCCTTGGCCAGTAGCATGTACAGTGCGGGGACCACGAACAGTGTAAATACCGTTCCCACCGCAATGCCGCCGACCAGCACCAGGCCGATGGAATTACGGGCGGCGGCCCCCGCGCCAGTGACCAGGGTCAGCGGGAAATGACCGGCAATCGTCGCAGCGGTCGTCATCAGAATCGGCCGCAGCCGGATCAGCGCCGCATCGCGCACCGCTTCCAGTTTGCTTAATCCGTCGATTTGCCGGTGGTTGGCGAATTCGACGATCAGAATGCCGTTCTTGGCGATGAGCCCGATCAGCGTCACTAAACCAACTTTGGCGTAAATATTCAGCGTGGTGGTCCAGCCCTCAGTGAACGGGAAAGGAATTTGCGGATTGGGCATTTTCAAAAAGGTGAAAATCAGCGCCCCGAACAGCGCCAGCGGCACCGAGCCCAACAGAATGATCAGTGGGTCGCGGAAGCTGTTGAACTGGGCCGCCAGCACCAGGAAGATCAAGAGAATGGCGAAGCCCATGGTCTTGAAAAACTGTGCGCCGCCTTCCTGTCGCAACTGCCGCGATTCGCCGGTGTAGTCGATCACGTAGCCCTTGGGCATGATTTTAGCCGCTTCGTCTTCCAGAAAGCGCAGCGCCTCATCGAGCGGGCGGATCGCGACACCGCTGATTTTCACCGCGTTCAACTGCTGAAAGCGGTTGAGCGAGCGCGGCCCGGTGCTGTTGCTGAGCGTGGCGACGGCGCCGAGCGGCACTAATTGGTTGTCCGGCCCGGTCACGTAAAGATCTTCCAACTGATCGGGATTGAGGCGGCTGGCTCGCTGCACCTGCGGAATGACCTTGTAGCTGCGCCCGGCAATATTGAAACGGTTGACGAAGTTGCCGCCGACTGCCGCGCTCAAATCCGCACCGATTTGTTGCAGACTCAGACCGAGCGCCGCCGCTTTTGACCGGTCGATCACGATCTCGGTCTGCGGCTGATCCATTTTTACATCCAGAATCGGCGGAAAAGCGAACATCCCGCTACGGGCTGCTTTTTCCTGCACTTGCTGGGCGATGTTGAGAATTTCCTGGGTGTCGGCGGTCGAGGCGATAATGAATTCCACCGGAAATTGGCCACCTCCCGGCAGCGCCGGCGGCGTGACCGGAAACATGCGGATGCCGGGGATAGCGCTGAGTTGATTCTGCACTTCGGGCAGAATTTGAAAAACCGTGCGTTCGCGCTCATCCCAGGGCTTCACGACCATACCGCCGAAACCGGAGGTGGCGAAGGTGATCAGAAAGGTGAATTCCGTTTCCGGTACGTTCAAAAACACCTGATTAGCGGCAGCGGTGAAGCGACTGGTCTGATCCAGCGTGGCGTTTGCCGAAGTTTCGACGATGCCAAAGATCACGCCCTGGTCCTCCGCTGGCGCGAGTTCCTGCGCTGAAAACATCCACATCGGCACGGTCAGGATCGCCAGCGTCGTCCAGAGCAGGTAAACAGCGGGCCGGCCACTGAGCGAGCTGTCCAGCACCCGGCCATAGAACTGTTTGAGGCGTTCGAAAGCGGCGTTGATATGGGCCGGCAACCAATGCTGTTCGTCTTCGGCGTTTAACAACTTGGACGACAGCATCGGCGACAGGGTCAGCGCGACAATTCCGGAAATGGTCACCGCTCCGGCCAGGGTGAAGGCGAATTCGCGGAACAGCGAGCCGGTCAATCCGCCCTGCAAACCGATGGGGGTATAGACGGCGATTAGGGTGACGGTCATGGCGATGATCGGGCCGGTCAGTTCGCGGCCACTGAGAATGGCGGCATCGAACGGTGAGCGGCCCTCACGCAGATGCCGCTCCACATTCTCCACCACGACGATGGCGTCATCCACCACCAGACCGACCGACAGCACAATGGCCAGCAGGGTGAGCAGGTTGACGGTGAAGCCAAAAACCTGCATCAGGAAAATCCCGCCGATCAGCGAGATGGGAATGGCGACCACGGGCACCAGTACCGAACGTAGCGACCCCAGGAACAGAAAGATAATCACCACCACGATCAGCAGAGTTTCGCCCAGCGTGGTGATGACTTCCTGGATTGCATTGTTAATGTAGTTGGTGGCGTCATAGGCGACGTAGGCTTGTAGCCCCGTCGGCAGTTCTTTTTGAATCAGCGCCATTTCTACCCGAACCCGCTGGACCACATCGATGGCATTAGCGTTGGGTAACGGGAAGATGCCCATGAACACGGCAGTCTGGCCGGAGAAGCGCACTTCCGCGCTGTAATCCTCCGCCCCCAGCGCGATATCGGCGATATCAGCCAACGTCACCAGCGCCCCGTCTTTCTCACGAATCACCAGCGCCTTGAAGTCATCGACCGAGCGCAGATCGGTATTGGCGGTTAGATTGACTTCGATCATCGCGCCTTTGGTGCGGCCCGGCGCGGCCAGATAATTGTTGGCGGCCAACGCTTGGCGCACCTGCACCGGGCTGATGTTTAGCGCCGCCATCCGCTCCGGTTGTAGCCAGATGCGCATGGCGAAGGTGCGGGCGCCCAGAATCTCGGCGCGCTGCACCCCTTCCAGCGCCGATAAACGCGGTTGCACGGCCCGCGTCAGGTAATCGGTAATTTCGTTCTGCGCCAGCACATCCGAAGAGAAGCTCAAATAAGCCGAGGCGAACTCGCTGTCGGCGGACTCGATATTGAGGATAGGGACTTCGGCTTCCGGCGGCAGATCACCGCGCACCTGATCGACCTTGGAACTGATTTCGGCCAGCGCCTTGGTGGGGTCGTAATTCAGCTTCAGCCGGGCGCGGACGGTGGACAGTCCCTGAGCGCTTTGCGATTCCACATAATCAATACCATCCGCTGCGGTGATGACCCGTTCCAGTGGGGTGGTGATGAAGCCGCGCACCAGTTCCGCGCTAGCGCCGATATAGGCGGTGGTGACGGTGACGCTGGCATTATCGCTGCGCGGATATTGCCGGACGTTGAGCGCGAAAATGGCTTGTACGCCAGCGATGATGATCATCAGGTTGACGACAATCGCCAGCACCGGTCGGTTGATGAATAGATCAGTAAACGATTTCATTGCTATGAATTCGCCGGTTTGGGCGCGAACTGGAAATCGGGCGACAGTTGGTTGTTCACGATCACGCCCATGCCGTTGCGTAGTTTGAATACGCCGGTGGTCACGATGGTTTGGCCCGCATTGAGGCCGGAGGTGACGACCACGAAATCGCCGCGCGTTTTGCCCAGATGCACAAAGCGTTGATTGAGCACTTTGCCGGTGAGGCCGGTTTTCTCATCTTTCTTCTCTTCCACGACGAATACCGAATCGCCATAAGGAGCGTAGAGCACGGCAGTGGCGGGAATCATCAGTACCGGCTCGGTTTCCGGCAGTTCAGCCGCGACGGTGACGAACATGCCAGGCCGCAGCAAACCTTGCCGGTTGGTGAATGTGGCGCGTAACCGAATATTGCGGGTCGCCAAGTCCACTTCGGGATTGATGGCGCTCAGTTCGCCGGTCAAGGATTGCCCTGGAAAGGCATCGGTCGCGACCTGTACGGTCATGCCGACTTTGAGTTGCGCCAGCCGTTGTTGGGGCAGAGCAAAGTCCACATACACAGGGTCCAGTGATTGCAGGGAGACCATGGGATCGCCGGTATTGAGAAACTGGCCAAGATTGATCTGTCGGATGCCGATGCGTCCGGCGAAAGGCGCCCGCAGGGTTTTTTTAGCAATGACCGCACGGAAATTGTCCATTTGCGCCTCCGTCTGCTTGGCCTGAGCCTCGGCGGTTTCGAGGTCTGCCTGGGACACCATGTTCTTGATACGCAGATCACGGGCGCGGGCCAGATTAGCGCGGGCGAGTTCGGCATTAGCGGCAGCGGATCGCAACTGCGCCTGCTCCACCTGGGCATCGAATTCCACCAGCAATTGACCTTCACGCACGGTCGCCCCCGATTCAAAAGCGATGCGGCGAACGGTGCCGGCCTCTTCGGCGCTGAGCGTCACACCCTGCACGGCGGTCACTGAGCCGATGGCGTTCAGAGTGGGCTGCCAGAGATCGCGCTTGACTTCAACCGTGGTCACCGTTTCCGGCGGCGGCGCGAAGTCAGCGCTGGCGGCGAACATGGTTTGAAATTGTAATAGCTTGACGCCGACCAGTGCTCCGATGAGCAGCAACAGGCCGGTGAGGGTCAGGAGAATTTTTTTAGTCATGATGTAATGACAGAGTGTCGTCCGAGTGGAGCAGGTAGTCTAACGCGAATTCAGGATCAGGCCGACGTTAAGAGCGCTGAAAAGGTTGCCGCAGCAGCCCGTACAGCCCGGTCGCCCGCTCATCGCGGCAATAGTCCAGACCGATGGTCATGCCGGTATGGCCTGCACGCGGCTGGTCGCGGTAAGTGCCAAACAGCCGATCCCACCAGGGCAGGTTAAAGCCAAAATTGCTGTTTGTTTCTTCCACGCGCACCGAGTGATGCACCCGGTGCATATCGGGGGTGACCAGCAGCCAGCGCAGCCGCTGGTCCAGCCCGTGCGGTAGATCGACGTTGCCGTGGTTAAACATCGCCGTCGCGTTCAGAATGACCTCGAACAGCATCACGGCGACCGCTGGCGCGCCCAACAGCGACACCACCGCTAGCTTGATCAGCATCGACAGTACGATTTCCAGCGGATGGAAACGCAGGGCGGTGGTGACATCGAAATCCAGATCGGTATGGTGCATCCGGTGCAATCGCCACAGTGCGGGAATTCGGTGAAATACGACATGCTGGGCGTAGATGATCCAATCCAGCAACAGTAAAGAAGCGATGAATGACAGCCAGAATGGCGCTTCCAGCCAATGAAACAGGCCCCAGCCGCGCATTTCCGCCAGCCCCGCCGCACTCACCGCCAAAAGGGGGAACACCAGCCGTAAAACGAGGCTGTCGATCACGATGATGCCGAGATTGGCTGGCCAGCGCCGGGTCCGCGGTAAGCTCAAGGTTCGGCGCGGTCGCCGCCATTCCCAAAGCATCATCGCCAGCAGGACGGTGAAGAAGCAGCCGAGCCGGATGATGGATTCGTGGTGAAGCAGTGCGGTCATGTAAGAACTCCAATCAGTCTATAATGCCGCGCCAAAATGAATGCGACGTTTCTTTGACCCGCCATCCCGGAGAATATCCCTATGTCCCGTTGGGTTCAGATCATCGCCGGCCAATTTCCCGGCGCTCGCCCCCGTCGAATGCGCCATGATGACTTTTCCCGTCGCTTGGTGCGAGAGACGGTGCTGACGCCCGCCGATTTCATTCAGCCCTTGTTTGTCATCGAAGGGGAGCAACGCCGCGAGCCGGTGGCGTCGATGCCGGGCGTTGACCGGCTGACCATTGATGAGCTGTTGCGTGAAGCTGAGCAACTGGTGGTTCTTGGCGTACCGGCGGTGGCGCTGTTCCCGGTCACCTCTCCGAAGGCGAAGTCGCTGGACGCTGCCGCCGCCTACGATCCCGACGGCCTGGCGCAACGGGCGGTGCGGGCGCTCAAGGCGGCGGTCCCGGAATTGGGAGTCATCACCGACGTGGCGCTGGACCCCTTCACCAGCCACGGTCAGGACGGGTTGATTGATGATTCCGGCTATGTATTGAACGACGAAACGGTGGCGGTGCTGGTCCGGCAGGCCTTATCTCATGCCGAGGCCGGAGCCGATATCGTCGCGCCTTCGGACATGATGGACGGGCGGATTGCCGCTATCCGCGAGGCGCTGGAATCGCATGACTTTGTTCATACTCGTATTCTGGCCTATTCCGCCAAGTACGCCTCCAGTTTCTACGGCCCATTCCGCGACGCGGTGGGTTCTGCCGGAGCCTTGGGCAAGGGCAACAAATACAGCTACCAGATGGACCCGGCGAACAGTGACGAGGCGTTGCGCGAGGTGGCGATGGATTTGGAGGAGGGAGCGGACATGATCATGATCAAGCCGGGGATGCCTTATCTGGACATCGTGCGCCGGGTCAAGGATCAATTTGCTGCGCCGACTTTCGTTTACCAGGTGAGCGGCGAGTACGCCATGCTGCTGGCGGCGGCTCGCAACGGTTGGCTCGATGAGCGCGCCGTGGTGATGGAATCGTTGTTGTCGATCAAGCGGGCCGGGGCCGATGCGATTCTGACGTATTTTGCGAGACAGGCGGCGGGTTGGTTGCGGCAATGACCCCATCCTGGAAAGTGCTGTCGCTGGTCGCGCTGGGCATCGCGCTGACCGTATTTTTCCTGGCGATCATGCGTCCGCCCGGCGGTCAGCCCTCAGCGCCGGGCCAGGACTTGCCCTGGCAGATCACCGTGGGGCCGGGCGGTGCGACATCGACCGTGTTTGGCCTGACCCTGGGGGAGAGTTCGTTGCGGGATGCGGTGGCTAAACTGGGCCGGCGCTATGATCTGGGGTTGTTTGAAGATCGGGACGGGCGGTTGAGTCTGGAGGCGTATTTCCGGGATGCGGTGGTGGGTGGATTGAACGCTCGGCTGGTGCTGGCGTTGGGCGTACCGGAGACGGTGTTGGCGACTGTGAAAGCTCATGCGGGCGAGAGCAAGCCCACCGCCAGCGGGAGTCGCCGTTCTCCAGTCGCCGAAGCGGATCACGATCTGGCGATGGCCGGCGTGGTCACGGCGATGACTTATCAGCCGGTGGTCCGGTTTGACGCTGAGTGGGTGCGCCAGCGTTTCGGCGAGCCGGTGGAGCGGGTTGCGGCTGAAGGCGGTGCGCATTGGCTGTATCCCGCGTTGGGGCTGGATTTGCTGCTTGGCGACCGGGGCGAGGCGCTGCTGCAATATGCGCCGCCCGTGAAATTTGAAGAACAACTGCGGGGGCCGTTGCGGAATTCCCCTCAACTCAAGCCTTCCTCGCCAGCGGGGAGGGAGTGAACGCTTCGATAGGAACAACGATCATGACCACGATCATCGATCAATATGCAGTGATGGGTAATCCGATTGCGCACAGTCGATCCCCGAAAATTCATACGTTATTTGCTGCGCAGACTGGCCAGTCGCTTGAATATCGGGCGATGTTGGTGGAACCCGGTGGATTTGTTGCGGCGGCCCGGACCTTTCGGGCGTCGGGCGGCAAAGGGTTGAACGTAACGCTGCCTTTTAAACAGGATGCCTGGGTGTTCGCCGATATCCTTAGCGCTCGGGCGGAACGGGCCGGGGCGGTGAATACGCTGATTTTTGAGGCGAGTGGCGTCCGGGGAGACAACACGGATGGGCTGGGATTGGTGCGTGATCTGACCGTCAATCACGGTTGCTTGTTGGCCGGTCGGCGGATTTTGTTGCTGGGCGCCGGTGGCGCAGCGCGGGGGGTGTTGCAGCCG
>JBAQIQ010000169.1:0-4562 GCA_049288935.1 Candidatus Competibacteraceae bacterium
TTCGTAGACCGCTCTTTCCCCTTGATATCCTGCTTCTGGATTGGGTTGCTGCGGATTCCCGGTGCCGCCGCCAAGCTTTCTCGGAGTTGAACCGGTAGGGAAGCCGTAGCGATCCGCAATCTTCTTGAGGACTTCCACCTCTCGCTCGAGAATTTGCCGCCCGGAAATACTAGCGTCTTTGAGTGCTGCAGATGCTGGGTCAATTGCGTCGGCGACAATTCTGGCGGCGTGATGCTCATCTATGTATCGAAGGCAAAAACCCCATCGGTCATAGACCTTCGTATGGATTCCGAGGCTTGGATCGTATTGAACGGCTAGATAAATTAAGGTGACTAGATTCGGCGGTGCCTCTGCGTGATAGTCAAGCGAATCCACGCCCTCTATGTGCATGCCATCATTTCTTGGCACTCCACCTGGCTCGTTGCTCAGCATCTTTGCGCCGGCGTGTACTCCTACAATGCTTGACGACAATTCCTTGTCCGATTTGTACGTGAACGAGAATATGACGAACTCGTCGTCCAAATTTGACGTAGCAGGCAGGCAAGTTGGTGGAATATATATTCTTACTGGGTCTGTTTCAGAGATCTGGAAATTTAGGCATTCATGAAACCCGTCGCCGCCTCGGCCTTCCTTGCGAAAGAGTTGAAGATATTCTTTGTACTGCTTGGAGGTAGGAAGTGTGGAATATTTCAGATGTGCCGCTAATTCTTTGCGATGATCGTAGTGAATCTTGATGGCAATGAATCTCGGCATGTTGGGGGTGTCCAAAGGTTGATCTATGCGGCCTAACGTGAAGCCTAAAGCGGCGCGCGCCCCTAATGAGCTTACGAACTAGCACGACGCCCGTGGCACGCGCTCGCTTTTGAGGCGTAGGTTAGGCCATTTTTTGGTTTCATAATTGAGCCTGGCCTGCTTTCCGCTCTATAGGAAGCTGAAACAATGATCCTCAGAAACGATTACAGGCTTCCCGTGTTCTCGTCTTAATACGATAGCCTTTTCAATTTTGTTTCCGTATGTTCCTCTTTTCCAGTCTGGGCTGCCTTGCGTTCCGATCACGAGAAAATCAAGAGAGCCTGAAACACCTTTGGCCGGAGTACCGCCTTTTTCATTGATTACATTTTCACAAGCAGCCCTATGGCCAAAATCAAATTTTCCGGTGAAGCAAAAGCTATGGCCAGAGAAAACTATATCGGGTTGGGGAGTATCATAAGGAGATTCGCTCGCGAGAATATGAGCGGCCATTTCTTCGTGAAATTTCTGGATTTCTTTGCGCGCACTCCAGTCTTCCGGAACTTGGATACGTTCAATTTGCTCCTCCTGGTAGGACAGCAGGTCAGCGGAGTCTGCCCCAAAATCTCTCGTAAGGAATAGGTATCTTCTCCATTTCTCTGCATTGTTTTCGTCTGAGAAAATGGTCCCAAGCTCCCAGCCTGCTGCTCCTAATGAAATCTTCTCATGGAACCTAACACCAAAGAACTTGAGAACTTTCTTTTGTCGATTCGTTGCCAGCATTTTCAGTTTCCAATCTCGCTAACGACGGGCCTAACGTTGCGGTTGAGCGGCCCGCGTAGGCGGGCGAAGCCCGCCGGAACGGGTCCGCTCGAACCGCTGGTTCGGCGACACCTCCCCGTCCTTCTGCTGACTGCCTACTTGACGCGTTTCCAGATGGCGCAGGCGGTTCCGCCAATCTGTGCGCCTGGAACGCACAATTTCATCTCATCTCCCGAAATGGAGACAGTCCGCTTTTGATCCTGGCCGTCCCAGTTGGGGTAGGTGCTACCGTCGATATGTGTACTTACCGAGCCGTCATTTTCGTTAACGGACCAACCACCGTAAAAGGCCGCGCTCCCCTGCACGACCGCTTTGTTTTCGTCCGCCGTCCCTGTCATCGCGTTGTTGGACGCGATTTTGGGGAGATCTGGACGTAGCACAATCTGGGCAAAGCGGCCATTGCCCTCAAATATTGCAATGCCCTTGGGATTCGGCCCAAAACGTTGTGTTTTCTTACCGTCCTGCTCCGCCCACTGCTCAGCGAGCGACCACGTTCCCACAATCTGTTGATTGAGCACCTTGGCCGTCTGCTGCGCCCAGGCATCCGGGGCTCCACTAAGCATCACACCAACGAAGGCGGTCGCGCCCGAGAGGATACCCATCATTTCACGCATCGATTTGTTCATGGACTTACTCCCTTGTTGACAACCGCGCGCCATTCGTTTTCTTCGATACCGCCAGGAGGCGCGCATGATCTGGCGCGGAAGGCCGCGAGCGTTGGGCGCGCAGATGCACCCGAGATGGTGCCGATCGCGATGATGAACATTATCACGTCGCTCGTGACGTCGAACGACCAAGCTCAGCCGCCGCGAAACCGCGCCGCGGTTGAGTGGTCGGATGCAGCGCCTTGTTAGGCGGTGTGATCTGTAATTTTCTCATAAATCATCTCAGCGTGGTCAGACGCTCCAAGCAGGCTGAAGCATCCAATCCCTCATCCATCGCGTCGCAAACAGCATCGATGATATCGTCGTCAGAAAGTGAAACTCGTGTATCCCGGCGAATGGCAGCAATCATCGCTGGCTCATCACCGATGCCAAAGTCTCCGTCGAGCCATGCCTGCACGGCGTCCACCGGTGCGAGTGCCCGCAATCTATCGAAACGTTCTTGGTTCTGTGTTTGCATCATAATTGTGTGCGAGGTCTGAAAGTTGCCTAACGTTACGGTAAGGGGCGCGCAGCTCACTGAGCTTAAGCGAAGCCGTCGAACCTTGATAAAAAACCGAACTTTAAAATCGCCAACGGGCGGCGCGTCCCTTTGACTGACTTGTTAGCATTTTAGCGTTTGCTTGCATAATGAGACTATTTCCTGATGTAGGATGTAACACTTGGAGGCTTGTTCATTAAGTTCACGAATCCTTTCACTTACGAATAGGGGTTGATTCCACTCTTCACCACGGTAAGCATCGGGTACAACAGAGAAAAATGACCTTGCGCCGACAGGCCCAGCGTATTGCGCTAATTTACAAAGAAACCTAAATGTAGATATCTACATCTATATCTATATACCCGAGCATGGTGCTCAGGTTAAGGGGGTTCAGGTACTACCACTCGGGATTCCAGACCCAAGGCTACCACATCGGCGTAGCGAAGCTCCCATAGCTTTTGCCTCGGTCTCCAGATACCGCCCGCAGCCTTGATCCTTTCTCTGAGTTCGGTTTCCCAATAGTCCACCCGGATGGCAAGGGGGTGGTTGGGGGCGTAGAGCGACTGCCCAGCAATCACCCCGTCCGATTCCGGTGCCCAGCTTGCGTCTTCCTCGATCAGTTCAACGGTAGTGTATCGCCTGCCTTTTGGTTTGTCATATCGATAACGGACGTATAGAAGGCGGTCCCCATACTTCTCCATGTATCGCTTGGTCCCGTTCTGCCCCGGCTTCATCGTTGCCTTGATTTCCATCGATCGTCTCCGTCTTTACTAAGGAGTGGTGTTACGAGAGGAGCGATGGTCACCACCAGCCGTGCCGTGCATCCCGTCCAGGTCCAGCGAGGCGCCCTGAATCAGCGCCTGCACCCGTGGGAGCGGCTTGCCGGTCGGCGAGCAGGCGGTAAAACAAGGCCCGGTCCAGGCTGTGGCGGTGACGGTAGTCGATGTCTTCGGCGACCGCCTTCTGCTGTAGATGGGATGGTTGAGCAGGGTCGGTCCTGTCAGGGGTAGTACTGGGAGCCGCACACCTGGGCGTGGTCGGGGGGTAGGTTGGCCTGGACCTGGGGGGCGTCTGACGCTCCAGAGCGTGACAAGAGGCCCCTTTCCGGCTCCTTCCTTACCTTCGGATTCAGCGGCGTTTCAGGCCATCCCTGGCCTGGGAGAAGGCGCTGGCCATAGCCCCTCCGGGGGCGGTCGCCGCCGGGCCAGACGCTGGCGCGGGGCTTGACTTGCGATTGGGCGTGGCCCGATCGGATCTGGCATCGGCACGGGGGCTGGCGCCGGGCTTGGATCGGGCATCGGACCCGCCGCGCATCTCCTGACTGGCGGTCCTGGCCCCCGGCTCATCCCCCAAGCGCATGGTTAGGGCGATCCGCTTCCGGGGCTTATCCACCTCCATCACCTTGACCTTCACCAAGTCTCCCGTCTTGACGACCTCATGGGGATCCTTGACGAAACGGTCCGCCAGGGCCGAGATATGCACCAGCCCATCCTGGTGGACGCCGATATCGACGAAGGCGCCGAAATTAGTGACGTTGGTCACCGTCCCCTCCAGCACCATGCCCTCCTTGAGATCATCCAGAGTCTCGACCCCCTCCCTAAATTCCGCCGCCTTGAACTCGGGACGCGGGTCCCGGCCCGGCTTCTCCAGTTCCGCCAGGATGTCCTTGACCGTGGGCAGGCCGAACTGATCGTCCGTCAGGGTCGCCGGATTGAGGCGGCGCAGGGTCGCCACGTCGCCGATCAGCTCGCGGATGCCCTTGCCGGCCTGGGTGAGGATGCGGCGCACCACGGGATAGGCCTCGGGGTGGACAGCGGAGGCGTCCAGGGGCTCGTTCCCGTCCGGGACGCGCAGGAAGCCGGCGCAGA
>JBAQIQ010000170.1:0-1869 GCA_049288935.1 Candidatus Competibacteraceae bacterium
GCCAGCGCCTGCATCTGGCGCGACCGCTCGGCGGTGAGTTCCTGCTCGAACCCAACCCGCAAGGCCGCCTTTTCCTGCTCCCAGTCGGCCAGCCGGTTCTCGAATTGCGTTCGCAAGGCGTCGGCACGGATTTCCACCTCCCGCGCTTCGCTCAGGGTGCGCTCAATGCCAGCGCGGCGCCGGGCCAGCGTCTCCAGCACCGGCTGGTAGAGAAAGCGCTTTAATAGCCACACCAGCACCAGAAAATTGATGATTTCCAGAGTAAAGGTGGTCCAGTCGATGGCCATGGCGCGCCTACTTGAGCAGGTATTCCAGCAGCGGATTGCGGAACAGGATGATGAGGACGATCACCAGTACGTAGATCGCCAGCGACTCGATCATCGCCAGACCAATAAACAGGGTGCGGGAAATGGACTTCTCCGCCTCCGGCTGACGCGCCAACGAATCCAGGGCCTGGGTGATGGTGCGGCCCATGGCGATGGCCGGAAAGATGATGCCTGCGACCATGGCCAGCGCCGCCACTACGGTGGAAACCAGGACAAACCAGTACATGTCGCTCATGGGGTATCTCCTTTGGATCGGGAAGCAGAGTCTTCGCGGGACTGGATACCGCCGGCGATGTAGATCAGCGCCAGCATCCCGAAAATGTAGGCCTGCACCAGCGCCTCGATGACGTGCAACATCAACACCGGCACCGGGACCAGCAGCCCGGCTACCAGTAGCACCAGCAGGGCCGCCATTTCCAGGCTCATGATGTTGCCAAACAGCCGGATCGCCAGGGCCAGCGTGCGCGACAGCTCGCCCAGCAGGTGAAACGGCAACAAGATCGGGTTGGGGGCCAGATAGTGGCGCAGGTAGGCTTTGAGGCCATCGCTGCGGATGCCGAACCAATGCACTGAGAGGAAGACCAGAAAAGCCAGCGCCGCGGTCGCAGACAGGTCGCCGGTCGGTGAATGCAAGCCCGGGATGAGGCTGGTGAGATTGGCGGTGGCGACGAACAGCCACAGGCTACCGACGAAGGGCAGAATGCGCCGGGTCTCTTCCGGCAGCACCGCGGCAATGGCGGCTTCGATGGTCTCCACCACGCCCTCAACCAGGGTTTGCGCGAGGCCCGGATTTTCGGTGGTCAACCGGCGGGTCAACCCCCGGCAGAGCAGCCCCAGCGCCAGCAGGATGCCCCAGGTCGTCACCACCGTGGCGGTGATGCCGAACGGGCCAAGATAAAAGACCACCGGAATGGTATCCATCACCAGTGCCGGCGGATGAAGAAATAGACATTGAGGACGCCGAGCGCCAGACCCAGCAGGATCAGATTCACCGTCCAGCGCACCGAGTAGCCCTCCTGCAACCCGTCCAGCCAGCGGCCAAGGTAGGCGCCGCCGATCAGCGGCAGCAGGAACAGCACCGACAGGGTGCCGAGGAACACGGTCTGGGCGAGCAGCGAACGGCGACTGCGCCCGGCTTCGGCCAGTCGCCGGGTGTCCCGCGCCACGTCCTGCCGCCAGTGTTCGTCGTTCATGACCGCCACCGGTCGATTTGGCGCAAGCGCCGGAACAGCTCCTGTTCCAGCCGTTGCAGATTATCCTTGACCGTCTTCAGCTCCGCCTCTTCCCGCGCCAGTTGTCCGGCCAGCAGCGCCGAGATGCGCCCGTAGTCGTCGTCCACGAGATAGCGGCGGGTGTTGATGAACAGCGTGTTGGCGACGAAATGCAGCACTGCGCCCGGACAGGCCAGGTAACGCCAGGGTTGGTCGCCGATCTGAAACCGGGCCAAACCGTAGTCCAGCACGGTCAGGAAGCGGGCGCGGCCGGGCAGGATGCCGAAACTGCCGCTGGCGTCAGCGCCGACAAAACTCGCCACGTCCGGGAT